>NZ_VZQP01000009.1:0-221701 GCF_014397655.1 Paraburkholderia sp. UCT31
CCAAATACCTGCGCCACCTCCACCCCCGCCTACCAGGACAAAGCTGATGGAGGAGATACCGTTAGGCACAGTCCACGATGTCGCTCCGACCGTTGTAAAGGGCACAGAGCCAGTAGCGGGCGCTTGCGGCAACGGCGGCGCGGGCGCTTTTATCCCCGGAACAACGACACGATAGGTGTACGTGGTGCCGGCCATCGCCAATTGCGTAGCCAACCCCAGCAGGACTGCCGTGAGAAGTTTATTTAGTCTGCTTTTCATTCGCATTTAACGGAAAGAGTGGTTCGCTGTGCATCGGCTAGAATTCAAAGCCCGCGCCGTTCATAACAGGGGTTAACCTGCTGGGCGATTCGGCCCAAATCGAGACCGACTTCCGACGGTTCGAAGTACATTGGGGGAGAAGGAAAATCGCCGGTTTTTGCATATAGCTACCGCACGGAGTTCCCGTGAACGGTGACTCGCGACGTGGACAGACGCCATTGACGGATACGAACCGCGACATCAGCCAGCTCGCTATCCGCGCGACTTATTCGCCGATGAGTCGGTGGGCCGAGGCTCGCCACAAAAGAGAAATGCCCCAGGAGAACCCGGGGCAAAATGAGGGGTCGCGCCGGGAATCAGCGCTTACTCAACGACAAGATAGCCGTCGGCGGTAGCACGGACGCTGTCGTAGCCGATACAGAGCGGCTTGCCATCGTTGCCGACGACCGCGATGTCGCCATAAGCGCGCAATTTTGCTTCGAGCCGTTCGATGACGTCCGAGATGCGCTCGGCGTTGTGGGGAATGTACTCCAGTCGCATTTGTTTCCTCTCGGGTTTCCGTAATGCCAGACACTGGCTCGGTTCTGGGACGTCTAGCGAACCATCGCGAATGTCGAGGCGGTCGCATCGCCAAAAGCTATACGAAGCAGACCATTTTTCAGAAGAGGAACCCATGGAAGTATATTTGGTAGGCGGCGCGGTACGGGATATGTTAATGGGCTGCGAGCCCAAGGACCGCGACTATGTGGTGATTGGAAGTAGCGCGGAGCAGATGCGCGCCTTGGGCTACGCCCAGGTCGGCGCGGACTTTCCTGTCTTCCTGCACCCGCAGAGTCACGACGAGTACGCGCTTGCTCGAACCGAGAGAAAGAACGGGCACGGTTATGGCGGCTTTGCAGTCAGCACGGAGGCCGTCACGCTCGAGGAAGACCTGTCGCGGCGGGACATCACCATCAACTCGATGGCGATGAGGGCCGACGGCACGCTGGTTGACCCATACGGTGGCGCGGCCGACCTGAAGGCCAAGGTCATCCGTCACACGACACTGGCGTTTCGGGAGGACCCGTTGAGGCTCTTACGGGTCGCGCGGTTCCTCGCGCGATTCGGCCCGGACTGGACTATCGCTCGGGAAACGCAGGCGATGCTGCGCGAGATGGTGGTCTCGGGAGAGACGGACCATCTCACGCCGGAACGGGTGTGGAAGGAGGTCGAAAAGGGCTTGATGGAACCTCATCCGTGGCTGATGACGCAGGCACTGCTTGCGCTTGGCTTCGCGAGCCGGCCGCCGTTCGCTGAGTATCTCGCGACCGAGAAGACGTATCCGGAGGCAGTTTCGCGCGCGACGGGGGACGGGCAGCCGGTCGAAGTCCGATTTGCTTTGATGTTTTCAAGGCGATGGACAGTGGATGAGGCCAAGGCGTCGCGTATTCCTTCAAGCGTGCGTGAAGTCGCGAGTGTTACTCATCGGCTTCTGACATGGGCATCGGGCCACAGCGCGCAGGCAGCGCCGGCAGAAGATGTATTGGAGCTGCTCCTCACGTCCGATGCACCTCGGCAGAAAGCGCGGTTTGGACTTGTGCTGGCGGCCCTTGGATACGTTGCACCGGACTGGGCTTTGGCGCTGTCCCAAGGCTTGGCGAGGGTGTCGCGTGTCAACTCCCGGGATGTTATCCAGCCCGGGCTGAATGGTCCTGAGATTCAGGAGCGAATGAAGGCTGCACGGTTGCTCGCGTTAGCGGCATAGGCGCGGAGGAAGTAAGAGCGGTTTGGTAATTCCTGGCGAGTCGTGTAACCCACGACTCGCTTTCTTTCGCGGCGCGTCGACCATGCAACAGGTTCCGGAATTCGCGGCAGGTTGGCGGCGGACCAGCGTCGTTTCGAAAAGCATGACCACAGAAAGAAAAAAGGTCCTGCAGGCAAACCCCGCAGGACCTTCTGGATTTAGCCGCGCTTGGCTTTTACGCGATTGCTGCTTCTTCTACTTGCTGCGTAGCGGTCGCGAGGACGTCGCTCGTTGACACCGGTGCGGTGTCCAACTGGACTCTTGCGGCAGGCTTCGCCACCTGCTTTTTCTTCGCGCTGGCCGGAGCAGCCTTGGCCGTCTTGGCCGGCGAAGCCTTCTTCGCGACACTTACCTTTTTGCCGGAAATGGCTTTCGTCGCGACGGCATCCTTTGCGCCAGCCGTCTTCTTCACGGCCGTAGGCTTCGTCGCGACGGTAGCCTTCTTGGCGCTGACCGCTTTTTGAGGCACCGGGGCTACTGCTTTGGATTTGGTCTTTGCAACAGTTTTGACCTTGACCGGAGCTGCTTTCACTTTCGTCGGCGCCTTTGCTTGCACTGCGGCCTTCGTCGCCGAGGGCTTTGCAGCTTCGCTCTGGCTTTCAATCAGAAACTTCGAGCGGTCCTTCACGTTTGCAATCCACGCCGGCGCGCGGCCGTGCCCGGTCCAGGTGGCGCCCGTTTTGAGGTTGCGGTATTTGGGGGAGAGGTCCAACTTCCGCCCCTTGCGACCATCTACCTTTTGCTCCGGCAATGCCGCTTCCGTCTTCGCCGACGACTCATCGTCCGCAATGAGGAACTTCGAGCGGTCCTTCACGTTTGCAATCCACGCCGGCGGACGCGCGCGACCGCTCCAGGTCAGCCCGCTTTTCGGGTCACGATATTTGGGCGGGAGGCCGCCCTTCGAGTCCGTTGACTTGGTCGCGGCGGACGAACCCTTCGTCGGCCCAGGAATTGCCCCGCTCAGGTCAGCGGCGGTGAGGTTGTGCGCGTCCATCAGTTTCTTGATAGTCGAAATAACCTTCTCCGACTCTTTGAGGCGAAGCGCATTGGCTTGTTCTTCAAGCTTACTGATTTTGGTCTGAATTTGCTCTAACGTGGCCATCATTGTCCTCTGCGAATTTGCTTAAGCGACATGCTTAAACCGCGCAAGTATAGGCGTGGAGCCGGCTGGAGGATAGTCCTCTGAGCAAAGGGAACAACGAAAGAGTTCTCTGACGACTCCGCCAGGGAATGCGCGGCAGGTTCGCTACACCAATGGCACAGCGTGCACCTTTCCAGGACAACTCATCTCAAGGCCATTACCATGAAGAAACTCTTCGCAATCGCTTTCGCAATGTTCGCATTTTCCTCCGCTGTTGCTCACGCGGAAGACACGGCGCAGGCGGCACGTGCGGATATCGCCATCGGCTCCGCTCTCGGCAATCTGCTGGGAACCGTTGCACGGCACGTTTCGGATTTGGGCGACTCAGTTGTCTCGGGTGCGAAGCAAGGCTTCAATAAAACTGCTTCGGCGGACCCAGAAGCGTCCGCGCCCCAGGCGTCGAATGCTTCGGATATCCAAAGCATGGCAAACTCGAGTGCGAACGTATCCGCGCTTGTAACGACCGTCTCGGCCGTAACAAATCCAGTGGGAGCGGCTTTCGGCATGCTTCATCGGCTTGTGACCCAAGCGAACGCTAAGCAGCCCAACCAGGACCCCGCGATGGCTAGCAATGAAGTCGCGGTGACTCAAGCGGAAGGTCAGACTCAGCCGTAATTTGATTCAAGGCCACCCTTTCCCAAGGGTGGTTTTTTTACGCGCCGCTGAGGGCTTCAACAGTCGGGAGCCGGAACGTCGCGTGAGCAATACCGGACCACAAAAAAAGCGCACGCAGGCCCGAGGGCGTGCGTGCTGGAATCAAAACGGATTAGAACCGGGAGGGGGAGTGTGTTCGGGCTAGGTGTCCGAGCCGTCGTAATCCTCGCCATCGTACTCGCGCGCCGCAGCGAGCGTGTCAAAGCCGTCATCGAGCGAACTGAGAGCCGCCTCCATTGCCAGCTGCGCGCTGGGGAACGTGCGTGCTGCCAAAGCATCGAGCTCCGCTTTGGCGTGGTAGGTAGCGTGACCTTCGTCGTTCGAATACAGCGAGAATGACGCTTTCCAGATGTCGTCGACCTGCACCGCGCATGCGTCGCACGTTACAAGCTCGTCGGTGACGTGGACCTTGCGGACAGTACGAGCAACCGCATTGTTGCCAGCCATGGTCAGCTCGAAATGCTGGAACTGTTCCGGAAGCTGAATAAGTTTTTCAACCTGTAGGGACATAGGGGATTCTCCGAAAACTTGAGGGGCCTCCCGCGTGTAGCAAACGGGTTGTAAAACCCGGGCTCTTTCCCAGCGACACGAATGGTAATATGTGCCCGCGTATAAAAAGTGAAGAAAAAAGGCCAAGCGATGAACACACTTTATGATGTGCTCGGGGTGGGAGAAACAGCTTCTGCTGCGGAAATCAAGTCGGCATACCGCAAATCGGCAATGAAATGGCATCCCGACCGAAATCACGGGAATGAAGCGGAAGCGGCGGCGCGGTTTCAGGAAATCCGCGCCGCGTATGCGGTGCTATCCGACCAGGCCAGGCGAGCTCAGTACGACGCCTCGATGCGGGAATCGGCGCGAACCGACGACGATGCCGCGCGCCAGGCGTGGGAACAAATGCTTCAGTTCGCCTCCGGTCTCGCGGAGGCAGGCCACAATAGCGACGTTATTCTCGGTGCACTGCTTGCACACGGTTGTCCGGTTGATATCGCAAGGACGGTAGCGGAGGCGGCTGTTGACGCGGCCCGCGCCGCCCAGGAAGCGCCCTCCACGCATCCTCACGAGGAGATGGAGGACGCACCTGCCATGACGACGGCGAGTACCGGCAGCAAAAACCCACAGCGCAAATTTGGTGTGGCCTTCGCGGTTCTGGGAGTAAGCGCCCTCGTGGTCGCTGCGTTCTCCGCCAATCCGGACCGCTCGTCGGGGGCCTCTTCGCTGCCGGTCGCCACGGCCGCACCGTCAGTCGTAGTTCCCGTGGCCGCCAGCGCGCCACCTGTCTATGTCGGCCCCATCCGGTCTCAGTTGCCCGACTACGATGACACGACGAAGTCGGGAACCTTCCAGTTCGCAGGGTTCCCTGCAAACAGTTCTTTCAACGCGTTTCGCGCTAGCACCGGCGTGCGGTTCAACGTACACGTACTGGGCAAACTCACGTTGCTAAAGAAGCCTCGCACCTGGCTCTACCTCCTTGCTGCCACACCGCAAAGCTGGGCCGACCCGACTTGCGACGGGTGCAAGCCGGTCGTGGCCGGCATGGTCGTACGTGAAGACGTCCACGAGCCAAACGAATACAAAATGCTGGTGCCCCTAACGCCTATTGCGGTCGCGGGCGCTAGAGGAACTTACGACCTCGCGCGGAACGCGCCACGGCTCGTGCAGGTAGGTAAGGGTGTACGAGGCCTCGTTCTGACCGACGTCCAGCGCAATGCGACCGGGGCCGTCGCCGTCTCGAACATCTATTCAGCGATTATTCCGGACGAGGCTACCAGTGCCGCGACCTTCAGGCCAATCGGCTTTGCGATGCTTGGGTCGGTGCTGGCACATGTCGACGGCTCACAGATGCAAGCCTGCCGTGCGTATGCCGCCTTGCACACGGACGCTCCGGGTCCATGCTTCGAAATCACGACCGATGCGGCGTTTGTCCCCACCCCGGCCGGAGGGCTGTATCCGCTCAAAGTCCATTTTAGCGGGACGAAGTTCCCGCCCAACGCTACAGCACCGACGCCGCTCGACGAGACGGACATGTTTATCACCTCTTCCGACCAGGAAGATTTCGTGAGCGTTGGTCAGGCGCCGGGTCAGACTGTTGCTGCATCTTCGACAGTGGCCGCGTCTGCAGGAGCCACGTCCGGAGCGCCAGGCGCCGCTGCAGCAGCTCCGGCCATTCCTGCCGCGTCGGCACCGCCGGCGGCCGCTACATCCAACTATGCCTCGCCTCCAACGCAGCAGGACCGCCCGGTTGCCGAGATGTAGCGCGCCATCAATACGACAGTCTTGGCGCTATCCGCTATACCTCAGGTACAGGTCAACCTGAGGAAATCATAATGAATGACGTATCGAGCACGAATACATCGGAGCAAAGCCTGTTTAGTCTTGCGTTGAAGGCACGAGTTGCCTCGGCGCACGGGGTAATAGCAGACATAGTCGGCGAGTCGGCGTATACAGCCAGGATGAGCCATCGCGCGGACGCTTGGCAGCACGCTGAAAAGGCCGGCTACTACTACGGACACGAGTCCATTCCTAACCTGCTGGCGAACGAGGTCGAGCTGAGCGCTGCCTGGTATGAGGGAATCGAGCGGCGGGAAAAGGAAGAGCAGGCCAAGGCGCGGGAGCGAGCGAAAGCAGAGGCCGACGCGCTTGTTGAACAGCGAATTGCCGCCAGGGATTGGACTGCACTCGGTCTTCCGACACCGGCGGAACTCGTTCTAAAGCTGGGCCAACGGGAGGAAGTCAGCGTCGAAGGCCATTCACTGACGTACGACGAAGGTTTTGTGTGGTACACAAATCCCTACGGACAGGACGGTATCGCATGCGAGGGCCTTGACGAAAAGGCGCTCGACAAATTCCTGTGCAACCTCGCGCGTGGGGTCGAATACGGCGCTCTGCCATATTGATGCCCATTTCTTCATTCCTCCGCCATGCGCAAGCCTGGCGGAGTTTTTCTTGGTTGGAGAGCAGGGGGGCTTGCCTCTCACCTGAGGACACCTGTTATCAGTCCCAGTTCTCCAGGCCCGCCTGCAAGTGCGCGTTGGCGGCAATCGCGGCCTTTTGGTCAGGCGTGAACGTGTGCCACATCGCCTGGAGGTGCTCGCTGATGTAGTTCTTCCAGTCGTGGACGCGTTGTCGATTGGCCCAATCCGGCGCGGCATAGTCGTCCGGAACCTCATAATCGTCGGTCGTCATTTCCGTTCACATATTTGCGCGAAACGTGATTGTAAAGGCATCGACAAGCCGGCACAAGCCTGATGCTACTCAGCGGTCGACAGTTAAAATCGGCCCCAAATAGGCTAGGCGTCAAAAGAGAAAAGCCCGCGCAGAGCGAAGGCTTTTCGGTCCTAGGAGGCGCAACCAGTCCCGGGCAGTGGCAAACCTGGCTGTCTCAACGCGTTTTGGCGCGAAAGGGCGCGAGCCTGTCGACAAGGATGAGCGGGGCTGTTCATTCAACATCCGGTACCTTATATCCTCCTCCTTCAGGGGAGGATATAAGGCATAGTCTTCCCTGGACAGTCCATCGAACGGGCTGTAAGCTTTACATATGCAGACCAAAAAACCTTCACGCGTCAAGCGACAGAAGCGCCCGAAACACTCGGGCGTGGTGCGCGTGTACCGGTTCCCGCTTGACACTACGAAGGAGGAGTCTGCCAAACTTTTCAATACCGTCCACCTCTGCTGGGAGGTTCGTGAGCGACTCGTCGCGGACCGGGAAGCAGACCGTGTCGCGCAGCGAGGCCGCCGCGCTGCGGGTGAAAAACCAAAGTACCTGACAGTTGCGGACCAGTACATTTCGGTCGCGCGGTTAGCCCGCGACGAGCCCCGGTTCGCGGTGCTTCAAAGTCAGGTTCTTCAAAACGTCGCTGTTCGTGTCGACGAAGCGACCAAACGCTGGCTGGAGACGTTCGAGTCCGGTCGGCGCGGCGTCCGACCGCCGCACTGCATCGACAAAAAAGAGTACACCAGCTTTACATATCCACAGTACGGCCCTAGTGCGCGCCTGCGCCAAGGTGTTCTTCATCTGTCGAAGCTCGGGCACTTTCGGGTTCGCGACTATCGCCGGATGCGCGGCACGCCCAAGACGGTAACAGTGAAATTCGCCGACGGTCGCTGGTGGGCGGTTATTTCCTGCCACCTGCAGGCGGTCGACGTGTACCGAGCCGCAAATGAGGTTCTGGCGCTGGACGACACGGGAGCGGATACCGGCCTGACGTCGCTGTTGACGACGGCCCATGGTGAGGTTTTTGACCCGCCGAAGGCGCTAAAAGAATCACTTGCAAAGCTGCGGCACGAGCAACGCAACATGAGTCGTAAATTCGAGGTTCGGAAGGCTCAATATCATGATGACCAGGCGCGGCGGGCCGCGCAAAAAGCTGAGCCGCTGCCGGCGCTGCGCGAAATCGCCTATTCGAAACGGCTGAAGAAACAAATCAAGGTCGTCGCGAAGCTCCACACGAAAGTCAAGAATATCCGGCAGTATCACCACCGGAAGATAGCGGACCGTATCGAGAAGACCTACCGGTGCGTCGCGGTTGAAGAGCATCCGATAAAGTTCATGCTGAAAAACCGGAAGCTCGCGCGTTCGGCGGCGGACCGGGGCATCTACGCGCAAAAGCAGCAGATGAAGTCGAAGCTCGGCAACCGGTACGTCCCGGTCCCGAACAAGCGGCCGGGCATCGGCGGAAACAGCCAATCGTGTTTGTGCGGCGAAGCAGTTCCGAAAAGCCTGAAGGACCGAGTTCATGAGTGCCCGAAATGCGGGCTGAAGGATAACCGCGATGTCGTTTCAGCAAACATCGCGATGTTGATTGGGTTTGGGCGAGCTCAGTTAATGAGCCGTCCGGCGGCAGGGCTTGCCGTCGTCATACGTGGAGAGACCGAAGAGGTGGGCACGTCGCCGCATCTCGAGCGCGCGAGCGCTTCAGAGGTTTCTGTGAAGCGTACACCTCACGCCAACTTGAGGAAACGAGGAAAGACCGGCGGTGCGAAAGCTACGCCGGCAGCCAAGACCCCGATGCATCGGCCTAAAAAACCGTTGCCCGGTGCGGCGAAACTCCCGATTCCACCGGTCGAAGGGGCCGAATCAAGGAAGCACCGTCCTTTAGGGCGGTGAGGATGTCACAAGATGAAACCCTCACTCGGCATTCGACAAACTCGCGCTTTCTGTTGCCGGGCATCGAGACCCGGATTTTCTATGTGGTGTGACCCAATGCCGCGCACAGCAGGGACCCACAAATGAGGAGACGTTAGTCGACGCGAATCAGCTCGGCAAGCTCGCTAAGCGTCATCGAGCGGAGGCGCTCCGCGCTGAACCAGCCCAACTCCCTTACTTCCCGCTCCGCCTGCGCGCGACCGTATTCGCGTCCATTTTGTAACTCCGTCTGCCATTCGGCCTGAAACTTCTTGCGCTCTTCTCGGAGGGAACAATGAGATTCGATAAGGTCGGTAAGCGACAGCGAATCAATGCCGATGCGGCGGGCATAGTCTTTCAAGAGGTCTGTCATTCTTTGTTCCGAGGACGCTCGATAATCGAAAAGGGGTTGCAGGAAAGTCGACAAAGAAATATCGAGACAGGTCACTTTGCATAAATGTAGTCCCAACGGGCATTCGACTTCCCTGCAACGTTTTCTGGAGCCGGCCGCGACAAGGAATGTCGAGACGTGCATATATCCGATGTAGTCCGCGACGGCATTCGCGGCCAGCCCCAAAAGCTGTACAACAACACAACGAGATGGGCGACAAAAAGGTGCGTAGACGTAGGTTTCACCGAAAGAAAATGTAATCCACGCGAGGCATTCGCCCAAAGCTTTCCAACTGCAATACTGATGGCTCCGGTGCCTCGACAAGAAGGCGTCGAGACGAGTCATTTCCCGAAAATGGAGTCCCAGACTAAATTCGAGACACCGGGGCCAAACCTTGAATTCTGACGCCGGGAGCTGGGGTAACCCGCTCACCGACTAGGTACATCATTCACAACAGGATGGGCGACAAAAACGCGGAGAGGTGAGTTCACCAATTGAATGTACTCCCCGCTGGCATTCGCCCAAATCTTCACTACCGCAATACTGATGGCGCCGACGCCCCGACAAAAGGTGTCGAGACAGCTCATTCCCCAAAAATGTAGTCCGCGACTAAATTCGGGGCGCCGGCACCAAACCTTGAATTCTGTGCGGCAGGGCGGCGGCGCGCCGCCCAACCGGCTTTTACAGCTCAACCTTCTCGATTTCAGCTACCCAGTGCTCGCCGCCGAGTTGGCCCTTCGCAAACTGCGCGATGACCTTGAACACGTTGTCGGAGAAGCCCCCGATATTGAGCACATCGGTCGACTCCTTCGCCTGCGTGGTCGTGTTCGGCGTGATGTCGATACACACCAGCTTCGCCTTCGGGTTGCGGCGCTTGTACTCCCGCCATTCACCCATCGTCGGCGTGGCGGTCTGCCCGCACCGGCCCGACTCCGCCCACGACTCGTTGTCGCTCACGTAAATCACGAGCTGTGCTCGTGACCCACGACGATTGAGCTCAGCGAGCGCCACCGAACACGCGGTCCCGCCACCCAGCAACGCCGACAGCTTCTGCGTGTTCGAGACGACCGAGTCACGCGGGTTCAGCGTTACTTCGCGCACCATCCGCTGGAACGGCACCACTACCGCGTCCTCGTTCTTGCGCAGAATCGCCGAAGCGAAGAGCGCAGCTGCATCCACGCAGCGAATCTTCGACGGATTCGCTGAACCCTTGCCCGTCACGGGGTCCTTCATCGAACCCGACACGTCCACGAGCACGGCGGTGTCCATCCCGAAGTCCGGCACGTTTTCCACTGCCACTTCCATGGCGTCCTGCAGCGCGTTCTTCAGCTTCGTCGGCACATCGTAGCCTGCGAACAGGTACGCAGCCAGCAGCTGGTACGGGAACGCCCGAGCCTTGCGCACTTCGGCCGGGTCGCGCAGCCGCGCCGCCACGACATCGACCATTTCACGCGACTCGAACACGCCATGGCGCATGAAGGTATTCAGGTTCATCCGCGTCTGCGTCCACGTCGCGTTGCGGGCAATCTGCGCCCAGTTCGCCTCGGACAGGTCCAGCGACGTCAACAACTCGAACGGCACTCGCGGAATCTCGACTCCCAGCCCTTCGCGGAAGTCAGCGAGGTCGCGAACCACCTGCGGCAGTGCTTCTCCGACGTTACCCGTCAGCAGGTATTTGAAGAACGCGTCGCGCGATTCGTCACGGCCTTTCGCATGCGACAGGCGCACCACGTCTGCCAGCGACGGGCTGTTGCCCACCGACGCGGCCAACAGGTGGCTATCGTTCGCAGCATTCAGCCATGCTGCGACCAGCTTCTTCGGACGCGTGCCGAGTGACTTGCGGCCGGCAGCACCGGAGCGCACGATTTGCACGAAATTGCGCAGCATCTTCCCGTTGTCGATAACGCGGTCGAAGATTTTCGACAGCAGCGTCACGTCACGCGCCGCCACTACCGCGCACAGAAACGCCGGCAGGTCCTTCATGTAGCCGTCTTGACGGGCGTACACGGCCAACTTCGCCAGGAACTCCGCGTCGACTTCCTGAGCGTACGCCTTTACGTCCGCCAGTTGGTCCGACGCCGAAGCGTAGTACGTATCGGCGAGAGTGCCGGTCATTGCCATCTGGGCCAGCGCGGCCTTCGCAGACAGCTTGTATGCACGCCCGCCAGCCCGGTTCAGGGTGTCGGATTCCGGCATCACGCGTACTGCGGAGCCGAACAAGTTGCGGTTTGCCATAATGAATCTCGCGTCTATGGTTCGTGGTGGGCAGCGGTTCCGGAGGGAACTTTGTAAAGCGTCGCTGCGCTGATGAGCCTTATATTGCGAGAGGCGTGCCAGCCTTGCTGCGCGCCGAGTGCCAGCCGCTTCGACTTCACGCTAAACACCTGTTTTGACAGGAGAAAAAATTTTCAAAAAGTTTCGGCGCGGAATCCGGACTCGGTTTAAGCCTTTACAAAATCTATCTGGTTCGATACAATCTACGCATTGAGATATAACCAACGACATCAACGGGGAAGCGATGACAGACCGGTTCAGCAAACCCAACCTGTTCGCGGCACTGGAGCGCAGGGCGGAAGCACTCCAGAAGGAGTTCGGCTTCGACCGCAACAACGGCACCGCGCAACTCAAGGGCAAGCTTGCAAGTCAGGATGCGGCCGTGGACTACGGCAAGTTCCGTCTTTTCCATGACCTGCTTCAGCAGACAGACCGAGTCAGCAAACCCACGCTGCTGGCGGCACTGGAGCGGCGGGCGGAAGCACTCCAGAAGGAATTCGGCTTCGACGTCAACAACGGCACCGCACAGCTCAAGGGCAAGCTTGCAGGCCAGGACGCGGCCGTGGCGTACGGCAAGTTCCGTCTTTGCCACGAGATGATTCAGCAAATCGACGACGGCTCGCTATTGCGGCTTTGACCCGGATGCGGCGCTGACCCGGACGAGCCGATGAACTGGAGGCCCTTTGGCCCCAATGGCTAGCGTCTGTCTTGATGACCACCGACGAGGAAACATTTGATGGCAGAACAATCCCAAAAACTGGTGGCCGATGGCCGGGTACGTCTCGTTGTCGACTACGGAGTAACCGACGGCTGCACGTATCACTGTCGCGTTACCGTACCGGTGCTCTACAAGTCGGCCGAAGACTTCGTGGTGGATTTCGAGGCGTGGTGTCAAGCCAATCGAACTGCGCATGAGCTCAAGTTCGCCGGCGTAAGCTTCAACCCCGATAACTTCTTCGAAGAAGGTGTGTATTACGGCCCGGACGTGATGACCGTCGATGAGTGGTTCGCAAGCGCGGAGTAGCCACGGAAACGCCGTTCGCCCTGTGCCGCACTGGAACTGCGTCCATTTGCAAGTGACGACAACTACACCGTTAAAATTATTATGATTTCTCGCAAGCAGGTTGTTATCGGCTTTCTTGGCACAGTACTGGATGGCGGCTTTTCCAAATCGCGGTGGGAGCGCTGGCGGCCGACGGTCTCTGTCTGTGCTCACGATGAGTTTCCGGTCGCGCGCGTGGAGCTCCTGCTGGTCTCGGAAAAGGACGTTGAGCTGGCCGAGCAGGTCAAGGCTGACATCATCGCTGTCAGTCCCTGCACCGACGTGGCTCTTCACGTGCTGGATATCGAAGACCCGTGGAGCGTCGAGGAGATGTACCTCGCGCTGCACGACTTCGCGCGCGGGTATTCATTCGAAGAGGACACGGATTACTTCGTGCATCTCGCGACGGGAACGCACGTCGCACAGATTTGCCTCTTCGCGCTGACCGAGTCGCGGCACTTTCCGGGCCGGCTCGTTGACACCATGCCGAAGGGCAAGAAGGGGGAGCCAGACACGTGGCGCGGGATACTCAAAGTCATTGACCTTGACCTGGCTGCCTACGACCTGCTGGCGGCGCGCTTCTCGGTTGAGAGCGAGGAGAGCGAGGCGCTGTTGAAGAGCGGTATCGTCACGCGCAACGCGGATTTCAACCGGCTCATCGGTGATATCGAGAAGGTCTGCGTGCGCTCGAGCGCGCCGATTCTCCTCACCGGCCCGACGGGCGCAGGTAAGACGCAGCTCGCCAAGCGCATCTATGAGCTTCGTGCGCGCCGCCATCTGGTGAGTGGAGCATTCGTGGAGGTCAACTGCGCGACCTTGCGCGGTGACAATGCGATGAGCACTTTGTTCGGTCACAAGAAGGGCGCTTTCACCGGGGCTGTCACCGAGCGTGAGGGGCTGCTGCGCGCCGCCCACAACGGAACGCTCCTTCTCGATGAAATCGGCGAACTGCCGCTGGACGAACAGGCCATGCTGCTGCGCGCGCTGGAGGACAAGCGGTTCATGCCGATGGGTTCGGACAAGGAGGTGGAATCTAACTTCCAGCTTATCGCCGGAACTAACAAGGACCTCGACGTGGAAGTCGCGCAGGGTCGGTTTCGGGCCGACCTGTATGCGCGGCTGAACGTGTGGACGTTCCGGATGCCGGGCATCGCCGAGCGGCCGGAGGACATCGAGCCGAACATCGACTACGAGCTACGCGCCGCCGGCGGCGAACTCGGCGTGAAGGTGTCGTTTAACCGTGCCGCGCGGGAAGCCTATCTCGCATTCGCGCAGCGCGCGCCGTGGCCGGGCAACTTCCGGGACCTCTCGGCTTCGGTCGCGCGCATGGCGACGCTCGCGGAGGGTGGGCGTATCGACATTGATGTGGTCGAGCGGGAGATTGGGCACCTCAAGCAGCGCTGGACGGTCCTGACCGGAAGCACGGGCGGCGCGCGAGAGGAGGCTCTCAATGCGAGCGCCGACCTGAAGCATCTGTCTGGCGTGAGCTCGGGCCTTACCGCCCGGGTGCTCGGCGAGCGCCCTGTCGACTGGTTCGACGAAGCGCAGCTCGAGGCAGTTTTCATGGCGATTCGCGACACGAGGAGCATGGCGGCCGCAGGGCGCAGACTCTTCGCGGTCTCGCGCACCGAGCGCACGTCGGTCAATGACACCAATCGCGTACGGAACTTCCTCCAGAGGTGGGACCTGTCCTACGAGGACGTCAAGGACGCGCTGTCGGCACCGCAAGTGGTCGCCTCCCTTGCACTGCCATAACGGGTTGCTCGGCAGTGCATACAGTGAAGTCCTGGCCGGTCGCCATTACTACACTTCAAGGCAGCGGCATACAATGCTGCAACTTTTTTAAAATCGAGGGCATGCGATGACGGACAACGAGAAGAGGTGGCTTGGCACCTTGGTCAGAAAGGTGGACCGAACCAATAGCGGTCAGATTGTGGACGCCGTCGAGGTGGATTCCCACAAGATGGTGCTCACCGCCAGAGTGGGATTCGCGGGCAGCTTCGAGAGGCTGACGCTTGAGGACGGCAGGCTCACGAACGACGAGCTGTGGGAGTTCCACCACACCGCGCCGGCTGGCCACACTACTGAATGGACGAGATTTCCCACCTGATTGCAGTCTGATTTCGACGGCCTCGACACAAACCGTGTGGAGGCCGTTTTCTTTTCCGTCGGGCTTCCGAGCTACCGGGCAGCGGCGGGCACGCGGAAAAGGCTGTTATATCGGCGGGTGGGTTCTTCCGTAAGTCTCCGGATTGAGCGGAAAGCTTGCAGGGTAACCGCGCAAGGTGCGAACTACGGCTACGCTGCTGGAATTTCAACGGCGAGGCCGTCCACGTTCATTTGCTGATTGCGCTATCGTCGGTCTTCAATTGCACGCCGGCCGGACTCCCGATTGCGTCGAGCAGGACTTCCACTGTCGCAGGCTTCGCGAGATGCGCGTCGAAGCCGGCATCCTTCGACTTCACGCGGTCCTTGCTCGACGCCCATCCGCTCAGGGCGATAAGGCGAATTCCCCGGCTTACGGACGATGCCCGGATACGCCGGGCCAGCTCGAAGCCATCCATGCCGGGCATCCCCAAGTCCAGAATCGCGGCATCAAATTTCTGCTCGCTGAGCGTTGCGAGGGCGGCCGCGCCGTCGTGCCGCACCTCAACTTTGCAGCCATACTGCACGAGCAAGTCTGAGAGTCCCTCGGCGGCATTGACGTTGTCGTCTACGACCAGCAACGAGGGGCCTTGGGTTGAACGGGCCGGGGCGCCTGTAGACCCGCTTCCCTGAGCATCTGCGACCTCTTCCGCAACGCGCGAAGGTAAAGGCAACTCAATCACGAAGCGTGAGCCTGCGCCGGTCGAAGAACGTTCCGCGTTCACCGAGCCACCATGCGCCGTGCATATTTCCTTTACGAGCGCGAGTCCAATACCCATGCCTTCCAGGTGTTTTGCACCTTCTCCCTGCGCAAACATCTCGAAAATCCGAGTCTTGTCATCAACGGCGACGCCAGCGCCCTCGTCTGTGACGGCAAACGTCACGCTATTGTCATCGACTGCGATGTCGACAGTTATGGTCGAGCCGTGCGGGGAGAACTTCGACGCGTTAGAGACGAGATTGGTTATGCCTTGCGCGAGACGCACAGGGTCAGCAAATACGAATACGGGTGCCTTTTCCGTGTTCACGATGATTTGCTGCTTTCGGGACTCCGTTGACGCAACTACGCCGCTCACCGCCGTGTCGAGGATGTCCTTTGTCCTTTGCCAGGAAGGACGCACCTCGAGCCTTCCCTGGTCGATGCGGGCAACGTCCAGCATGTCGTCCAACAGACGCACCAGAACCTCCATTTGCCGATGCATCCGGTCGAGAACCGTCTTCGAGTGCGCAGACGCGCCGTGCGTATTGCGCAGGAGTTCGATGCCGGCGCTTAATGGCGCCAGCGGGTTGCGGAGTTCGTGACCGAGCATTGCGATGAACCGGCCTTTGCGCTCGTCGGCCTCCAACGCGCGCTGCTCGAGGGCTTTGCGCGCCGTGATGTCTCGTGAGATACCCGACACCCCGATGACCTTTCCTGTTGCGTCGAGCCACGGCGCTTTCGCGCTTTGGTAGACCGCGAGCTGTCCTGCGATGACGATTGTCTCTTCGAATACTTGTGCCTTCCGGGTCCTCATCACTTCGGCGTCACCCCGCGATAACCGTTCCCCGAGGCTTGAATTGAGAAGGAACTCGTCCACGCGGCGTCCTAGTATGTCGCTGGGGGCCGCGCCCAGCGCCGCGCAACATGCGGGGTTGGCGTACACGTGGCGGCCCTGCGTGTCTTTGAGATAGATGACGTCATGGGCAGACGAGTTGATGGCATCGAGCAGTGCGACGTGGCTCAGAAGGGCCTCTTCAGCGTTCTTGCGCTCGGTAATATCGCGCGCTGCCGCGACGAATCGAAGCGCATTCTTCCGTACAATACCGGGGCCGCTGTGGACCTCAACCCACAGCGCGGTGCCGTCTTTCCGATAAAGCTTCACTTCGCCTCTCACGGGTTTGCCGGCGGCGCGGGCCGCAAATATTTTCGCTAATTGTGGCGACATCTCGGTTTCGCGGACAAGGCGCGCGTAACCGTCGGCCGAGCGCAACTCGGCGGCCGTGTACCCGGTGAGTTCTTCAACGCTATCGGTAACGTCGGTTAGACACGGCCGGCCATCGATGATGGACACCTCATACGCGAAGTCGGCCGCGAATTTGCTGATAGCTTCCAGAAACGTTATGTTTCGGCGTAGCGCCAACCGCTGGCGCAGAAGAGTTTCCCCCGTCATCCCGAAAAGGAAGGCGGCGACGCAAAAAAAACTCACCCGCATCATCATGAGGTGGTCGGCCAGTGCCGCCGCCGGGTCCACGAATAAGCTGAACTGCAGCGTTAGCGTTAGAGCGGCAGCTAACAGAGTCGGCAGAAGGCCCCCGGTCACCGCGCTTAGGAACAGAGGCAGCCCGGAAAAAAACCACACCCCGGGGGTGGTGAATGTCTTCGAGACGAGGTGCTGCACGATAGCGGCGAGCAACGGCGTGACAGTTGCCGCTACAAAGCCGATGCGCTTGGGGTGGCTGCGCAAATCGTCGACGAAGCTTTCAAATCGTTTCATGCAGCAGATTTTTCGTCTTGACAGGAATGACGGGGCGAGGTTACCAGAAAGGAGGTTTGCCTAGTTTTAGGCATTTCCCGAGTAGTTGATTGTACCCTGCGTTCCCGTCCCCTTTGGTCGCCGATAGCCCTTGATAAAGAGATGCGCGATGAAGAAATCGGCTTTTGGTCTGGAGCTATTTCGAGTTTGCCACGGCCGGATTTGACCCTTTAGGCGGAGAACTTCAGGTCGAGCACCCTGAGCGAGTCAAGCGCGGGGCCTTCCAGGCCAACGTCCTCGGGCCGGCCCACTGCGGACTCCCTCGCGTTGATGCGGATGAGCGGGGCTTTCAGGCGGCTCCCGAAGCCTCTCACCGTTGGGATTGCTTTACCGGCGCCGAGTTCCACAACAACAGGGCGCTTTACCGTCTGAAGCCACGTATCGAGTCGGTCCATCTGCTCCTCGGTACGCCCCGCATACCACTTGTAATCCCCAAACATCAAGATGTTTGGCCGCGACATACTGCCGCAGCGCGGGCAGCGTGGCATCTCGCTCAGAAGTTCGCACGCGACTTCGTCGACCTCTGGAGTGAAAGGTTCGGCCGCCCAGACAGTCTGGCAACTCCGGCTGCACTGCAGGTAGTTAATGGAGCCATGGCACTCGACTACACGGGACTCCTCGAAGCCGGCCTTCTGAAAGTGGCCGTCGACGTTGCTCGTAAAGACGAACGCACCTTTGTCAAAGCGCGCCGCCCATCGGCGCAAAATCTGAAAGCCTTCGTGCGGCGTTGTATTCCGGTACAGCTTCAGGCGATGTCCATAGAAGCCCCATGCTTGTGTTGGTCGCTCGGCGAATGCGGCAGGACTCGCGATATCCTCGAAGGTGATTCCGGAGCCTTTAAGCGCGGGGTAAGCGCGCCAGAATCCCTCGGTTCCCCTGAAGTCAGGCAGGCCGGAATCCACGCCCATGCCGGCGCCAGCGGTGATGACAAGGCCGTCGGCGGCGCGCAGATGTTCGACAGCTTTCGCTAGCAACTCCTCTTTGAACATTGCATCTTCCTTACGCAGCACGGACCATCTGGCCGGAATCTGCAGCATAGGCTGTCAGAAAGCACAATGTGTTAACGAGGCTCATTTCCTCGGGTGTGGAGCACTGGATGGTCTGCAGCGCGGGACTCGCGACCAGCACAGCCAGACATTTCGCCCGGGAGATAGCCACGTTCAGCCGGTTCTTGCTGAAGAGGAACTCGATATTGCGCGGCACATAGTCGCCGTTGGAAGTTGTCATCGAGACGAGCACCGCCTGCGCTTCTTGCCCCTGAAAGGCGTCAACCGTGCCAACGCGCGCGCCGGCGGGGAGGGTGGCGCGCAACCGGTTCACCTGCACGTTAAACGGCGCCACCACCAGAATGTCTTCAGCCGTCATGCGACGCACGACGCCAGCCTTGTCGCGGAAGGCCTGCTTGAGCAGGTCGGTGAAAAGCTCCCGGACCACCTCCGCCTCCTCAGGGCTGTCCTGCGAGCACCCGTCATGAATGACCGGCAGATAGCTGATGCCGGTCGGCTTGAGCGCGGGGTGCGCTTCGTCGCTCAAAACGAGTCCCTGCAGATGCGCCGAAGGGTGAGATTGCAGGCGGCCGTCGTACACCGCGTCGGAGATGAAGCCGCAGACGTCGGGATGCATGCGGTACGTCGTTTTCAGGAAGATGCCTTGCTCCGGCGGGATAGTTGCCTTGCCGCTCAAAAGGTAGTCCAGCGACGACTCACCGGAGCGGCCAGGGTGTACGCCCTTCACGGGCTGGCTCAGTTGCATCTGGTCGCCCAGCAGCACGACGTTCTTCGCGCACGTGC
This sequence comes from Paraburkholderia sp. UCT31, assembly GCF_014397655.1. NCBI lineage: Bacteria > Pseudomonadati > Pseudomonadota > Betaproteobacteria > Burkholderiales > Burkholderiaceae > Paraburkholderia > Paraburkholderia sp. UCT31. The sequence continues at coordinate 19,117 of NZ_VZQP01000009.1, forward strand.
CCATTGCAATCATGTTCGCGAGTGCAACCTGACCCGCCTCGTCGATGAAGAGATAGTCGAAGGTCTGGTCAAACTCCGGTCGCGAAAAGAGCCACGAGGTGCCCGCCACAAGGTCGTATTCGCCATCCAGGATGCCGGCGTTCGAGCCGATGTCCAGAATGAACTCGCCTTTGAACTCGTGCCCTTTGTCGGAACGCTTCGCGCCGTACACGAAGTAGTCCTCGTCCTTAGCCACCTTTTCCACGCCGGAGAGAAGGTTGTTGATGGCGTGGTGACTGTTGGAGCTGATGGCAACACGTTTGCCCGCTTTCAGCAGCTCGACGATGATGTGCGAACCCGTGTACGTCTTGCCCGTGCCCGGCGGCCCCTGCACAAAAAGCACGCTGTTCTTCAGGCCCATCACCGTTTCGATGATGTGCGGGAGCGGCGTTTCAATGTCCGGCACAAGAGGCTCGCCACGCAGGAGACCGTCGACCTCGGGCAACTCATGGCGCAGGAATGCCTCGAGCGCAGGGTAGGTCGCGTTCCCCTCAACGAAAGAGCGCGCGAAGCGCAACAGAGCGCCCTGTTGAACGTCGGTTCCGATGGGACCAGGCGGAACGAGGCTCAGCTCGTCGGCCGGCGCCGGCTGGGTGATTCCCACCTTGAAGCTCACGGTGCGCGTCGACGGGTCGACGATGAGGTCGCTCACCGAGCTGAAGCCGTCAGTTCGCTTGCACGGCGAGTCGGTTCGCAGCTTGGTGTCCTGCGGCGGGTACTTGTAAAAATACCGTCTTGAACGGTCAACGACCACCGGACTGCGCGAATAGTCGCGCTCAAGCGCACCCAGACATTCGGCGTCGTCAATCAGCTCGGGAACCGTTGCCTCCTTGCGGCGGAAAAAGTCCCAATACTCGGGTTTGGCGGCGCGGCGGTGGAAACTGAGCAGCTGATAGACGAGGTCGCGCACGGACTCCTCCGCGCTCCAGTCTTTCGGGTCGGCCGGCAGGCCGTCGACCAGCGCTTCACGCATAGGCCCGAGGTCCGCTTCTCGCTGCGTGGCATCGGTAGTCGGCTCCGCGCCGGTGTCGCCAAAGTGTGCCCAGTCAAGGGCAGGCCGTTGCGCGAGCATCCATTTATGCAGCTCGGCAGTTGACTTCACGTCGTCGAGGTTGTACGCCTCGATGTCGTCGAGCAGCTTTTGCTCACGCGTCTTGAGCCACTCCTCATAGTAGACAATGCTGGCGCCGGCATTCTTCACCTCGACCGTGCGCTTGTCGAAATAGAAGTGCTCGATGCTCTTGATGCTGTAGTTCGGCTCGCTGACAACGATGCTTTCTCTCACGACCTTGTAAAGGTCGACGAGACGGTGTTGCCGCAACAGGTTATCGACCTCTTCTTCGCGGGTACCGTGGACCATCATGAGCCGCTGCAGGGCAGTGCGCTCGTAGTCGGCGTAATGGTAGATGTAAGCGTCCGGGTGATTTTCGAGATGCGCGGTGACGAAGTCGATGAAGTCTTCGAAGGCGCGCTTCTCGGCGGCGCGGCTGTGCGCCCAGAATGGGACGAACTCCGGCTCTCCGAGGTCGTTCCAAAGGTATACGCCGAACAGGTACTCGAGTCCGCCCGGGACAAGCGGGTCACCCTCCATATCGAAATAGAGGTCGTGTCGCGAGGGTTCAGGCATCCGGTAGAAACCCCGGAGACCCTGCGGGTCGAGCGGCAGGTGCTCGACATACCGCTCGCCGGTCGTTCGCGCGCGGTGCTGCAGCTCGGCCTGACGATGCAGTTTCTGGTAAGTCGGCGGGGCGATTTTGACCGCCTCTGGCAGCTCGGGCGTCGTGGCAAGCTTTTCCAGTGTGGTGACGCCGCCGGCGGACAGCCGTTTGACGTGCAACTTCGAAAGGTTGGCCACCTGACTCAGATGGTCGTCGTCGAGTCGCTGCTTTTCGCAGCCGTCGCGCCACTGGCACGAACTGCAGCGCGAGCACGGTTCCGGGTACGTCTCAACAACGTCCTCGCTCTGCACGCGCGAGATAAAGCGGGTGCGAAGCGCTTCGAAGTAATAGGCGTAGTCGGCACACCGGTAGGCCATCTCGTCGTTTGTGCCGAGCACGACGTGCAGGTACTCAGGCGCGATGCCTTGCGCGCGCTTCAGGAGCGCGCAATAGGTCGCGAGCTGAACGATGAATTTCGCCCGGGTGCTCCTGGCGAGCTTGGTGTCCAGTGGCTCGTAGCTGAAAGGCCCCAGTTGGGAAGGCTTCTCGACCTTGCGCATGAAGTCGATGTACCCAAGGAATGGGCCGTCGCTCAGCACGCCCTGATAGATGATGTCGGCGCCGGCGCGCATGGCGACGAGCGTTGCCTGTTCCCGGCCCTTGGCACTCAGGCCGTGCTGGGTGATGTCGATTACCGACTCGGCGCCGTATTGCTCGCGTAAGCGCTCGAGAAAGGCCGCTTCATGGGCATCACCCTTTTCCTGGATGAGGATAGCCTCCTCGTCCGCTTCCGCGCGGGCCATCGGCGTGTGCAGATTCTTGACATCCAGCGTGGTGCAGTGTTCGCACTCGAGGAAGGCAACGATGTCGGTCGCGGAATAGCGCACGCCGTGGGACGTCTTGTGCATTGTTGTGTGGTCAGATTTGTTGGTTGCGTAAGGCTATCATTAGTTAAGGAAAAGCGCGACGCAAGCCGGTATTTCGTTTCGGCCCCGCACGCCCGCGAGGCGTTGTCGGGCACGCGCTACACTTAACAGGCCATTTTGGAGAAATGTCGTGACGACAAAGACGATGCAGGACCTCGAGGCTCGCGCAACGCAGGCTATCGAGGATGAGGAAGAAATGTGTTTCGATGTGGCGGCTAACGTCGGCCAGATGTTCGGCAACGTCAAACATATGCAGTGGTTTCGCCGTGCGCTGATGCTGGATATCTGCGAATCCGATGCGTCGTACAGTCACCTCCGTGATGCGCTACCGGCTTGACCGGCGCGGATTCCGGTTTGCTTCTAACGCCTCGGAGTACTCCGGGGCGTTTTCTATTGGCGAAACGCCCGGCGGCGCGCGCTATACGATTCAGGTCTTTCTGCTACCTGTCGCACGCACCCGCAAGGGACGGTGAAAGCAGCTATTGAGGTCTTTTTGCGCCTACAAGCGCGGAGCCTCGAACTCGGTAACGCGTGCAGCTGAGGAAAACATGAGGCTCCGCCTCTTGAGGAGCTAAATCATGCAAGTCGAAGTGAATGTCCAGGTTGTAAAGGAAATGGCCCGTCGTCTGCGCGCGGCACAGCCAGCGGCTGAATTGTCGATTGCTCAGTCACTCGAGCTCGCGGCGAAAGCTTTTGGTCACCCAAACTGGGACACCCTGTCAGGGATGCTCAGGCGGGAAGTCGTTGCCAAGCCCCGGCAGTGGAAACTGAAGAAGCCGCAGACACTCTTCATCGATGTCAGGAGCGACACGGAGTTCGGTGCCGCGCCAAGCTGGGTAAAGGTCGAGGTGGACCAGTCTTTTGTCGATGAGGTTCTAGACATGCACCATCGGTGCAACGAACTCTCGTTGGACCACTGTGCTCGGGACTTTGACGAACCGGTGCAGTGGGGAGGGGAAGACGTCGAAGCACTCAACATCCAGTATCCGCGACTCTTTGCGGACAAGTATCGCTGGTGGTTGAGAGCTAAGCCGAAGCACGACACTTATCACGTCGAGTCGTTCGCGATGCGTGTCGAGGACTTCCTCTCGGCGCTGAAGAACGAGAAGGGCGATGAGCGCTTTGCGTTTTTTGAGGACGAAATCGTGTTCAGTGCCGGTGAGGATGTGAAGGCATTGGTCAACGAGCTTGTCGAGTGCGGAGAGCTGTAACCTCTCGAAGACTAGCTAGTCATTTTGTAATTCAAACCCCATCGCTCGCGTGATGGGGTTTTTTCTTGTTGGCACCGCCGGCGCTACGAAGCTCTCCTTCCGCTCAGCCTCCATTTTTCGCTAGACATAGCTGGTTACGAAAATTTTGAGGTCATCATGGTTGCTTCGATTCAGGAGGTCGATTCCAATATCGGCCCTGCCGAACTGGCGAGCCTGCTTGCGAGCGGACTGGTCGTGCGATTTCGCGACAGTGGGTGTCTCGCCGGCTACAGTGCATCTCGCGAAAACATCATGGGCGTTGGCCCGAACGCCCACCTCGACTACGTTGGGGGCTTCGAAACCCTAGCTGACGAAGTGCCCCAGATTCTGTTCTGGGCACGCGAGTGGGCGGAGTTCCGGCTATCACAGACTTCCCGGCGATAAGCTTTCTCTGTTGATTGAGGGCCCGTTCTTTCCGGAACGGGCACTTTTCTCTTTGTCCGCCCGCTTTTGTTCGTACGGAGCCGCATCCAACCCGTTCCGGATGCTGAACTCCATCCTCCTTGGAGTTTCCACAGTGCGACACGCAGACCGGGCGCTCATTCGCTCGCCACGCGAGCAGGGTGTCCCGCGTCCCGGTGATTGGCGGCCGTTCTCCCCTCTGGCTCGCGCGCAAGGACGTCGCATACGCCCGAAATGCTTTAAAATCGGCACCCCGCTTTCTATCTGGAAAACCGACCGGTATGTCTTCCCTGTTTACGGCGCGCACGCGATATCTGCTCGTTGCGACTTCCCTAGCGCTGTCAGCGCCGCTTGCAACCGCAAGTGACCTCGGTTTGCAAGGCAAGGTGACCGCGATAGCGGCTGCTTCGCCGAGCGACCTATCCTCCCGGGCAGAAGGCGTCTCCGCCGGCGCACAAGCCCGCGCCGAAGACGACATGTCCCGGTGTCTGCGCTTGGCGAGCTCTGATAAGAGCAGCGGCGCCCGGATGGGATGTCTGGTTGTCAATGGCAAGCCAAAGGAGGTTGACTACAACGACATCTATGGCTTTCATGTCACCGTGTCACACACCGATGAGAAAGGAAGGCTGCATGTACTCGGCCAGATGACGCAGGCCACGCCTCGTGACGTTCCGACGATGATGAGGTTTGGTGACGAGCAAGGCTATCCGGTTGCCGTCGCCTATGCTCCCGGAGAAAAGGCGCCAGAACCTGCAAGAGACGTGTGGTTCATGACCCTCAGTTTGAGGGCAAAATCGGAAGCGCCTGACCCGGTTCCTGGGGGAGGCGGAGACGCCAAACAGATAGCATTTGACGTTCAGGTGGACGCAGCTGAAGACGACAAGATGGACCCGGCTCGGTCAGGCACCAGCAATGCGCATCAGGCAAAGAGCATGATAGTCGGCGAGGGGAAGTCCGCGCATCTGGCGGTGCTTGATTACGATGTTGCCATCATACCTGTCCATCTCCGCTAGCGCGCATACGCCCTAGGCACTCATTCGAACGCGGCCGTCCGGCCGCGTTTGTCGTTCTCGGCTCCGATTAGAACAAGCCCAACTGCTGTCCGGGCAGCGCCGCGCCGATAATGTCTTCCGGTTCGACGCGCGTGCCGTGCTCGAGCATCGCTTTGAGCACAAACGCATGGCCCATGCTGCGGTTCGGATTCAGGAGAACGTCGCTGAACGACATGCGACGAGCCTCGAAGTCGTAGCCGTCGAAATCGAACAGCACCAGCTCTTCGGCGGTCTCCGCGAGCGTGAGAAGCCGCTCGAACGCGCTCGTGCGCGCGACGGCATCCCGATAGAGTGGCCAATAAACTTTCAGCCGTGCGTCGACGTAGGAGAGGCGCTCGCCGGCCCAATAGCTGTAGGCAGGCTTGGCCCCTTTGCCCATCGGGTAGCGGACAGCCTTGGGGTTCGCCCAGCCTTCTTCGGCCCACTGCCAGTACGCCGACGACGGCTCACCGGTGTCCGCAATATGCTGCGCATAGACCTTCGCGAACTGCCAGGCATTTTCCATCGTCTTCGACTCACGTCCATCGTAGAGGCTGACCGGACCTAGATAGAACGGCGAGAGTTCGATAGTCCAGTCGTGAGGGGACTGGCTGGTTGTATTCACGAGCCACGGGCTATTGGCATACTTGGCGGACTCAGAAGGCCCGATGACCAATATTTTCATGTCGAAGCCTCTATGCAGATGCCGAAGGATGTCCAGGCCGCGATTTGTGCAACGGGCTGCTGCACAATTTTTCGATAGCATGGCTTTTCAAAGCGCATGGCTTTACAATTATAGCCACTGAAGATAACTCATTGTTGTTGTCTATAAAGGAATTCAATGTCCGTCGTGAACAACTCCCTGACCCAACCGTCAACACCCGAAGACCCTGTCGCCTACCAAGCCCGACTAAGTGCCGATTTTGATTGGTTCGACATTCCCGCCGAACGGCGCGCCGAACTCGAGGGAAAAGGTCTTGAAGTGCGTGAGCTTCGCGGTGCGGCGTCGCGCCGTAAAGCCATCGCATGGTACATCCCTGACGACAACGGCGAGCCGTACAAGACCACTGGCTACGATATCGAAGCGGCTGCCTGGCGAGCCAAGGGACTGGAGGTGCTGCCGTTGTTCGGGCAGCGGGCTTTGGATTCCGGGGAAAACGGTCAGCAGGGTACGTCACCGCTGCGAAAAGCCGTTGAGCGACTGGCCCGGTTGTACGACACGGCTCCAAGAACCGAAGAGACCATTGCGGCACAGTCACTCATGCTGCCACGCAACTTCGTGGCGGCTGAACTCCGGCACGCGCTGGCCACCCATCCGGACGCCAAGGAGCAGCCCTCCGAATGGGAACAGAAGCAAGGTTACGCAGCGACGACTGATTGGCGCGAGCCGGCCGCGACCGCAGTACCGCTGCCGGCAGGCGAGATGGCCGGCGAAGTCGAGTGCCCCTTTGCAATTGCGCTAAGCGTGAACGCAGTCGTGCTGGCCAACGACGAAAGCCACGCGTTCCAGGTGGCGGTTCACCATTGCCGCGAAATTTTCGGCGACGTGTCGTCCAGCCAAATTGAGTATTCGACGCCTTCTGCCGTTCGCAAGGCGTCAGACTTGCCGCGAGACTGGGACCTTCTTTGCATTCCCTACGGCGGCGACGGCAACACGCGGCTGTCAGCGTATCTCGAACAGCAGAAGGAGGCCGAGCGGCATTGTCGCTCGACCTCGTAAGTCATTGGAACGTCACCACGACCCGGCCGTTCCCGCCAACCTGAGCGGTAGACCCGGCCGTCACGCCGCCGGCCGCAATTCCCGGCGCGTAGTCGGGCGAGCTCGTATTCGGAGCCACCGCGCCGCTGCCGCCAATCAAGGACACGCCGGTGGCGGTAGGTGAAGCGTAGGACGAGCCGCCGCCACCCTGCATGTAATATTCGTCCATATAGTACGTGCCGGACACTTGGTAGCACCAAGCGCCGGAGCCCCCGCCAAAGTAGCCACCGCCGCCGCCGCCCGCGCCGCCAGTGCGTCCCGAGCCACTTGCTCCCACACCGGACCCATACCAGGAGTTCGGGTTATAGGGTGACGAATAGCCGGGAGCAGTCGTCGTCGCGGTGGTGCCCCATCCGCAGCCGGGTCCGCCCGCGCCCTGCGGAGTTCCGCCCGCAAAGCCGTCAAAGCCGGACCAGCTTTCGCTCGGCGTCCGGTTCTTATAGCCGTGGGACCCCGCGCCGCCGCCTGCACCTGCCGCCAACATCACCGTGCCACCCACGGTCACAAACGACCCGCCACCGCCCGCGCCGCCCAAAAACTGCCATCCCTTACCGCCAGTAGCGTAAGCAGCGCCCGAACTGTCCTGGGCAAAGCCACCTTGGCCGACCTCAATTGACACCTGGGTCCCCGCAGCAAGAGGCAACGTACCTTGTACGAATCCGCCTGCACCACCTGCGCCGCCGGCCTGCCCACTACCACCACCGGCCCCCCAAAGCGCGAAGGTCGCCTGGGAGCACCCACCAGGGATAGTGAGCGTCTGTCCAGCTCCCGTGTACGAGAAAACCTGCTTCGGTGCGGAGCAACCAGCGGTCGCGGGCGCGGTCGCGCTCGCGCCCGGCCCTCGCAGCCCCGGGTACCGCTGGATGAAGGTGTAAGTGGTCGGGGCCGCGCCAACGGAGCCAGTGACGACGAGAAGTACTGCTGCGGCAAGGAGGGATTTTTTAAGCATGATGACTACGGGTAAGTGCAAGGACCCTGTATAGCTACTTGCGATTTTCGTTGCTCGCCAGCGCACACTTGAACTTGAGTACCGGAGCCTCCCGCGCGTGCGAGAAGCTCTCACCCTACCGTCGAGTGCGCAACAGTTCTGGCTTTTCACCACTCCCGGCTTTACAATTGCCCGGTCGAGCCGACTGGCATCGTTGGCAGCCGTCGCCATAGCGCTTACTTGCGCTTTTAGCTGAATTGTTTTCGTTTAGAATTGACGACGCGGCCTCCAGGGCTGCGGCGTGTGTGTTGAGGGCGGCCCGTTCGTGCGCCCATTTTTTTTGTCCTTTTTTCGCCCGGTTTCTCAATATCATGCAAACCGTTCATCCGTTTCAACCCGCTCTCAGGACACATGCGGACGGCTCGGTGTGTCGCGAAGGCACCCGGCGCCTGCCGCTCGGGTTCATCTCATGTTGCCCCGAGTTTGAGAGGCGCACGGCAGCCTGCGTCTATGACGCGCGCTACGAGTGGAGCGAGAAATCAGCCGAGTGGCACATTGCAGTGCCGGAACTCGCCGGTGGCGGCGGTATCGGAATCAGGCATTGCCCGCACTGTGGTACAAAGCTGAGCGCCGCCGGCTGCTAACGGCCTGGCGGAGGCCTCAGAGTGGCTATACTTCTCGTATCCACACGAGGCCACAAAATGAAATTCGATATTCTTGAAAACAAAAATCTGCGGCTGATTCTGGAGCCGGAGGACAAGGAAGAGGTCGCGGACCTGCTCGAAAAGTGCACGCACCGCGACCACGGCTTCCTCGCCGACCTCCTCGACTATGCCGGCTGGTCGCAAAACAGCGTGCTGTACCCCACCTGCGCTGAGCAGGTCGGCGGACTGACCGAAGCGCCCATGATTACCGACGAACTTGAGATGGACGACGACGGCACGGTCGTCTCTATCGGCCGTCTGTGGTACTTCGGCGATTATGCCGTCATCAGCTTTGCCGAAGAGCTGCTCGAAAAGGGTGAAACGACCTTCACCTATTACGTGCCGCAAGAAGGCGACGTTCCGATGGCAAAGTAAGAGCCGCACGATTCATTAATTACAAAGACCACCCATTCCAGGGTGGTCTTTTTCTTGTCCATTGGTAGCTTGTAGCGTGGCGGCAGGGCTTGGAGCGCTTCGCCTGCTGGTTAAGCCCCGAGCGCGGGGAACATGCTTTTTAGGCCGGTGCCGAGCATCTCAACGGCCATCGCCGCGAGCAGAAAACCGCCGACCTTCTCAATCAGGTCGAGCGCGGTAGCGTTGACTACCTTGCCGGCGCGAGCCGCCGCGCCGAACGTGAACCACGTTGCCAAACCGACGATGACCGGCGGTATCAGCAGCGCAGGGATGTCCTCGATGCCTGACCAGTGATTGTTGCCGATAGTGAAGCTGATGGCGGCCGGGCCGACCATCAAAGGGACGGCCAGTGGCACAACCGTAGGAGCCACTTCTCGCGGGCTGTGTCCTTGCTTCACGGCCTCTTCCTTACCAAGCACCATCGCGACCGCAAGAATGAGCACAAGCACGCCGCCGGCGACCTGCATGTTTCCAATCGATATGCCAAAAATCTGGAGGATTGTGCCGCCTGCGACGGCGGTGACAAGCAGGGCGACTGCGACGGCCACGCCAACGGCACGGGCGAAGGCTTCCTTTTGCGCGGGTAAGCGGCCGTTAACGGCGCCCAGGAAAACGGGAACCATTGAAAAAGGGTCGACTAACGCGAGAAGCGTCACGAGTTTCTTGAAAATTTGAAGTAGATGCACGTCTTGCGCGCCTCACTACGCGCGTCTGTTAGCTTTGTAAAGGCGGGCATTGTACTGTTCACGCAGCCGCTTGACAAGGTTTTTGAAAAGCTGTGCTGCCTGCTCCGGGGTCGAGTTGCCTTTGCCTATACAGGTCAAGGACATCTCCATCCGCGCGTCCGTAGGGGCTTGCGCCCTAATGCCAAAGTCGGAGAGCAGTAAAGCCATCCACTCGAATCCTCGCGCCTTCAAAGCGCTGGCGAGCCGAGCCGGTAACCGGACATCCTGCTTTTTTGAATAGTGGCTCGCCGAGCCTTGATAGGAAAACATCATGACGATTCGTATCCCCACGCTTAAAGCCCAGGCAAACATCCTCAGCGACGCGCTGAAGACGGAGTTGGGCGCACCAGATGCACAACGCACAAAAGTGTTGGACGTAGTTGCGCAGATGAATGGCATTCACACCTGGCGGCATGCAGTAGCCCTCGGGAAGGCCGAAGACGAAGGGATTCCGCCGGAGACGTATCTGCCTTTACCTGCTTGGGTCTTCGAGCTCGCCGCAGTGCAATGCGGTTGGTTTGACGAGCTTTCAGTGAAAGACCGCGTTGAGATTTACTCGGCGATTGCTAATGCAGGGTTCAGCCCGTTGCAGAGGGGACAGGCGCTGACAGAGTTTCGCCGGCGCATTGGGCCGAACGGCGTTCAGGCGTTCATCCCGGAAATGTACGACGAGGACCCGCACTACCCTGAGTCGCGCCATGCGTTCTGCTCAACCACTTTCGGAGTGGTCGACGATAATAACTGGGACGTCGATGTACAGTTTGGCGCTTCGTGGAAGGTCGCGTTGGCAAAAGGTCTTGCGGAAGCAGAAAAGCAACGCGTGTCTTGCCTCGATTTTCCCGACACCTGGGAACACGACCTAAGCTGGCGCCTGAGAGAAAGAGGCATCGATTGGGAAACGCAGGATTGGCGCGCTGAAATGGCGAAGCTGAAGAAATGAGTGGCCGACAGGCTTGACAAAAACACCCCGGGGGTCCCCCGGGGCATGAAACAGTGAGGAAATTGTGAACGCACGCGAACAGTTGGAACAAGCCGCAGCGTGGCTTGGCAATCAGAACGAGGACCTGTCGTTTGGCATCAAATCGCCTCAGGACGGGCTGAAGCTCTATGCCTACTGGAACGCGCACCCGGAGCTGCCGGAATTTTGCGACGAGGGCGCCGACGAGGAGAATGTCGATGTCGCGGAACACCGCTTCATGGCGCTGGGCTACGACCCGCTGGGCGTTAGTGAGGGGCCAGCTTCGAAAGAAGCCCACGCCACGGTGCGCGCGAAAGCACTGCTGGACGAACTCCATCCGATGGTCGAAGCACGTGTGAGTTCGCTTCTGAAATCCTGCCCACTCCAAGGGACGGATGACGACGTCGGATTGTGTGTCAAAGCGCTTGTGCACGTTGCGTTGGTGGAGGTAGGCAGTCACGTGCAGCCGCTGAGCAACGAAGGGCGCGCCATCGTGAAGGACCTGAAGCAGAAGTAGTCGAAGTTTATTCATCACAAACCCACCGGTGCACCCGGTGGGTTTGTCTTTGCGCAAACGGCCGCGTTCCGCCTGTCCGAGCTGTTTCAGCAAGGCGGTTCGCTGGGAAGCAAACGCGCTGCTCGAACTCAATAGGCGTCTCGGTTCTGGCAAGCTTCGCCGCAACAACGGGCGGCGGGCCGGTTGCGGTTGTAAAGGGTTGCGGTACAATTCCGGACTCGCGCCCGCCAGATTTTTCTTTGCAGCGAAGCGCAGCGCGCGACGAAAAACCCCTTGAAAGCGGAAATCAGCCGAATGTGCGCGACGAAAGACGAATTGATGGAAAAACTGATGCGGCTGTCAGACGCGGAAATCTTCGCATTGGCGGCAAAGGCGGGCATCACCGAAGGCGAGCTTGATGGCGGGCTGAAGGGCTCGTGTTCCGCTTGCCCGTTCAACGACGGACGAACGGAGCAGGCGACGCAAGGGCAGAACTATGGGTGTCTGCCGACCGCCGGCCGCCTCATCAGGCTGAAAAAACGCACGGGGCTGAACTGGGCGTGCCATGACGACGAGTCGAAGGTGTGTGCGGGGCTTTGCCACGCGGCTAAAGAGCATTCCTTAAATCTTGCGGAAGGCGGCCTCATCAAGTATTCGACCTGGTATCACCAGGGCGAAAAGGCCGCTCTAGCCGAGGCAGCGGCCCAGCGGCGTTAATGGGATGCACAGGACTCGGCAGCCTGACTCAGCACGAGGGCATCAACGTACCCGCTTCGCGCGCTTCCAAAGCGCGCGCTCTCCACAGCGCCGCCCAAACTTGGGCCTTGCCCCAGGCAGTCGCATAGGTGTCGCCATGAAACCATGTCGATACCGTATCAGACCAGTCATAGAGCATCCCAGTCGGAAACCGTAGGTCCGATTTGAAAACCGGCCGGTCACATCGCACGAGAAACCCCAACGTGCCGCTCTCGGCTCGGTCGAGGATGCCTCTTAGCACGTCGTCGAGGAGAACGGCCTGCTTCAATTCTGGAAAGCGCACGCTCATCTCCGCTGCAATTTCGGCCGGCGCCGATGCTATGGCCCGCTCGACTTCTGGCGCGACGCAGTCATCGAGCACCATCGCATCGAGGTCCAGGAGCACGGCAACTCGAAAGCACTGAACGTTTTGTTCGTGGCGGACAGTTTGGTAATCCATCAGGCTCCTCGGCGTTTCATTGTAAGAAGGCGGGCCTGTACCTTTGGTGGTAGAGGCAATCGACCGGATTGTACATCTCAGGGCGCGTTGCGCGGACAACTGCGGGGTTGCGTCCAGCGTCGGCGCGCCAGCCCTAGGCGCTCTCATCCGGCCTACCGGACTCGCCCCTTAGTGCCAGGTAAGCGCCTTGACGTTCGGGTGCCCGACGCTCTTTGTCTTGGTCTTCGCCGCCCACGCTTGCGCCTTGCCCCAAGCGGTCTGGTAAGTATCGCCGTGAAACCAGGCGGAGGTCGTCTCCGTCCAGTCGTAAAGCAGGCCGCGCGCGTCTTTCGGGTTCGGTTGCGATACCGGTTGCTCGCATCTCAGAAGAAAGCCCATCCCGGAGCGCTCTGACATGTTTAGGAACGTCTCGACCACAAAATCGAAAGTCTCCCCTCGCTTGAATGCGGGGAAACGCTCGCTCATCTCACGGGCGATTTCCGCAGGGGCGCTTTCGAGCGCCAGAACGACCGCAGGCGCAATTGTCTGGTCGAGCACCATCGCGTCCAGGTCGAGAATGACCGAGACGCGAAAGCGATGAATGCGTTGCTGATTCCGAACGCTGTCGTAGTCCACTAGGCCTCCCGGCCGATTTGTAAAACTGTTTGAAGTCCGCGCGTCGAATCCAGCATGAGCGCGATTGTACCGTGTAGTGTCCACGAGAAAGGGCTGTCGGTGCGAGGTGAGCCACGACTCTCCCGAAACGCTCGATTTTTTCCCGAAAAGGATAAACAGGCCGCCTACACGACGCTTTAGCCATAAAGCCCGCGCCGTGTCTGAAACGCTTCGTTCTTCCGTTTTTGTCTGCGATGTCTTTGAGCCGCACGCCGCCGACGCGTACGAGCTCTTTCTTGCGTGCCCGCTCACGCCGTTGGATAGTGTTCCCAGCGGACTTGGTCCGGGCATCTACGCGGTCTACGCGCGCGACGACAAGCATCCGCTGTATCACCCCTGGGTCTGCGAGTTTTCAGATATTCCCTTGTATTGCGGCAAAAGCATGGACTCTTTGACGAAACGACTAACGGAGCACGCGGGAAGCTTCAATCTCGCTCATTTGCACGCTTCTTCGTTCGCATGTCGCTACCTTGTGCTGAACAAAGCCGTATGGGCACCATCGCTCGAAGAATGGCTTATCGACAGGTACGACCCGTTGTGGAACAACTATATCAAGGGATTGGGCAATCACGTTCAAGGCAAGGAGCGACAGGGAACGGCGGCGTCGGGCTGGGACACTCTGCACCCGGGCCGCCTGAAATCGCGGGGCGAGGAAGAAAAGCTGCCGGGTCTCCTCAAAAAGGTGGCAGACGTTGCGAACGGGATTCGGTCACGACGAGGGTTAGCGTACCCGGTTCGCGCTCGGGGCTTCGTCCATCTCGAGCGGAACTCACCGGCAATGTCGGCGGATGCCGCATTCAAGCGCACACCCGCAGCTACGCAGAAGGAGCTGTTCGCCTGAAGCGCGCGAGGGGCGCACGGTGCGTCTGTGGACCCCTCGCACAGGGGCGACTACTTGCGGCCGAGGCAGCGCCAAGCCTCTGCCTCCAGCGGGGACAGCACGACCGCCGCTTTCAGCCACCGCCTTTCAGCGGACCCCGGAGCGCTATCGCACATCACGCTACGCGCTGGCAGTGCGCGTGCCAGACGTTGTCGTTGTGCGAGCAATCTTGCCTAGCAGTCGCACGGTCTCGATGAAGGAATGTCCCGCGCCGACGCGGGACAGCTGGAATACCTCATTTATGCCCGAGCGGCTCTGCATCCGGAGTTCCTCGTACTGGGCAATCGGAATCCTGCGGTTGTTGTTAAACCGGCGGTCGGGCGTGCCGTTTTTGTTCACGAAGCGCCAGGTATGTCCAACAATCTGGGCGTCTGAGGGAACCGGACTCGACTCGATGAAACGGGTCGAGTTTGTTTCCAACTCGAGGGACTCGTACCCGATGGCCGCTACCGCGCTCCGCCCGATGACGAAGACCCGGTCGGGACAGAAATAAAAGGTGTTCGCCCCAGCCTTGATGAAAGGCACCTCCACGTTGCACTTGATACGGCCTAACGGGCCGATACCGGTGCCCACGGTTTTCCGGTTGACGATGCTTCCCGCGCCGGCATGATACCTGCCGTCGAGGACGCGGCCCTGAGCCGTCAGGTGCCACCGCCCTTGGCATCGGTTGATGTCTTCGAAGGCCTCGAGGACTGCTGTGTAGACGTGTTCCACCTCTCCGCTGAGGTCATAAAACAGCACAGTGCTTCGGCGAGCAACATCCCAGAGATAGAGCCATACCGTGCCAACCGCAACAGCGACGGCAGCAGCAAGCATCGCGGCAATAACGAGCGGTCCTTGTTCTGCGCTGTTGGTCATCATCCAGCAGAGCGCGGCAATTATGAGGAGAGGCCACGGCCAGACCGGGAGCATCGCGTTCTTGCGGCGGATTTCTTCCAGCAGGTCGTCGGCAGAAGAGTCGGAAAGCTGCTCGATGGCCGCCGATTCGATGACGGCCATCGGCGCGACCGTTGCGCTGCCGCTGGGGACAAACCGGCGCTGCTCAGGGGAGTCTGTATCCGACGCGGCCGGGCGCGCGCGGGGCGCAGCGGCAGAGGGAAGTGAGGCCCTGTACCTAAAGCCGCCTGCAGACAGCGACACGTAGTTGCCGCGCGGCCCCGTTCCCACCCGGAAGCCCGGGACGCCGACGGAAACACCGACGCCCGAACCGGACAGGTTGAATCGAAAGGGTCCTGCTTTGATGCTCTTCCTGTACGACAATCCCATGTTATTCCCCGGTTGTTATTGCAATTTTCGTAAAGTTCTCATCGTCCGTTAGATTACCTCCCAAACCTTGATTCGGGCAAGACTAACAACTGCGGTCACGCAGTCGCGTAACTCATGCTGGGCAGCAGCTCGTTCTGTCAGGGCCCGGAGTACGGTCACACTCAAAGCCCGCGTAAAGCCGCGAGCCAAGATTTTTCGCGTGTCTGACACATTGCCCGTGTAAAATGAAAAGCCCATGTTGACTTTGCAAAATGAGGCTTTTCAGGCCACAGAGACGGGCAAGCATCCCATCAGGCGGCTCCGAAAAATATTTTGCTATACGTCCGTAGGACAACCCCTGTAGGAGAGAGATGTGAGCATCAATACCCCCGCTCTGCGCGCGACAGAAGTCAAGCAGCACCCACTGCAGCACTGCTTTCACAACCTGGCGGAGTACTCGCCGGACAAGGCGCTCGGTGCTTTGACGGAAGCTGTTCACGCGGAAAAGCGCGGCATGAATGCGTATGACTGGGTTCAGGAAGCTCTCCCTGGCGCTGAATTGAAGCCTGCATTTGCGTTCGGCACGGTCGGAGAGCTTTACCGCAACTACAGCCGTGGCCAGGAGTACAACCGCTTCAAGCAAACGCTTCGTTCGTAATTTAGAAGCCCGCGCACTCGTCCCGCTCGTGCCACAAAGCTGTTGGTAACCGGGGCTGGTTCCCTAGGCTCGCCCGTTAACTCATTTTTTCAGTTAAGACTACAAAGGACAACATGCAGAAGAGTGATGCAGCTGTTAAGCCCCATGAAGCCGGCGACAGGGTTTTCGTAGTATCCGAACAACGGCTCGCCACGGTTCTGGACGTCTATGGTGACGGTATCAATGGCGACCATGGTGATATCCGTTTGGACTTGACAGGTAATACTTCGCTTGACAACATCGAGCGGTATGACGCCAGCAAGCACGCCACTTTCGACCACACATTCGTTCCAATCAGAGCGGAATGGAAGGAGTTCTACGGCATTACAAAGGACGTACCTCTGCGCGAGGAGTAACTTGGATTCGCGGCATTACCTGATTTGATAGAGCGCCCATCTGGGCGCTTTTTCGTCGTTGGCCGGACAGAGTGGCGCGGGTAAACTCATGTCAACGAGCGGGTTCGTTGAGACGTTATGGAGCGGTGAGACATTGGGTCTCATCCTTATCAGGGAAATGCGTCATGAAGAAATTGCTTGCAGTAGCAGTCGCATCGATGTTCTCGATGGGCGTTGCGTTCGCCCAGTCCTCGGCGCCCACAACGGCGTCAGCACCGGCGACTGCTGCGGCCGCCGCGCCGGCGTCGTCCACGTGCGCGAGCCAGGCTGTCAGCAAAGCTGGGAAGCCGTTGACCGGTGCGGCGAAAACGTCGTTCATGAAAAAGTGCGAGGCCGGCGGGAAGTCGATGACAGCGACGACAGCGAAGTCCGTGACGCCCCCGACAGCGTGCGAAACGAAAGCCGTCAGCAAGGACGGGAAGCCGCTCGCCGGCGCAGCGAAGGCGTCATTCGTGAAGAAGTGCGAGGCAACCGCCGGCAAGTAAGTGCGCGGTTGCGAAACCGCAAAAGGCCGGGCATTCCCGGCCTTTTCTGCACCCGTGCGGGGTAGCGTTGCGCGCTTGCCCCGACGAAGTAAATGGAGCACGACGGAAAGACCGGATGAGGAGTCCGGAGTTGCGCCAGCCAGCGCTACGGTCCGTCGTGATGCGTATTGTCGCTGGTGCTTTCTGCGCCGTCACCTGCGATTCTAAGAAAAGGCTTTTGCAGACTCTGTAAGAAAAGGCCGCATCTCAGGTCTGAGGATGCGGCTCTTCTCAATCATGCTAAAGCTTCGGTCACAGACACTATTCCGCCTGCGCGTCCTCTAGCTCCGACATTGGCGTCGGCACGAGGTTGTCGGGGTTGTTGAAGTTGCACGCGGTGCAACGCCCACGGTCCTGCTCGCGGTTGTAGCGCCATTTGTCGTCGTCGCCTTTCGCGCATTCGTAGCCGCGCGTCGTGCTCTCTTCGACGATAGTGACGAGCTTGCCATTCAGCGTAGGGTACGTCTGCCCAACCTCAAAAGGCAGCGACGGTACGCGCGGCGGAGCGTCCAGGCTGTCGGGGAACCACACGCCGCCTTTGAGGCGCTCATTCGCATCAGCTATCCGCTTAACAATAACGGGACTCAATGTTTCGCAAATCATCTTGCTATCCTTTGCCGACTGGCGGCGGTTGTCCTCAAATCGTGTCTAGATACGCAGCGTTGAGGACGGTTTGGACAGGGGTTCCGCGCTGCTTGCTAATTTTGTGGCGGCTCACTGGCCACGTGCATCCACACGACCTTCCCCGCTGCCGCGCTTTTACCTCCACCGGAGCCGCCCGTCGGAGGCACCGGTGCGTCCGGTGAATCCGCCAGAGCGAACGAGTCGCTGCGAGCCAGCGGCCACCATTTCTCGAGTGAGGTCTCCTGGAAATATAAGCAAATGAGGCGACAAGGGGTGGACAACGCGAAACGGACGGACGCTGTTGGCCAAGTGCCTACATGACATGTAGCGCACACCTTTAACCACCCACGCCTGCTCATGTCTTTCAACACAACTGTTTTTGCGCGCGACGACCTGGCCGTCGTTGCTGACCAGAATGGCAACCTTCGCGTGGTCCGCACAGAGGACCAGCACGCCACGGCTCTTGTCGTCGTGCTGCCGGTCGCGCCGAGCGGGCGGTTCCTGCTTACCAAACAGCTGCGCGTGGGCTACGCCGGCGAAGTGCTCGGGTGGGGGCTGCTATCGGTTCGCCGGTGCGTCGGTGCGCCACCTGATGCCGCCGCTGGAGACGCCGTCGGGAAGGCACTCGGCATAAGTCGCGATGCGTTCTCGCTGACCCGCCTGGCGATGCTGAGCCTCGACGACACGACGCTGCTCTTTCCCGCGACGTTCTATGCGGCTGAACTTCGGCAGGAAAAGGCCGGCCCATCGGTACGAGCCTTTACAAACAGTGAAATTTGCTCGCTTGCCGCGACCGCCGGGTGTGTCGACGCGGGCCTGACTCTCTGCGCGACCTCGCTCTACGCTGAGCGGCGGCGCGCTGAGCGGCGCAAGCAATTGTGGAGTGCGGCCGTTGGGTTGCACGAGGAAAAAATCGGTGACGAGGCAGGTTGATTGTCGCGACCGTTTTTTGTTAAGAGCTGCGCTGCAATAGCGCAAACCCGGAGCTTTACAAAACATGCGCATTCAGCTGCTTTCTGACCTGCACCTCGAGCACGCAGACTACGACCCTACGTTAGCGGACGTCGACGTGGTCGTGCTCGCGGGCGACATCCACACGAAGGGTCGCGCCATTGATTGGGCGCGGCGGCACTTCAGCGGGCCAGTCGTCTACGTTCTGGGTAATCACGATAACTGGGGCGGCAACCTGACGTACACCTCCGACAAGCTGAAAAAGCTTGCCGAGGGTTCGAACGTTCATGTACTCGAGCAGGACGAGCTGGTGCTCGACGGTGTTCGTTTCCTCGGCGCGACCCTCTGGACAGATTTCTCGGCCGCGAAACATCCGCCCTCGGCGATGATTGCGGCGCGCGAGAAGATGAACGACTACCGCAAGATTCGCGAGGGCGCGGCGTACCGCCGTCTGCATCCGTCGAATGTGCGGCTGAAGAGCCTTGAGACTCAGATGTTCTTTCGCCGCAAGCTCGAGCAGCCGTTCGATGGAAAGACGGTGATTGTCACGCATCACGCACCGTCGGTGCTGTCCGCAGGAGAGTACGAGGAAGCGGAGACATCCCTCGGAGCTTCGTACTTCAACTGTCTCGAGCCAATGGTAGAGCAGGTGGACCTCTGGGTTCACGGACACATCCATGAATCCGCTGATTACTCCGTGGGCAGGGGCCGGGTAGTCTGCAACCCCCGGGGCTACCCAGGTGAGTTCAACGAAGGCTTCGACCCCTCGCTGGTTATCGAGCTGTAAAGCGCGAGACGGGCCGGGCGCCGACGACCGCCGGCCGCCGGCCGCACAATGAGAAGAGGAAACGAGATTTGGAAACAACCGCAAACGATACGCAAGCGGCACGGTCGGACGAAAATCCGGCACCGGCACCGTGCACCCTTATTGCGGCCAAGCTGAGCGATGACGAGCAAGTGGCGTTAAGCACTGGCTTCTTCGGTGTCCAGTCGCTCCTGGACATGCAAGCCACCGAAGCTGGCTGGCATAAGGAGGAATTTGAGCGTCTGAAAAGGAAGGCGACGAGGGACTGCCCTGAGCTGGCGGGTCAAATCTCCGCGTGTTCCTCGCTGGAAGCGCTCATCGAACTCAGCGAAAAGCACGAGGAACTCAACGCTAACCGATGCCGCAGGGCACTGGCGCGGCGCGGGCGTCTGCCGCTCGTTGATGGCGTGCAAGCGCTCGACGGTTCGCTGGCCTTGAACTGGTCGGCGGCCGGGATTGGCTTCGGGCAGCTCTACCTGAGCGTCGGCGCCGACGGCAAGTTGCACGCCGACACGGAAACGATGGGTGCTCAATTTGTCCGGGCGGTGCTCTTGAGGCTCGTCGACGAGATGGTTATCGACGGCTGACCAGGCAGGGCGGGGCGGCACGGCGTAGCGCGTCAGGAGAGCCATCTGTTGTGACCACGGTGACCGCGTACGATAGGGAGAAGGAACGCGATGCTGCCATCTTCGCAGCCCCTCGCAGGGAGCGGCTATCAGCCCCGTCGAGCCTGAATCCGAAAGCCCCTTGTTGCGACCAACGTTCGCTTCAACGGGCTTTTCCTGGTTATCAGCAGCGGGCTTGCGGCGTAGCAGTCCCCTCTGTTTCGCGCATATCGCCAGCGATAGCTTTGACGAGAGCTTGCTCGTCCAGGCCGTCGTGCACGCCGAGGTACAGGGCTGCAACACCGGCGTTCACCTGTGCGGGCGAGAAGCGCGCGCCCGTTGAGCTGGCCGGCACGGAGCAGGGCTTTAGGTACACGGGCACTGCATCAATTTCGTTGACGCCCGGCCAAATTGTTGCCTTGTAATTCGATAGACGCGGAATCTCTCGGCGGTCGATGTAACCAATCGGTTCTACCCGCGTGCTCCGGCGGGCGGCCTTCCATGCATCTCGCCACACCGCCCAGTCTTCGATGCGGCGAACCGGCGATTCGCCGTTGAAATAGAAAGCGGACTCCTCGAACGCGTCTCGCATCGCATCGGTTTCGACCTCGCTTGCGGACAGCGGGTCGTCGAGTGCAGCGGCGTCCTCCAACGAGGCACGGGCAGCAGCGGACGCATCGCGCGTGAGCGTCCCACGGGGTGCGTATTGCTCGTTCTTGAGCATCGCAGCCAGTGCGTGCTGAAGAAACTCTTCGCTGATGACCTCACCTTCGCAGTGGTCGATGAGGTAGCCAGGGAAGTTTTCCCACACGCACGTGAGCGACATCGGTGCCTGACGCTCGGGAGCGTCGGCGGGGAGCCCGGAGCACGAGGACTCGTCGCCCGCGCGCAAGTCGCGGACCCACTGTGCGGGGTCTTCAACATCGGCCCAGGCGACTTCTCCATTGGCAGTCAACCGTTGGAAGGCTTCCTCATCAAAGCGCGGCGCATACGGCTCGCCCACACAGGCAGGCTGACCTTCGCGGTCATACGCATCGAGCACCGCCCGCATCGCATCGTGATACGTCTGGGAGATGGCCATCTTGCGGCGCTCCGAGTCGTCGATGCGCGCGTCATAGGTCGCTGCGAGCGCGCGAATGGCTTCCTGTGGCGATTCGCCCGCCTCGGCGAGCTCGATGAGTTCCCGACAGCGGGAAACGAGATGGGCGTCCGGCCGGCGAGAGGTGGCCTCACGGACTCGGGCGTGGGACGAAAGCATCGCGAGGAGCTCCGTTGCTCGCTCCGTCCTCGCCGCAGTCGCGCGACTACCATTCGCCTGAGTCACACTAATTTCATTCCAGTTGGCGCCGTCGCGGACCGTGTAAAGCAGGCCATCGGCTTGTTTCCAGTCCTGAGGCGCTTCGAGGGGCGTTTCGGGAGTAGGCTTAGCCGCAGCAACGAGCGCGCGCAACGCCTCGGCCGCGTCAGCTTGCAGCTGCTGCTCAAGAAATTCGAGCAACGCCCTACACCGCTCGATGTGAATTTCAGTAACGATTGGTGTGTTCAAGTGGTCTTCTCCGATGCTTGTGCCATGGCCCGTTCGGCTGTCATTGCGGCGTCGATGGCCGCGCGGATGGTGGCGTGATAACCCTGCTCGATAAATCCGTGGAAACGGTACTTGCCGTCACGCTGGACAACACCTCTGCCGCTCCCGATAAACCAGTCGAGACGCTGCGAGTCGTCGATGTCGAGCGCGGCGACCAGCGATGGACTCGTTGCTGGCCGGTCGCCAATGAACGGCGGAATGGCGGCGCGATTTTTCGGCGTCGGCTGGATGTCTAACTCGGTCGCGCAGATGAAGTCGGCGCCATCGCGCGCTATATCTTCGTCGGTCCGGGTGTCGCTTCTCTGCGCTTCCAGGGCTTGGCGTGCCAGTTCGAGGATTTCGGGGCTGTAGTTCGGCGGTTCCCTCAGGCGGGAAACCATGGCCGGCGAGCGTCGATTCCAGCCGGCGATGGCTTCGGCCGCAGTGCGTCGGGTTGGTCCCGAAGCCCCGCAAGCTGTGCACGTGATGACGGCGACGTCCGGGGTTTGGACAAGCTCGGGTAACCCGTCGCAAAATGCGCAAGCTTTGATGTGATTGGTCATCGGCGAAGGTTATAAAAGCGGCTATCGTGCGAGCAACCGAACTGGATGGCTTATCCCGGTGTCCGGATGCTGCGGGCATGAGACCGGCCGGCCTCGTTGGCTTGATAGAAGGTGTCCATGACATTGGTCATTAAGCCTTTTCTGACCAGGCGCCGGCAACCCGCTTTCTCGGCAGGGGTCAGGTAAGTGGCGCTCAGCCCGAATTTCGCGGCTGTCGAGGTAACTGCTTTATCCAACAAGCGGGCTTCGAGGGTGCTAAGTTTTATTTCCACGGGGCTATCTAAGGTCGCAGGGCGGCGATATGCATTAAGTTGGTGCTCTTATAATAGCATGCGAGCCTTTACAATACGGGGCTTCTGGACGTTTTCGTGGCTTTACATGCCATTCGCTGAAGGTTGTCAAGGCTTTGGTCACTGACGAAGCCGTGGCGGAGGACGCGGAGGGCGAGCCTGTCGCCCCGTCGATGAAGACTTGATGAGGCAAGAGCCTGTCTGCCGGCACGATGTCAAAAGGCGTTCAAGCCGAAGACGCAATGGGAATCGAACGAGAGCGACGTGAGCTTGAGGGGGATGAACGTTCTCTTGAGGGTGACCGGCCCTGCGTCGACCGCCTACACCCCTTTCGGCCCGCCTTCGTCTGTGGGTCGGACGACCGTGCCGCTGGGCACCACTTGCCCACAGCACGGGCATCGACGGTCTTTGGTAGCCGCCTGCTGGCTAAGCGCGCGATAGACCACGGAGGGCGACAGCTTGAACCTGAGCGCCGCCGCGTAAGGCGTCTCCGTTGGGTGGTCTGTCAGCCATGCCAAGGCTTGCTGGGTTCGGCTCATGCTGCCTCGTCAAGAGCGATGATTGGCGCAGCCTGACGTGCGAGCTTGTCGAAGTCGTACCAGACCTCTTCCAGAGTGTCCGCATCAAGGAACACGTAGCGCGCGCCGCCGGCGTAGCGGATGAGGTTGTCGTAGCGGTCGTACTCTTGCCCATCAGCGTCCATCCGGACGTTCACGCAGCAGTACATCGCGCCTACTTCGAGGGGCTGGCCAGCTGTGTCCAGCAATTTCGTCTGGTGCAGTGCATCGGCGATTGTCATTTCGTTCCTCGAAAAGGTAAAGGGGTTCAGGCTTCAACCACAACGAACTTCGCGGGCTTCGGGTGACTAATCGCCAGTGCCTGCATCGAACGCGCGTAGCTTTCTGCCTCGGCTTTGTCGGCGAACTCGAGCCTCTTGCCGGTGATGGCGTCCTTTACTAACCGGCCACTGACAAGGTTCTTGATATGGAAAATTGGTGTTTTCATGGCTTCGAGAGTTTTCCTCACGCCGGCCGGAATCGTCCAGCCTTCACACACTGCGACGAGATTGCATCTCTATAAACAGTTTCCTTGCCATTGCCTTCGAGCGGCGGGCTGCAATCCCCCGTGCGTGAAGCAACGGTTGCAGGCTTGGCGTCGCTGTCCGGAGTGACTTCGTCCAGGTCGTCCGGCAGCTGTTCGAGTGCGCGGCGAGTATCGCCCCAAACTGCCAGGAGCGATTCACCCCCGAGCTTGCCACCCGAGTTCATGACGTCGCGCGCCGCGCTTTGGTAGCGCTCGAGCAGCTTGGTGAGTTCGTCGTATGTCGGCGTCATCTTGCGGTCGTTCCCGGTTGGATTCTTGTTGGGTGGAGGGGGAGGGTAACGGGATGTGGGCTATATGCCATATACTAGCAAATAGCACTAACAACGTAAAGCGCTTCGCCCCGGGCTGCGTCGGTTTTCTAGTCAGAGGTTCGTGCTTTGTGGTTCACTGGTCGTCCGCGAACTTCCAGTTGGGTCGGTAGATGCCGCTGAAGTGTCTTGACGAGAACGGCGAAGCGATTTTTTCCATTGACTTCGGTCGGGAAGCGTTCGAGGCGTTGCGCGTTGAACAGCGCGCGCGCCGCCACCTCCGTTTTCCTTGTTGTGACGGCATTGTTGGACTCCGGGTCTCGCGCTCCGGTCTTCCTCACTTCTATCACCAGAGCGGGTTGGGCGGCTGCTACAACGCAGAAGAGACTGAACTGCACCTGCGCATCAAGAATGAGGTGGTGCTGGCGGCGCGGGATGCCGGCTGGAGCGCCGACACCGAGGTTGTTGGAGGCATCGAGAACGTGTCGATGTGGAAGGCTGATGTGTTGGCCATACACGGCGGCGCGAGGGTCGCATTTGAGGCTCAGCTCAGTCCGCAGACCTGGGCCGACACATGCCAACGCCAGGAGCGGTATCGCGAGGCCGGTGTTCGCGGCCTCTGGCTCTTCCGCAAGGCGCGGTATGACGTGACGGACAGGGTGCCCGCGTTCCAGATAAGGGACGAGGAGGGTGTGCTCGAGGTGCGCGTCACGCCGCCGGCGCAGAAGTACAGCTCGAGCGTTGCGCCCCACGTCGGCCATTGGGTACCGCTTCGGGATTTCGTCATCGGCGCGCTTGGCAAACAGTTGCATTGGGCACCTGTCACCAAGCTCGGCACGGTCGATGTGCGGCTGCGGGTCAAGAACCCTGTAATCTGCAGCTGCGGAGAACCGGTTCTTCTGCCAGTTTCGTTCTCAGTGACGGCGCCGTTCGCCGGTCTTCGACCCCTACTGTGGACCGTTGCAACCCGGCCGTTCCGGAAAGACGCACCAGCTTGGCTCAATGCGGCGGTTGCCTACATCAACGAGCACTGTCCTGAAGCGGAGAAGGTTGCCACGCGGGAGCGCGCGGACAGGTACACTTTTCGATACCGCTGTCCGCACTGCAATGGCGAACTCGCCGACGTCCTGACGCCGCACGCGGAGCGTACTTTTTTGCGCGCAGGCGTGCCGCTGGATGCCATCCCCCGACCGAGGCCGGACACGGCCGAGTGGAGCTTCGTGTATCAATGGTGGCTTGGACCCGCTTTGTGGGCTTGAGAGGAGCTTCGACCCAGTGGAACCCGAAAAAGAAAACTCCGCGCAGTCCAGAGACTGGGCGGAGTTTGAATCACGAATTTTCCCCTCAAAGTAGCCGGACACCCTGACCACAGAAAGGGCTTTTCGTCAGGAGCATGCTACTGCAGCCCTGGGTTGTGCGGGGGACCCGGTGGCCTAAAACTCTTCGCCGAACGCGCTCAACACGGCAACACGAGCTTTGTGCTTCGCATCGCCACGCGCCGTTCCCTTAGCATCTTCGTCCTCCACAGTCTGCCGATACAGGCGACCAATCTGTCCGCGCCGCTCGGTATTGACAATCCGGAGCTTGGCGCTTGAGTTGCGCGCCTGCAGCGTCGCGATAACTTCGAGCACCTCTTCGGCCGAGTACTTCACGGCCTCATCGGTTCTCCCGCTCCACGAGCAGCCCATCCCCCGGAAATAGATATCGTGGGCAGGTTGCTCAAGCATATCCATAATGGCCGGCGCATAAGGCAGCGACTCCCGCACGATGAAGGGGCGTTCCGGAGTGCTCGGCGTATTCGAGTGTCCTGACCGCACCATAATCGGCATCCAGCTCTCGTACGGCAAGGGCTGACGCTTTTGCTCCTCGCATTTGGTGCAGTAAGCTGCGTAATCCTGCTTCAGTTGGGTTTCGAATTCCATCGTCTTGTCCTTTGTCGACGCCCGCGAGTTGCGGACATCCTGGTCGATATTCGCGGCAGCAGTTCTAGAGCTACCTTTGAATGTTGCGGAGGTTCCTAGTGGTATAGGAAGCTCAACGGTCAACCACTTGGTCGCTTCGACAGCCCCCGTGGTACTACCTCCGTGGCGAGGCGCTCGTTATGCGGAATTGGGTTTAGGTTCTCGCTCGGGATGCAGAGGTCGCCGGTACGCCGGGCGCGGCTGTTGGGTGCAATCTCGCGCTCGGCCGCCCACGCTGGCATGCACAAAATTCGGTTCCTATATCGACGCATACACCTTTTTTCGACAAGGACCCAATGCGTCACTTCTCTTTTTTCGCCGCGACACTTATCGTGGCGGGCACTTGCGCGGCCGCTGCCAGCACGGCGGCGCGCGCGGAGTCCTTTCAGGCGGAGCTGCGTATCGACGGGCAAAAGCCCGTGGCAGGTTTGCCTAACGACGTCGCGCAGCTTGATTTCGCCGACGGAAGCGGGCGACATGTGGCGCTGGTAAGGCAGTCGGGGAGAGTGGTCAGTCCCGGGGCACTCGCGGGCGCGACAGCTCAGGATTGGGGCTTTCACGAGGTTGTCGTGGGTCGTACGGTGCAAGACCGGGCGCACGGGTACCTTGTGATTTCACGCAGCGCCAAGGACGTCCTTTACCTGCGCACGCACACGAGGGAGGCCGATAAAGACGGGCGGGGCCCCTCGAGTGCACCGCTTTACACCGGAACGTGGCGTGTTACGGGTGGCAGCGGTTCTTTTAGGGGCTTGTGGGGCACCGGCACCCTGTCCATTAAATCGGTTTCAGCCACAGAGCGACAGTGGATTCTGGAAGGCGAGATGGGTCCAGCCCAGCCGCCGGCGGCGGACAAGAAGAAACCCGCACCAAAAGCTACTCATAAGCAGTCTGGACATCCCGACTAAAGCGCGTTCCTTCAAGAGAGCCACTGACTGAGGAGACTTCGACATGACACACGAACCGTCTGAACTTCACGCGGGCCTCCCGAACGATGCGTCGACACGCAGCCTCGTCCCAGGCTCCCTATATTTCGCCCAATACATTGGCAATGCCGCTGACGTTGACGTCGACGACAAACCGTATCCGTATCTTGCCGTGCTGGAAGGAGGCGTTCTCTGTCTGCAGCAAACGATTCCGGATATCTATGATGAGCGACTGGTCGCCGCCAGCGGGGCTACGCGGCACTTGATGGACTTCGTGCGCATCAGTGCAGAGTGCACGGAATCGGATGCGCTTCAATGGCTTGAGGCTCAATACGAGTACCCCAACGGCCCGGGCTTTACGCAGGACCTGACGGTGTTTGCCCGACTGCTGGGGGTGTACGCACCCGGTGCAGCACCGTATGTGCGCAACGAACTGATGCATCGCGCTTGTGAGCTATTGCCCATCTTTGAAGGGGCATTTGGGAGCGCGCAACCGCAGGAGGCTTAGCGAAAAAAAGCGCCCAGATTGCTATTGGGCGCTTTGCAAATCAGTCGTCTTGCGGCATAGCGTGCACGGCGCCGCAGCGGGTGCAGGTCATGTGGTTGAAGTACGCGCCGTGGCGGTAGTCGAATTCTTCGTTTTCCTGAAATACTTTTCCCGATTCGTTTCGGAACGCCAGTGCATACGTTTCGAGTCCAAAATCGTGGTCGCACGGCTCTGATGAACCTTCGGGTACTTCGCCTTCCTTCCAGACTTCAATCTTGCTCAAATCGTTGTAGCTGGGTGCCAAGCCCTTGAGCTCCGATATCTTTCGACCGCGTTCGCCTGCCGCTGCCGGCTGGTAACAGCGCGGCACAGGAAGCCCGCAGATAAGGGCATCGTCGATTTCGCCATGCACGACTGGCAGCAGATGGTATCCCTGTTTCTCCAGCGAAAGGTTTTCATCGAAAAACATTGAGGGGATGCGTCCCTGCGCGCGGTAGTGCGACAGGTGACGATGCATTTTTCGCGCAAGCTCCTCTTTGTCGGTGCCCGTGTCCTGCACTGCGGCGGCAGGATGTCCGACGGGCCCGTAGACGGCCCAAAGCGGTTTGATGTGTACCTTCAATTTTCCTTCTCCGTAAGTGGCCTGGTAGCCTGTATGGCTATCGTCTATAGCGAATCGCGGCGAGGCGGCGCTACGAGAGACAAAAGCGCGCGGGTCGTCAATGACTCGTGGCGCATTTCGAATGAAGGTGTCTCAGGCGACAGCCCTAAGCGTCTAGACGCGGCCTATGACGGGCTGCGCTCAAGCCGCAGCACCGGGAACTCGCCAGAGGCATCGCGGCCCAGGCGGACGCGAGCGTGCGGCTTGACGTTCAGTTTCTCGTCGGCCTTGAGGCACCGTTGGACATGCGGCTGCGCTGCGAAGGACTGGACGGGAATCTTGTCCAGGTCATCCTCATAGCGCATCGCAATCATGACCGAACCGGAGGGGCACGGCCCTTCGAGCACGACCCCTGGTTCCGCCGATTCGGTGCGGGGGTTTAGCGGATTCGGGCCAGAAGCGAAAGCTACGGGCGCAGCCATGAGGGCGGTGATACAGAAAGCGATTTTTAGCATTATTGTTCCTGTTTGGCGACTGACCTAACGAGCGAGAAAGAAGAAGCCGGACTCACTCTGCGCTCTTTCTCCTGGCGGCGCGCGCCCGCTTTTCGAGCCACTTTGCACCCAGCGCGCTTTCCTGGACGTAGGCCCACAACCGCTCCCGATGCTCAGGCAAAAGCTCAAGGTCGGGGAGCAGTTTCGGCCATTCAGTCATTGCCGCTTCGAGTGTCTCGGATACGGTGTTCTGCAACGTGCGCTCTGGCAGGCCCCAGAGATTTGCCCAAATTCGCAGGACGATGGGACGCAGCAGTCGGTGCTTATGCTCACCCGGCACGAGCGCGAGGCCATGACCCTTGTAGCGCATGTACGCGCTGTAGGCGACGATGTCATAAGCCGGGGAGAGGACAGCCGTGCGCGGCGTTGGGTAGAGAAACCCGTAGTTCTTCAGGTGCGCGTCCGGATTGCCGAGGAGCTCGTTCACAGTGATGCGACGCACGAGTTCATAAACGTCGGCTTCGCGGCGTGCGGAGCGCGCGAGGAGGGCCGCGCCCACCTCGGCATAGCTGAGCGAATACTTTTCCTCGGGCTGGGTCGACGTCACCTGCGCGAAGTCCTCGGCGTGGCGCCGGCCGTTAGCGGAGTCGGCATCCCGGTCGAACCGGTGAACCAGAAGAAACTTGCTCGCGTCCGAGCGCAGCTCAAACGGCAGGCGGTCCGCGATGGCGGTAAGCGGTAGCAACTCGTGCTCGCAGGTGGTCACCCCGGCGGCGCGCGCAAGACTCAACGACGCGTGCTCGACCTCAGGAAGCTGCAGGTAGTCGCCGGTCGGCAGCTTCCCGATAAAATGGCCATCGCCATTTTTTGAGCGCATCACGTATCGGCCACCCGCGTCGCGCACCAGCGCCACCTTGGGCTGAACGCCTGAGATGGACTCTCCCTGCGGCGTTGGAAGCTGGCCCGAACTCATCTCGAAGCTATCCTGGCCTTGCCCAAGCAGACGGCCCAGCTCCGGGGTGGAGAGTTCTTCTGAAATCGCCTGGACGTTGCCCGGCAGGTCCAGGCCGCAATAGGCCAGCAGGCCGAGGCTGTCGGCCGGGTCCACACCGGACAGCTCGACCAGATGCTTGCGCAGCCGCCCCTCCGGCAACAGATTTTCGAAGAAGGGTGGCAGGGCGCCGCGCCCGTTGCCACGATTGGCGGCCAGCGCTATGTCAAGCAACTGGCGGCGCGTCGCCTCGGGCGAACTCGCCTCGTAGGACTGCGAGAGCACCGGACGCTCGGCGTCAGCCCTCATTGCGTAGGCGTCGTCGAATCGGAAATAGACGCGCCCGTCATCGAGGGCGAAGAGCGAACCAACATCGACGGCGCCCATCTTGATGCGCAAGGACCGGACAGTGCTCACTTCGGAGTATCCCGTTTGCGACGCGAGTCAGCGTAATTCAGCCCCTCGGCGCGTGTTTTCTGAAGAAGTTCGGACAGCTCAGTCGGCCGTTGCGAGTCGTCGCCTTCGATGAGGCCCGAAACTTCGCGAGGCGTCAGGACGACCTCTAACCCGAGCGCATCGCATACGGCGAGCAAAGTTGACAGCCTCGAGTTGCCGAGACCGTTCTCGAGCTCTCGGAGGGTCACGTGGCTCAGCCCGGTGCGCTCCAGCAGCTCTCGCGCGGACATATGCTTTTGCTCGCGGGCGGCGCGAATCGCGGTCCCGATACTGGCAGGGGTGGACATGACACTATCCTGTCGTTTAACGCATTAATGATACTATGCTTTCGTTGAAGTAGACAGTATAGTTTCTTTTTTGCAATCGTCGACAGGATAGTGTCATCGTATCTTGCCGATTCGACTACTGCTGGTCCTCCCGCCAGGTTTGCCGGCAGGGACCAAGTCCCGAGCCATCACATGCTGGGCTCCATTGCCGCTTGCTCGCGGGCCGCCGACTTCGCTTCCCGCGCGTGCGCGTCTGCCGATTCCTCGCGGCGCTCCGCCCCTTTGTCGGAGCCTCGGTCGGCGGCCGGTGTATCGCCGCCGGGGCGACTCTCACCGATGTCCGCCTTCGCGAGGGTATGAATGTCGAGATAGCGGGCCACGCCCGAGCTTCCCTGAAATGCTTCGAGAGTCGCGTGCGAGGCCTTGTCCTCAACTGTGAAGTTCAGACCGCCGGGCGAGACGAGGCTGAAGCCGGGAATGTTTTCCGTTGCGTGCGCGGGGTACACCACCCGCAGGCCATCGTGCTGTTCGGGACTGGCGAATTGCACACCCTTGCCGTCCATGCCCTTTACGGTTTCCGTCGGCACCAGCACGGTCATCGCACTCATTTCCGGCCCTGCCATAGGGTGCCGAGCGTCCTCCAGCAGGACCTGCTCCCGGGTGACGCCTTGAGGTAATCCGGACTCGAGCTTTCCGTTCTCGATATGGTGGACGTTCAGGTCACTGAACCGGGTGTTCTCATACTCCCGCACATAGCCCTTGGCCACGACATCGATGAGCATTTCATGGGCGTGGCCCGAATCAATCGCTTTCTGGGCCTCCCCGCTCTTGAATTTCTGGTCGAGGATATTG
This sequence comes from Paraburkholderia sp. UCT31, assembly GCF_014397655.1. Taxonomy (NCBI): domain Bacteria; kingdom Pseudomonadati; phylum Pseudomonadota; class Betaproteobacteria; order Burkholderiales; family Burkholderiaceae; genus Paraburkholderia; species Paraburkholderia sp. UCT31. Next base: position 49,782 of record NZ_VZQP01000009.1, read on the forward strand.
AGCATCTCTGTCGTGTGGTGGTTCTCGACAAAGGTGTCACTGCCATGCTCGGCATGAACCGCGCTGAGAGTCTGGCCGTATTCGCGGGCGCGTGCATCCTGAAACGCGCCAATTACCTTTTCCGCGTCTTTCGTACCGCTGACGACGTACGTTGCGGATGTGGAGAACGCGTCCGCATACATCTCTTTGACGAGGGTGCTGAGGTCATCGGCGCGGGAGTGCGGCTCCGTTGCTGCGCGGAGGCGAGCGGCCTCCGCAGCGGGGAGGTGTTGCCCGCTTTCCTTCACGGAGTCGAAGACCTCCTTCATGAGCTTGTCGGCGGGTAGCGTTGCGTGTCCGAGTTCGTGCAGAAAGGCCGCTTTCAACGCTCCTTTCTCGCCAAGCGCGTCGGCCGCAATCTCTGAGGTCTGTTCTTCATTCATGTTGATAGCCCGGGCGACGTCCACGTAGCCGGAGATGGTCAACGTTGCATGAACTTTTGCCTCAGCTGCGGTCAACGCGTTGTGCGCCGAGGTTGTGGTCGCCTGCGCCGCTTCCTCGTGCCGCTTGTCGGCCGGCGTCACCTCGTGGGTATCTTGCAGGCGTGCGGACAACCCATCGATATCTTTCTGGTCAATGAAGCCTGCCCGGACGAGTTCCACGGTCGTCTGCTTAAGGTTCGCCAGTTCAGGGTTTGCCACCTCGCTAGCGTCGTCAAGGCGATAGAACGGAGTGGACGAGGTTGGGGCCGGCGCAGCGGGGTAGTTGCTGAACCGCTCGGCCCCGTCGCTCTTCAGAAAAGACGCCACGACCTTGTCGGCGGACCAATCAAGGTGAGAGGAACGCTGCGACAGGTCGGCGTCGCCCGCCACCGCCAGGAGACGCTCGGAGCTTCGGGAGTTTTCCAGTTGAGAGGGAGTGGATGGCATTGGTCAAGGGCGGTCGGGGTATTCCTCGTGTAGAGAAACTGCGCTTGAGCGCCAAAGAAAACCCTCCGAAGCCTGAGCTTGGAGGGTAGAAGGGCGCAGCTACTGGGTCACAATCATTGCTGCTTCGTACTGGGAAATTTTCTCAAGCGTAATCCACTCCGGTTTTTCGGGCAGACCTTCGTAAATCTCTTTCATTTTTGCGATTTGCTCAGCTTCATCACCAGCCCAGAGGTGCTTTTTGGCCCGGTTACCGTGGCCCAGGTAGTACTCACAGTCCTGTTGTAAGCGGCCCAAGAGCTGGTAATTGAACAGAGCGTCGTTGTCGGTTGTGGCCATTCTAAATATGTCCTTTCTTAGCGCGTAACGCGCGAGAGACCGAGGGAGAGTCCTCAACCAAGTATAGAGCCCGGCCCCGGTAACCTACCTCGGGCCCTACGCAACCATTGCAAGCCAGGTCCGTACTTCAGGCTGTGCGGGCGCGCGCGGCAGGTACATCTCCGAGAGCAAGACGGGTTGGTAGAGCGCAGCGCAAACCGCGAATACCTCGAGAGCGCTCGCATCGAGCGGCTCAGCCAGGCCGAGCGTGTCGCCGGAACCGCTGTCTTCGAACGTCACCACGCCGGTAGCGTCGACCGAAACTTTGAGTAAAGCCGAAGATGCGAACGGCACCACGCAGTCAGTCGTGATGCGCAGTCCGCGCGCCGGACCGCCGGGCAACTCCCAGACCTCGAACTGCGGCAAGAGGTAATTCATGTGGCGGTGTCCCCTTTTCTTCGGAGGTGTAGCAAGCGACCTTCAGGAGCGCGCCGCAATACACCGGCGCCGCTCGCCCTAAAGTCTTCAGTTTTCTTGCCGATATCCCTTGGATGGAGAAGAGACGTCCGACGGTTTGCCATTTCAGTACTCCAGCTTCGGTGCCGGTTCCTAGACGGGCTAGGACCACACACTTTTTGGAGTATCGATATGAAATGGGCACTCGTCATTCTTCTTGCTTTCACGCAGTCTGTTTTCGCAGCTGAAGTCGTTGATGTTGCGCATGACACGCGTTTCAGTCCGGCCGTTGCAAACGCCGGCATGACTGACGCGCCAGCATTCGCCAATTACGGCGTATTTCTGAGCGAGCCGGTCAGCCGGGACAAGGAGGTCGTCGTGTTTGTTCACGGCGCCAACGCGTCCCCGCGCGACTTTCTGGATATTGCGGGCAGGCTTGACCATACGCGCCAGCAAGCCTGGTTCGTGTACTACGCATCCGGCAATCCGGTCGCATACAGCGGTCAGCGCCTCGCGTATGACATCGTCAAGCTCGCACGGGAAAATGGCATCAGCCACATCCGCGTCGTCGCGCATAGCCTCGGCGGTCTGGTGGCATGGCACATCGTCAAAACAGTCGAAGATGCGCTGACGGTCGACAACTTCGTGACCATCGCGACGCCCTTTGACGGCAACTGGGCGGCGCCGTGGGGGACGTATCTTGCACCCCACCCGGCGGCGAGCTGGCATGATTTGACGCCGGGCAGCGACACGCTTCAGGCCATGTGGAAGGACAAGCTGAAGGCGCCGCACACACTCGTGTACGTCACCACGGTTGCTGATGACCTGAACGCGAGCGATGGCACCATCAGTCGCGAAAGTCAGCTGGAGCCTGCCATCGAGCAAAGCGCCGCGCATGTCGTCAAGCTGGTCGGCACGCATGTGGCTGTATTGCATGACCCGCAGGACGTCGCAGTTATCGCGAGTCTCATCGATAAACCTTAGGACCTCAGCGCCCTGATTCAAAAGCCTGTCCAGATTTCTCTGGCAGGCTTTTTCTTTGTCAAAAAATGGTCAGCTCGCGGGGGTCAGCTGCCCGCGCGCTTGATTTTGCGGAAGCCGTACGGCAGCGCGTCCTCTACGCCCGCCTCCCTGCAGGCGACTGACTCGTCGTAGTCCACCAGGTTGGGCTGGTCCTTGGCGAGTTCGTCTGCCGCGACCATGCCGTCGAACAGCGCGCGTTCTGCATAAAGCGCGTGCGTAAGCGCGGAGAGGTCAGCTTCTGTTGTCTCCGGGCGGAGCCTCTGCAGCTTCGCCAGAACACAACTTTGAGCCTCAGCTTGCAGGTGCGCCAGGCCCGCGTTGTATGTGTGCGTTTCGAGGGCGCTGCGCGCAGCGGCCACGCTTGCCTGCGCGAATCGCACGCCGGCCTGATGAAGGTCCGGCGGCGCGCCGAAATTCTCGCTCAGCACGAGCGCGACGTCTTCCGGAACTTCAACGTTTGACAGGTCAAGCGGCTTGAACTGAGCGGAGGCCGGAAGGGCAAGGGTCAGTCCAAGAATGGATACGAAAACGAGGCGATTCAGCATCGAGGTAAGGACACGGTTGGAAGAGGAGGACAACATGTCTAGCGCCTTACGCGCGACGAGAGGAAACAAGGCCATCGGGTCGTCGAGAAACCGCAATTGAACTTTCGGGGAGCGAAGTCTGCACCACGTCGCTGGCAATGTAAAGCCCTCGATACCGCTCGGCTTTTTGGCAAAGGGAGGGTGTCGCTTTAAACGGCCGCAATTTTTTTTTGCCGATAAAACAGGCACATTCGTCGGAAGCCCTTGTTGGCCGGGCGAGAGAACGCCCGTTTAAAAGCCGATGCGTAAACCTGTCGCGCCAGCGACCTTAAAACCCTAAAACCTAGAACTTAAGGTTTACGATTAAGACTATCTATGTCCCGGGGCCTTTCGCGCTACCGAGATTTTTAGCCCTTTACAAAAACGGGGCCATCGCGGTATCTTCTCGGCTTAATTTCCGGAGTCGACCTTGCTGAAAGAGAAAGAACGCGAAGAACTGGAGCTGTTGCGCAGGCTGGCTGACGACCTTCGCTGGACCGTGCGCATGTCCGAGGGGGTGCACAGCGTGCGCACTCGCCGCATGGAGCCGTGGGAGCAGACAGACGTTCACATCGCGCTTCAGGCTGTAAATTCGTTGCAGGGGGAGCAGCCGGATTACTGGAAGATTTATCCGCCTGTCGAAGCTGGCGTCTTCGTCTTCAACGGCCAACGCGTGAAAATCGTGCCGGTCGAACCAACCGAGCGCCAGGTGAAAGATGACAACGCAAATGACCCGCCGTCCCAGGCTCTTCCTTTCCTCCATCAAGACACCATGCGCCACGTGTGGCGCAGCATGATGCGGGTCGGGCCGGTACTTGAGCCGGATGCCAATCTTGTCGCTCATCTGTTGGCTGGGCTGCCGGCTTCGGACCGGCAAGCGCTGCTGGCGAGGTGCGCGCAAGAGCAGGGCGCTTCGAGCGAGGCCGTCAACACCTGACAGGCGGCGTCCGCGCCAGTGTTATATTTTTGGACAACAGTCGGACCTTCGTTCGAGTTTCGGACAAACGAGCCGCGAGCTTGCCCCGCAATGCACGTTTTTTGAACAAAGCAAAGCAAGCAATGGGCGCCCTTTCGGGCGCCCAACTTTTTTCTGAAAGCGGTCGCCGTTGGTGACTACACCCATGTAGGAAACATGCGAGCGCCTTTGCTCAGTGTTTCCGTTGGCGGGAGAGTCTTTGTCCCGTTCAACGGACACGGTCTCTCCTTTCTTTTGTAAAAAAATGGGAGGACCCCAATCATGGGCGTTTGGAAGAAACTCATCGAGTGGTTTAGCACGCTCGATACAAGCGACGCCCGGAAAGGGGTTGCAGACGACTTGCGTAAGATGTCAAAGGTGCTTTTCGGCCTTCTGGTCGTCAATGCCCCGGGCATGCCGGACACGTTGTTGGGCTGGGCGGCGAAGTATTTCGAGTTGCCGACTGAGCCTCTCCACGTTTCGGTGTTCACCCTGGTGCTCCTGGGTGTCGCTTCGTTCCTCTTGCGCGCGTTGGCGTTCCTTTTCGAGTGCAGTATCAAGCACGAAGAGAAGAAAGCGCTGCCGAAGGCGAAGAAGAAAAAAGCGACGGCTGACCTCACGAACGGAGAATAAGGCATGGATTCCAATCCGGCTAATCTCGCGTGCCTCCTTTTGGTTGGCACGTTCGTGGCCTACGCTTTCGGCTCGTTTTTCCGTCTCGCGCGCAACGGCAAAACGAAGTCGCAAGTAGTGGGTCAGTAATTTAACGGACTCCGGGCTGAAAAGCTCGGAGTTCTCTTTTTTCTGGACACTTGTGCTATATTGTGTTCGAACTACTCTGACAAGCTGGAGGATTGCAATGCTTCACATTACCTTGATGGAAGCAGTCTGCCTCGCCGCAGTCATCGCAGCTGTGGGCTACGTCGGCGCCAGTCTGCGCGTCCTGTCGTTCCATAAGCGTCGCTCGCAATCGTAAAGACGGCGCGCGGTTCTGTCGAGGTGAGTTGCCCGTCCGGCGCCGCAGCGTGATGTTTTCGTTGTACCCGCATAGAGCGTGCATGAGTCTCCCCGCTCTCAAAACCCAGAAGAGACCCGCGTAGGCACCAGCCACGGTCAGCTCGTAAAGAGCGAGTAGTGGCAGGCTAGATGAACTACTCCACCCAAGCCTCGCGCAAGCGCTACGGTTGGGAGGAGTTTCTCGCTTACGCGGCGCGCGCCGCTGCAGCGGGGACAGTTCCTGCCCCGTCTTTCCGGTTCCACCAGTCTCCCTCGTACGCGTAACGCAGCATCGTCCGGGCCGCGTTCTCGTCCCGGTCATGCTCCGCGCCGCATTTGCAGGTCCAGCGCCGCACCGAGAGCTCGTGCTTCTCAGTCGCGCCGCACAGACAGCATCGCTGCGAGGGCTTTACCTTCCTGGTGGGTATGGGATTGAACTTCGACCCGGCATCGGCCGCTTTGTATCGAAGTTTTGCAATGAGTCCGGCAGGCGCCGCATCCTGGATGCTGCGGTTCAGGCCGGCCTTCGCCGCCGCGCCATTCGGCGCGTAGGTTCCGTCTTCATTCTTTTTCGGCTTCGGCGCGCGACTCATGTTCGCGACCGACAGCTCTTCGGTCACGATAAGGCCGAAGCGCGCGACCATCGCGGCGGTGAGCTTATGGTAAAAATCATGCCGCTGCCGCGCGATTTTGCCGTGCACCGCGCGCAGGCGCCGGTACAGCCTCTCCAACCGGGCATTGACCGGGAAGCCCCGGTCCTTGCCTGATGCGAGCTTCGCGGCGGTTTCAAGCCGCGAAGTCCCTTGCTGCAGTTCGACAATCTTGCCAAGCTGCTTCTTCAGCCAGCGCGGATTTTCGACCTTCTCAATCTCACCGGTCAACGCGTCGCCGGTGACCTGCGTGAGCAACGTTGTGACGCCCCAGTCGAAGGCAGTCGACACCCGGCCGCCCTGACGGCGGATTTCGTTCTCGGTCACGTCGAACGTCACGCTCAGATACCACTTGTCGCCCCTGCGCATGACTTCGGCGGTCTTGGGCACGCCGTCGAATCCTGCGCGGCCGCGCATCGACACGGTGCCGATGCCGGACAGGCGCACCGCGCCGTATTCGTAACCTGCACACCGGCCGCCGCGCTTGAGCGCGCAGTGCGCCTGCATCAGTTTCCAGCCGTCGCCGTGCGTCTTGAAGCCGAAGCCGCTGAAACGTTTCCACGACTTGAAGCGCGGATAGCCGGGTGTTTCACCCTTCTTCACACGGCGGAAGAATGCCTCAAAGGCAAGCGCGGCGCGCTTGGCCGTCACCTGCAAACCCTGCGCGTTCAGCGTCGCAAGGCTTTTCGCGCATTCACGCCAGAGCGTCAAGGCTTTACACATCGCCTGGAAACTGAACGTCGTCTCGCCCGCTTCATACCGCCGGCGGTGCTCTTCGAGCAGCGCATTGTAAACGCGACAATGCAATGAAAGCGTCTCTTCCAGCGCGGCTTTCTCGGTCGCGTTGGGATAGAGTCGGAACGTTGCTTTGCGTTTCGGCACGTGTGGTTGTTAATATTGGGGCGGAATCAGTATAGCGGGAAACCCGTGAGTGAACAAGCCTTCAAGACGCTGTATCACTGCACCTACGCGCTGCAATATCACTTGGTTATAGTCACGAAGTACAGACGGGCTTGCCCTGACAGCGGCAATGCTTGAGTCCCTCAAGGCTATCTGCGAGAAGCAGGCCTTGAAGGAAGGAACCCTGCTGGAATTCAATGGCGAGGCCGACCACGTTCATCTGGTGATTGAGCTTCCGCCTAAGACCGCCTTGTCGTCGGCGGTGAACAGCCTCAAGACGGTCTCCGCGCGCCTGTTGCGCAGGGAGTTCGGCGCGCATCTGGCGAAGTTCTACTGGAAACCGGTGTTGTGGAGTCGAAGCTATTTCGTGGCGAGTTGCGGCGGCGCCCCTCTGGAGGTGGTGAAGCAATACATCCAGCAACAGGCAACGCCCCCTGGAGGTAGAGTTGGCGCCCTTTCACCTCCCACCAAGCCTCGAGCCTTCGGCTCTACGTTTGGAAGGAGCACTGGGGCGCATTAGTGGTAGCGGCTAGCCGCTCAATCCACCGATTGAGCATCAGATTCGTCGAAACACCCACCACCGGTCTTTCATACCGGTGTACGGCCGGTACACCTCGTTCAGCGACCGTCCCAGCCAGGTTTCAAGCAGCCAGAGCTGCTCATCCATCATTAAATTGAAAAAGTCATCCGACGCGGTGCAGCCGCCTCTTGACTCGCCCAGATACCATAGGCTCTGACCGGACTTCAGTTTGGACGCGACCTCGAAGGCAAAGGGGGAGTGGATATCGGGCCACGAGAGAATGACAGCATCGAACTCTCCAGGAAGCAGGTCTACGGCGTTGCCCCTTACATCTAGCTTCCATCGGTGAGCGGACGGCTCAACTTCCCGCGATTCATTGACGTCCACCACGTCACACGCGCAGACGTCCACACCCACCTCGGATAGCCGGTGCGCCATGTACCCGGTCCCACTACCAGCATCAAGGACGCGCGCGCCTTTGAGCGCTGCGGCCAAGGCGTCGACCGTTGCATCGGTCAGGTTTGCATAACCCGTCGTCGGGATGACCTTTTCTCGGTGGAGCAACTCGAGAATTTTGGCGCCGACGACGCCTGGGGCTGTGGCCAACATTGCACTCAGTGTTTCGAAGTCTTCGTCTCTCATGCCGGGCAGGATACCGGCGCAGTGGTATCCACGCAAGGCTCATGGCCGGTTGGTCCCTCGCGCGGCTGCCCATCCCGATTTTTTCTCTAGACGGACCAGGCCCATCCGTTTTTAGAGGAAATCAACATGGACATCAGCAGCATTGCAGGCAACGCACATCCGGGCTTTATCCGTCTTTCCGACGTCTACAAGCTCGCAAAAGAGACGGCTGAAGAAATCTGGCACATTCCGGACGAGTGGTTTCCCGAACTCTCGGGGTTCCTCGACAACAGCGTGGCGGAAGCGATAAGGGAAGAAAAGCGCCTCATCGAACGACAGGTGTTTTACAGCAGCGGTGACAGCTATCGCATCACCCAGGTCAGCACGCTCTGGTTCGACGCCAAGCCGTTCTGCATCCTGCAGGCAGGTGGGCGCTCGGGCAGGGACGCGAAGGGCCGTTTTGTCACGGACCCCTCCGTACTGGCGACAGCGCTGGCGTATCTCGTAGAAAAGATGCTTGTAACTCCGGCGGAAAATGACGTCTATCCGGCTGACTATGAGCTTCCGGTCGAGGCCGTCTTCGATTTCTATTCGAGCGGCACGGCCGCAAGTCTTGGATTCGAAGTAGCGGCCACGCGTCGAGACATCTACGAGTACGCAGGTAACCGTGACGAAATGCCGGCGCTCGAGCACGGGCACCTCGTCATCATCGCGTATGGCGTAGAACCCGCGAAACTGCTTCGCAGCGGTGACTCGTATTACGAGCTCGTCCGTGAAGTAACGCCGGCGGACAACGCAGCCTCGCCTAACCTTGCGCGATTTGTCGAAGCGGTCAGCAAGGACCGAGGCGAGCGGGGTAAAAACCCGATGACCTACGTCTATCAGGAATGCAAGCAGCGCCCCGCAGATTACCGCGATGCGGTGCCTCTTTAACCATTACAGCAAGGACAAAAAACAATGAAAACGTATTCGAAAGAAGGCACTCCGTTGGCCGAAGCGCTGTTGGCAGTTGAGAGCCTGGCGAAGGTGCTGGCGCACCCCGACCTGCAATCGGCGCTGTACGACCAGGGTATTTCGGACGCTGCGCAAAACTCTCTCGCGCTGGCTGCCCGGTTTCTCCCACAGGAGACGCTGACTGAGTTGCCGTATGACGCCTTGCAGGAGGCCTACCATGACCTTCCCGCTGGCTGCACATGGCAGGAGCTGCTGGGAGGGTGCCGCGACTCGCGCTTGAGCGATGAGGACTTCGCGCTCGCTGAGCGCCTTGCCACCGCGCTCAAGCAGGTTTCGGATGCGGCTCAGAAGGATTGAGCCGGTTGCACACCTTCTCAAGTAACTGATTTAAAGCCCGCCGTCACCGGCGGGCTTTTCCTTGGTTGGCTGAGGTCGAAAGACGCCGGCGGGCTAGAACAGGCTGGCTTGCGCCACTGTCTGGACGTTTCGGTTTTCGACGACGAGTTGCGCGTCACAGAGTAAGGTGAGGACGCAGCGCGGCGGCGCGTGCAGTCGGTAGGCAAGCATCTTTACAAAGCTTTCTACGGTGCCGGCAGGATGCACATCGTTGAATGAGTCGAGCAGCTCCTGCACAAAATCAATGGGAATACGCAGGCCGGCACGTGCTGACAGCGAGCGCAGTTGACTCGCGGACAACCGGCAAGTCGAGTTCCATGCAAAACTCGCGAGCGTATCGAGAGGATTCTGATGCGTAACGCGGTAGGCCTGAGCGCGACCCTGCGCAATGAACTCTCGGTCTACCAGTTCCTGGAGGTAGTAGTACACCGCTACCTTGTCGGAATTCGGGAAGGGTCGCTCGCCGGGGTACCGCTCCGCAAGCCAATCCACCACCATCGCGGCTGTAAAAGCCTCGGTTCGCAGCACGAATCTGCTGAAAACGTCCGCTTGCCACACGCGACGGTCGCAACCGAAAGACCGCTCACCCTTTACCGAGACGTCAACATAGTCGGGCCAGCGGTCACATCGCATTCCCATCTTTGCTTCGAGATACTCAATTTTATCGCCTAGCACCAGTTGACAGTACAACGCGTTGTCTGCGAAGACGTGCGCCGGGCTCCAGGTGGACGGCCCGATGTGTTTTGTCGCGCTCGCGGCAGTCTGGCGAAGCGCGGCGGTACGCTGTGGCGCCGGCCAGTTGAGCTTCTTTTCAAGCAACGCGCGCCCGTCTGACATGGCGGGGTGGAAAAGCCATCGTTTGTTGGTGATGGAGTGCAGCAGGAGCTCTTTTAGGTCGGCCATACCGTGAATAGTGGCGGGCTTCGCGAGGACGACCTCCAGCGCAGGCAGCTCAAGCGCACGGATTTTGTCGCGGATTTGTGTATCCAAAAGACCCGGAATCGATATCTGGATGATGAGCTGCCCCGCAAGCGTCTCCGCGACGAAGTCGACGGGAACCTGTTCGACGACGTGGTCTGCTACGCTGACCGCCCATTGTTCCAGCGCACAGCCGGTCGGCGGTCTCCTTTGTGACGCGCCCGCACTCACTCTTGGAAGGGACGGCGTTTTGATGAACCGGCTGTCGGTCAAAACCGTGAGCGCGGCCGCGCGCAACGCGAGTTGCGGCCCCAGCCGGCACTCCGCCGCCTGCGCGTGGATGAAGTACGGCCCCGCGTTCCCCCGACCTCTACGCAGTACCAAGGGTTCGTTGCAGGCAAGGCAGTGAAAAGCCGAGCGGGTAACCGCGAATGTATCGTTCGCGGCGGTTATCCTGCCGGACTCGTCTTTCGCAAATCGGATGTGAGCAGCCGTGGCCATCGAAATTCCTCTCGGTTAGCACTGCGTACGCTGCGATTACCCTGTCAACTGTTATTTTATACAGCTACCACGGAAATGTAAGGGCGACGCCGGTTGCGTTGCAACGAAAATCGACGACTAATGCGCCACACCTATCAAAAGGTGTGGCGCGAATACGACTCCGCTCTACAAATGGACGGTGCTTCACACAGCCGAAATAGAGGCGGGGAGGGGGCCGAGATTACTCGGCGGTGGACTCCCCTCCGTCTTATTGCGGGATTTGGTTGCAGGTCAAGTCAAACGTTTTGTTGCTCGCTTCCGGTGTCAGACTTTGCGAGTATTGAGTCGGGCTGCTCTTGCAAGCCCACTTCGGGTGGGAACTGTCTTTACCACGGCGGCGACACCGACACTATCTGCGCGGTCATCGCAGGGCCACTCGGGGAGGCGTGCGGGGCCGGCGCTTCAGAAGCGGAATTTCGAACTAGTTTGATGTTCCAATTCCGGTTTCCCGACCTGCCGGCTGCACCCCGGTTTTACCGCTTCGCGCTGCTGGAGCCCGGTGCAAAGAAAAGCCCCGCAGTTTCGTGGGGCTTTACAAATTAGGGGTGGTTCGTTTTCTGCTGCTTTGCTTTCATCTCTGCGATTTCTGCTTTCGTCGCAAGACGTGCTGTCAGCCGCGAACGAATAAGCACGGGTTCACAGACCCGCCACTTTGCGACATCGCCTTCATAGTATTTACGCTCCTTATTCCCGTTCCATGACGCTATCACGTAACCATCGTGAACCGAGACAACGCGCACCGGATGCACGGTTGTCGTCGATATCGTCGTGTTGCCCATCTTCGAGCGGGTTACGGTGAATAGGACTTGGTCCGCTTTCAACTTCGAAAGTGTTGCCACGTTGAGTTCCTTTGTCTGGCTTGATGCCGCGAAGTATAGCGTCAACGAAGCTCGGCGAACTTGCACAAGGAAAGCGGAGTCTCTCTGCGCTCAAAGGCGTTTCTCGCTTCACTAAGGATAGGGCTGCCGAAACACCACGTTGCGACTGCGGCACGCAAGGGTGGTTTGGCCCTCAGGGCCCTGCGGTTTTCTCGCGCCGCTGGCCAAAGGCAAAGGCGAGGTTCACCCAGACCACGCGGCTTTGACCGCGCGTAAAGGAGTCGACATGGTAAAGAGTAAGAGTTTGTGGTGTGTGCTGTCGGGCGTGGCTTTCGCGCTTGTTTCGGGGCTTGCAGCGGCACACGATTCAGTCGGTGTGTACGTCGCCGTTCCGAGCGCGGCTTACGGCGCGCCCCCTCCACCGCCGATGCTTGACCAGCCGCCCCCGATGGTTTATCAGGCGCCCCCAACTGTCGTCTACCAGCAGGGGGGAGTTGTCTATGAGACCGCCCCGGTGGTTTTTGGCCCCGGCCTGTATTACGGTGAGCCTGTGCTCGAGTATCACAATTACAGGGACCCCCGTTGGGAGCACCATGATGACCGTCGAAACTGGCACGACGGCGTGCGCCGATAGAGGCAGCGCCCGCCAAAAGGCCAGAAATGGTGCGGGAGGAGTTCAGGGCACCAACTCGGCCTTCAAAGAAAAAACGCCCGCGAGACGCGGGCGTTGAAATGATTAAAACCGGTCTAAGCCGCCTCTTTTACGCATTGAATGCCAGCAAGGCGCTCGCCGAAGACACGTACCCACGCTTCAGCGGCCCAGCGCAAGGTCCTGACTTTTTTGGCTTCCGTGTAGCCCTCCGACACATGCTCAGTCTTGGTCTTCCGAATGGACCAGTAATTCTGGCCCTCGATTTCGACAGAAAAGAAACCGGCACCTTCAATCTCCAGCGCCAACTCGTAGGGTGCTTCGAAAGCGACGTAGAACCCTGTGGGATGACCTTCGCAGGAGAAACGCGGGCGGGCACCAAGCGCTTCTAAGGCCAGCACGAAGAAGTTGACTCCGGTATCCAACGTCTCGTGATTGCCGAAAGCGCCGCTTACACGCGTCAGTTCACTTGACGCAGCGCGGTCCCAAGGGTGATTGAGCTTCTTCGTTGTTTGTTTTGTCATAGCGGTCTCTGATGGAGTTGTCCTCCGAGGTATAGCACCCCGCGTATCGCGGATAACCCTGCGTGGAACCGCTTTACGTTTACAGATGCTTTTCAAATGTTTTGTTTATGTAAAGGCCGTGGTAGACTGCGCCAGTTTTTCTCACCCACACCTGAAAAGGCACCCCTTTATGAAGAAGCTGGTCTTCGCTGTCTCGTGCTGTCTGGCTGTTTCTGCTCACGCTGCCAATATCGCTACTGCGCCGCTGGCGGCAAGCATCGCGGTCGCCGATTACCTGAAAAAGCAGGAACCACAGTCGTCTACAGTTACCGCGCCGGCCCTGCGCAAGGCCAAAGCGGTTCATGGAACTCCCACTGCGTTCCGCGCGTCGACTCACCATCTGAAATTCGTGGTGACCGACCATTCCACGGCCGGCAAAGGCACAAAACACGAAGCTCTGCTGGATGTGGGAGACCTTCCAGCTACGATAGTGGATGAAAAAGAGATGGGTTACCTTAGCGGCGTCGCTGGTAATTGCGACGGCAAATTGTCGGGGACCACCGACACCGTTACGGACGGAATCCGGATTTATGCGCAGATGTTGGAAGAGACCCGCGATGGCGTAGTAGCCCATGTGCGCGTCGACGTATCTACGTTGCTGTCAATGCAGAATTTTACCGTGGCCGCGCCTGTTTGCGAGGCTGAAGGGCAAACTGAGGGCGACCAGACGACGGGTCCAGCCTCCGATGTCGCTTCCCAGACCATGACCATCGAGCTACCGTCGCTTAAGACGAACGGTTTCGAGGAGTCCCTGCCGCTGCGTAAGGGCATTCCGAAGGTCATCGAACAAGGCGACCTGACCATCGAAATCACGCTCGTCGAGTAACTGGCTTGCGCAACAATCGCCGGACCGAATAGAAAAGCGAGCCACCGAGAGTATCGGGGCTCGCTTAATTATTTCAGCGCGTTCAGACTGCAGGCGCGCCGGTTGTATCAGTCAGATTGCGGCATGCTGAGGAAACTGCGCCACAAGAAGCGCTCGCACTGCAGCTTTCTCTGCTTCCAAAAGCTCAGCGCGCGCGACGTGGTTTCCATTCAGCTCAACGAAGTAGGCTTGCTCCATCTCCTGGGCGGGGTTTGCAGCTTCGACCACACCAATCACGTGGATTCGCAAGCCGGCGTGGCCGGGAACGTCGACGATTTGACGGGGCACCGGCGTGCCGATGTGAACGGTTGCATTCAGGGATGTAGTCATAGAGTCCTCTCTAGAAAAGTTGGTGTCTTCCTGGTGTAGCCACTCGACGGCGAGCGGGCGGCTACTCAGTGCTCACGGGCACCGATAAAGCGTGTCCCTATACAAGGCTTCATTCGTCAAAAAAGCCTTGTTTCCCGCATGAAAATCCCTCTCGGAAAGGACTATTTCGAAGCCAAGAACGGCCGGCTGTCGAAGGTCGTGATGGACACCTCGCAGCTCTACAACGCCCACGCGCTCCTTCTCGGGATGTCGGGCGTGGGAAAGTCGCACACATTCCGCAGCATGATTGCGCGCGCGGACACCGAAGGCCAGCCGGTGCGCTTTCTCGTCTATGACGTCCACGGCGACATCGACGTACCTGATGCGAGCGAGGTGCTGTTCTCAGAGCAGACGCCTTGGGGCTTGAACCCGCTTCGCGTTAATCCTGACGTCCACTTTGGGGGGGTGAACAAGTGCATCCGCAACTTCATCCGCACGGTGAACCAGGCTTCCGTCACCAGCCTTGGCTCGAAACAGGAAGCCGTCCTGCGCAAGCTGCTTCTGGACGTCTTCGCCGAGCATGGCTTCGACCCGGACGACAGCAGAACGTGGGGCATGAACGAGTACGACTCGCGCCTGATTTCCGCTGGCGCCGACAACCGCCTGTATCTGGAAGTGCCCTTCGCCGAGAAAGACGAGGCGAGCAAGAACGGCGCGCGATGGGATGGCGCGCGTAAGCTTTGGTACACGACACCCGACAAATACAAGGGAGAGCTAACCCGTTGGAAGCCGGCCTACAAGCCGCGAACCTATCCGACAGTGGCCGATGTGCTTGCGTATGCGGACCGAATTTTCGAGGAGCGGTATCTGGGCTCCGACCAGAAGGCGGTGCGCGCGCTCAACCAGGTCTACAAGACTGCGCAGGCCCGTCAGAAGAAGCTGCTCGAGTCCATCAAGATGCAGCGCTACGAAGGCATGCAGGCCGAGCTGGCCGAAGACCTCGAGGAAGCGAAGGCGAATGCCATCGAGGCATTCACTGCGTACGTCAACGGGGTGACGACGGGGCGCGAGTTCGAAATGATTCGGAACTACAACTCCCCGGAGGTGTTGAAGTCAGTCGTCGAGCGTCTGGAAAATCTGCAGGCATCGGGCCTCTTCAAGAGCATGCCGCCGCCGTTCGACGAAAGCAAACGCGTATGGCGCTACAACCTGAAGGCCCTGAACTCAGAAGATAAGAAAATGATGGTGTTCTTCCTTCTGCAGGAGCAGTTCTATGCAGCGGTTCAGGCAGGGCAGACGGACAAGGTGAGAACTGTAGTGGTCCTCGATGAATTGGGCGTTTATGTTAGTGCAAACGACAATGACGGAGGTGATGGCATCATTGGCGTCATCGCTCGAGAGGCGCGGAAGTTTGGTCTAGCGCTCTGGGCCGCAAACCAGTCGCCAAAAAACGTCCCGGAAAGCCTGATTAGCTCCGTCGCCACGAAAATCGTGCTGGGCATCGATGAGGGGCACTGGGATTCGGCCGTCACGAAGCTCAATATCGAGCGCAAGTTGCTTGATTGGATTCGCGGCAAGCAGACGATGGCGGTGCAGATGAAGGTGGCCGGCGCGACGAAGAACCGCTGGTGGTGGGTGGAGCTGCTGAAGGATTAGCGGCATGCGGGAACATTGCGTCAGAGCATGTGACCGAGGAAAGGGCGCGAGCGGGAGTCTCATCGTGACCTTCACGCACCATGAAGGGTCGACCGCCTGCCTCTTCGCAACCCTGTGCAGCACGGCAGTTCCCCGAAAGACGTTGCTTCCCGTTGACCCCGACCGGCCAGTCGGGGCAGGTCAGACGCCGGCAACGGTTTTTACCTTGGTCGCTGATGCAGCCCGGACGTCCAGTTCTGGCTCTTTTGTTCGCACAAATTACGCTTTGTAAGCGTTTGGATACAAATTGTAACGAGCGAGATTCGCTGTCATTTTCCTTCTTTTCGCGTTCCGTATAAATTCAGGACGCCGTTCTGCGGTCGTCCCCTCCTACATGGCTTGCAAAGAGTTGGTAATTGCAACCTCACAACCCATCAGGAGCTTTACAGAATGTTTTCGCTGATTATCACCATCATCTCCATCGCGCTGGTCGCACTGCTCGCACTCGCAACCCTCTACTACGGCGGCTCGGCCTTCTCGCAAGGCTCGGCTAAGGCTGCAGCTTCGACGGTGGTGTCGCAGGCTCAGCAAATCGCGGGCGCGAACACGCTGTTCGCCAACGACAACGCAGGCACGTTCTCGCCGGACGTCGCCACCCTCCAGACTGGCAACTACCTGAGCTCCGTGCCGACGCCGCCGGCAGCTGCTGCAACGGGCTCGTGGACCATCGCTGGCGCCGCAGCGAACAACGTGACGTTGTCGCTGAACGGCTCGGGCGCGCAGTCCATCTGCACGGCAATCCTGAAGAACGCCGGCCTGAACACGACGATTGCGAGCTCCGCAACCGCCGGCCGCCAGGTCGACTGCTACGGCTCTGCGGCACCGTACAGCTTCATTTTCTCCAGCAACTAAGCTGGTCCGGACGCAACAAAAGCCGCTTTCGGGCGGCTTTTGTGCTTTTTAAGGGCAGAGATACGCAGGGTAGGCCTTCGCCGCAGGCTAATACAGACGCTCAACGTCACCACGCCGCCAGCTTTCCGTTTCGGCACCAACTTCGCGCTTGTTTGCCTGACGTTCTGCGCGATGCGTGGCAATTTTTGTGGACTTCCCCAGCGTCCCACCGCAACGGTTGCCCGGACGCGCTGTCCAGTACTCGTAGCCCGGGCCTTTGCCCCCTTTTCTGGTACGACTCATCAAACCTCCGCATTCTGAAAATGACTTAACAAGCCTATAGCGACCGTCATGCGATAGGCGATGCCACGGGAAAGAAGTGACCCGCCGGTATTGTTGGCTTTGCGAGAAATTGTAAATCCTTGCGTTCAATAGTTCAATCTGGTTTAATGCGCTGCCGTCGTCTTTACAAATGGTCAAACGACTGATGTTTCCGCTGCATGCTGGACCGGTTTCGCCTACTCTGGTACAGGGATTCGGTATCTGGCAGACTTACACCCTTCGGAGCGGTATGCGCTGGCATGCGGGCCGTGTGTGGACCCGAAGTAGCACTGACGACGAACAGAAAACGGCCTGAACCGATTATTACTTGCAGGAAAGCGCATGGAAGCTCAAAAGAAAGAATTTTCAGGGGAGTACGTCCTTGGTCTGATGTTGTCCCCCGACATGACCAAAGTGGTGTTGCTGATGAAAGACCGTCCTGCGTCGCTCGCAGGCATGCTGAACGGCGTGGGCGGCCACGTCGAAGCCGGCGAGACGCCGGTTCAGGCAATGGTTCGGGAATTCGAGGAAGAAGCGGAGGTGCATACGCTGGAAGGCGACTGGCACGCGTTTGCCACGAAGGTCGGTCCAGGATTTCGACTCACCTGTTTCTTCTCGGTGCACGAGGCGTATAACAAGGTCCGCACGATGACGAGCGAGCCGGTAGCGGTCTACGAGCGCGAGTTGCTCCATGGTCAACCGGTTCTGCCGGAAATTTTCGAGCTTCTGGCGATGGTCGACCGGCAGGTGCCGATAACCGCGAGCGCATAACGCTCCGCCAAATCGTTCGACGGCGCGTCTGCGAGTTCAGCGCGGTTCCTGTGGTGCCGGTTCCCTCGACCACGCCCGGCGCGGGATACCCTGGCCTTCTGTGATGCCTCTCCAGCGCGGTGTTTGCGCCGTTCCGGCGCATCCTTATCCGCCGCGCCACGCCATCGGCTGATTTTCTTGCGGCACGAAAAAATCCCGCCGACGTGTGCCGTGGCGGGATTTCTAATCAATCAGCCCTCGTATAATTCCTCGCGGCTTCAGGGCTGCGGGTAGGCCAGCAGGATGTCCTTCATCAGGTCAAGCACCTCATCTGGAATGGAACTGTTGTGTTCGCGCAGGCAGACCCATGCCTTGCGGACGTGGTCGGGCCAGTCTGCCGGCATCGACGGATTGCCGTTTTGCGGTTCAAACGAGATGCCGAACGCCGGAGCCTCTCGCAAGAAGCCGGGCGGCACCTGGTCGACGGTAACTTTCGAGATGATTGCGGAGGTTCCGCTCAGGGTTTTGACCTTGCGGGCCACTGTTTCATCACGGTAAGCACCCACCACGCCTACCCCCGACGGGTCTTCTCGCGCATAGCCCGCTTCCGGTCGCGCAACCACATGAATTTCCATTTTTAGTTTCCTCGATGCTGTTAGCGAAGGGCGGTCGCCCACTGGTGTAGCCAGGGAGCAGCACGTTCGACGATAGCATTACTGCCGGACAAGGGGCGCCACCACGGGCGCGCCTGGGTTAAAATCTCGCCATGTCCGATAGCTCCCCTTACTTTCCGTTCCGATACCGAGCATCGCGGCCCTTTGCGAAGGCCGTGACGTCGGAGTTCGAAGAGCAGGCGCGCGCCGGAAAGCTCGCGCCGTCGTCGGCCCAGGAAATCCTGAGCCGTCACATCATCACGCAATATGCGGCTGAAGGCGTAAGCGCGCGGCAGCTCGTTGGCACCACCCGGGTGGTAACGGAGATGATGACGGGACTCGCGCTGGGGGAGTGGCAGCAAAACGGCAGCATCATTTACGACCTTGCGCCTGAACTCGTTTCGGCGTTTCTGCATTCCGACCTTGGCCAGATTTCTCTGGACAACGTCACCTTTCCTCACGACCGCGCTTACATCTCGTTCGGGCCGCAGCCGACAATGTCGCTTGGGCCGGACATCGTCGCCGACGGCGCGTTCATCCTGCGCGCTTCAATCGGTCTTCGGGTCATCTTGACGGGGCGGTACACCGGGACTGCGCCGCCGTGGAGCGAACGCGCGCGCGAGTGTTACGACCTGCGCATCCTCGCGGAGCACCACAGCAAGCCTATCAACGAGGCAATTGAAGGCGCGCTGGACGATGATATCCGCGACCTCGAGCGGGCTCGTGAGACGATGCTCCGGAATGACCCGAACGCCGACTTATCGCCTGCAAATGCCTTGCTGGAAGCGCATCGCGAGAATCGCGCGGCGTTCGCCGAAGCACTGAAGGTCGTTGTCAACGGGCTTTGCTTCATCACCTCCTACCGCGATGATGTCAAGCTTCGATGGCCTTCGGGCGCCCCTGAAAAACTCGCGGCGCAGGCGGAGTCGACCCGTTCGTCCAAGGAGGTTCGACGGGCGGAGTCCAAGCTGCTGTCCCTTGGGTTTCAACGTGTGCAGTACGTCGGCTCGAAATTCGAGGCGAGCGCCGGTGTCTCGGACCACCGCAACATCAAGGCTCACTGGCGACGCGGCCATTGGAGGAGTCAAGCCCATGGGCCGCAGTTCAGCCTGCACAAGCTCATCTGGCTGGCACCAACGCGCGTCATGGGCGAGGTGGCCGAAGGCGAGGAAACCATTGTTCGCGTGCGCGCAGACGAAACTCTGCGCTAGGCGGAGTTAGCGTTTGTGCACAGGGAGGTACGTGAGGCGCATTTCATTGGCCTGCTCCGTGGCCGCTTTGCCCGTCGACCAGCCGGCTTTCGCCAGTTCGGCACGCGTGACGAGCACGCCGAGTTTCTCGCACCGAAGTCGCGCTCCTGTTTGGCGCTCAAACGCCTGCATATCGACGGCCGGCCCGTTGAGCGGGGCCGCTACCCCGCAGCGGTCGTCGAACCCCCGGGGAGCGGCCATCAGCTTCGCGACCGCAGACGCTGCCAACGGCACGCCGGCCGCCCCGCTGGTGACTGTTCTTGGCGTTGCCTTGGCTCGATAGTCGTTCACCTTCTCCTCGATTGGTGCCTTGGCGACGGCGGCGGCCATCGCTAACCAATCCACTGCGCCTTTTCCGTCGCCGAAAGCCGTCGTGCAGACGTTGTAGTACCGCTTTCGGTATCCTGCTGTGCGGCTCTCCTTCGAACAGCCCTCATCCGTATTCGTACCGGGTGTCTCCCGCAGGCGTGCCAAGTCTGGGGTAGCGGTGCCCTGCGCCCAGTCAACGACGAACAGTTCCTGCTTCGCTGATGAGCGCTGGTAGGGCTCCTTGTTCACCTCAACGGACCAGTGATGCCACGCTAGCGGCGAGAGACGCATATACGCGACGCTCTGAGGGTGCTGCGACTGCGCGAACTGTTCAGGCTTGACGAGGCGAAACTGCGTAGGGGTTGACGTTGAGGCCAGCGACGCCGGTGAGGTCGGACGCTGGGCTGAGGGTAGGGGCGTCCCGGCGCGGTTTGGCACCGTTGACGAAGCTCCAGACGGATTCATCGGAGCAAGCGCGCCCATCTCGGCACATCCACCGAAAAGAGTGCACGCAATAAGGAGAGACATCGTTGCTTTGGACATCTGTCCAATAGCTATCCCTTTTTAGCGCGCCTGTCTGCGTGCTTTTCGCTGTCAGAGTCTAAAGTCCGTCGCTACTTTGCGTTTGGACATGAAGCAATTGTAAAGGGCACGTCGGCTCGATATAATTGTAAAGAACCTCGGCAATTTTTATGCTCAACGCACCTAAATTTGAAGTCACCCAGCAGGCGACGTGCCTGCTTATGCTCCAGCTCGGCATGACCATCGAGGATTACGGGGTGCGCCTGTCGGTACGAGAGAACAATCGCACGGGGTTTTCGGTTGCTGTTGAACCCGTGGACAGGTGCCCCCCGGACGGGCACATCGCTTACTACCGTCGCGGACTTGCATTCGTTCTGGCGAGGGGCGACGCGCAGCGTATCGCGGGTTGCACGCTGGATGCCGTGCAGGATGCGCTTGGTGAACGGCTGGTTCTGCTGCCCCCCGGCGCGGCGAGCAGCACTTCGTGTGCGGGCGCCCGGGAACTTCGTGCGGCGTAAAGGCTCACCCGTGTACGACAAGCCGTTGCCCCGGGCGGCGCAGCATAAGCTGCAGACGCTCTATCTGGCCAACACGGATTACGCCAGCGCAGCTTTTGTCGACTTCAGCCTGGAACTCCTGCGGCGTGGCATTGACCTTGCGGGCGTTTTCTTTGAGGCGGAAGAAGCCTACGCGTCCACAGTTGTCGACGGGCTGAGCGGGCATTTCGCGCGCCAGCGGGGCTTCATCTATCTGGCGACTAACCCGGTCTATAGAGGAACGGTCTATAAAGTGGGCTTGACTCGCCAACGGCCCGACGAGCGGATGCGCTCGCTTGCGACCGCAGGCGTCCTGGGGCACTTTATGCTGGTGAAGGACTGGCCGTCGCGCGATGTCCAGCGGTCAGAGATACGCGCTCATCAGGCACTTGCCGCATATAACGTCCAGGGAGAGTTCTTCGAGGCTCATTACACGGTTGCCATCGCGGCAATCGATGATGTTCTACTAGAAGAGCGCGGGGCATTTGATGAACTATACCGCCTCTGCGGAATGCCTTCACAGCCATTCCCAGACAGCGTTTTTCCACCCTCAACCACGGCTATCGCATGACGGACCTTTCCCGGGCGTACAAACTGGTCGAACTGACGCACACACTCCTGCATTGCGCCGACGAGACCGAATCGCTAAAGCTTGACGCGACTCTCGATGACATGGTCGACGAGATGCTCGATAAACGAGAGGACACAACCCTCGACCTCGCGCTCGAATCGGCGGACGATGAGGACGTGTTCCTCGGCCTGTCGGAACGGGTGGAATGGAACTCGCAGCATGTGAATGTCGCAGACGAAGACGGTTCGCGCAAACTGCGTTCGCTCTTCGTCGTGCCGGTGTCGGCTGTGTCAAACGGACTGCATCCGTTTGCAGCCGATTTGGGGGAGGGGCAAGACTGGGCGGAATTCGTCGCGAGCTTTAGCGCGAAGGGCATCGCCGGTCCGACGGCTCGCGTGCTGGTCAACC
The DNA here is from genome assembly GCF_014397655.1 of Paraburkholderia sp. UCT31. Classification (NCBI taxonomy): domain Bacteria; kingdom Pseudomonadati; phylum Pseudomonadota; class Betaproteobacteria; order Burkholderiales; family Burkholderiaceae; genus Paraburkholderia; species Paraburkholderia sp. UCT31. The sequence continues at coordinate 71,547 of NZ_VZQP01000009.1, forward strand.
CCTATCTGTATCACCCGGCCGAGCTGTCCCATCTGGATTACAGCCACGTCACCTATCTCGGCGATGCCCTTTTTGGGAAGCTCGTGCAGCAAGCGCAGATTCCCGCGAGCGGCCTGGCACAGACCGGATGGCCTGCTGATGAGAACAAGGATGGGAAGCTCGTGTGCGAGCTTCGATACCTCGTTGGTTGCGTCATTGATGAGCCAGAGCAAACCCTGAAGTTCACCCAACCGACCGAGGAAGGCGAAGAGGCATCCGACGCATTCTTCTCGCGCGGCCGCGACTGGGCGGCGGACGTGACCGCCTGCATGGCCCGCATGCTGGGACTTGAAGACGATGCAGTGCTCGTGGTCATGCCCATGGCATTTCATCAAGGCTTCCGCCAGGGTTTGCTTACGAATATTGAGGTCTCGATGCGAGGCAATATCGAGACCACGCTCGCGGAGCGTAAATTGTCTCCGCGCGGAGTGAAAGCGGTACTCGCTCCGTTCGGCGAGGAGGGTGAGCTCAGCGATTACCGCATTTCGCTGCTGTCAATGCTCGATGGGGAGCTAATCGGCGGCGTGCAATATCACCCGTACGGATTTATGACGCTCGATGACCACCTTGACTTCCTGAAGCAGACGCTGACGTCGCTGGGCATTTCGGTCATCGAGGTGGTCGACGATATCCAGGAGGGCGAGGGCTATTTCGTGCCCGAGCAGAATATCGACCCGTACGCTGGCAGCGCGTTCCCCGGGCAATTCAAGCAATAGGGCGTCGACAAGTCATGCGCAAAGTTCTTTTTCTCGACTTCGACGGCGTACTGCATCGTTATCAGAGCGGCACCTTTACAAAAGTGCCGCTGGTGGTCGAGTTTCTTCGCGACCATCCCGATATCGACGTTGTCATCAGCTCGACATGGAGGTATGACAACTCGCTTGACGAACTCAGGCAGATTTTCCCCGTGGACATCGAGCACCGCATCATCGCCGTCACACCGGATTTGAGCGAAACGACTGGCCGAATCGCTCGGGGATTTGCGCGCATCACGGAAATCGAAGCGTGGTTACGCGGCGCCGGCGAGGACATCGTCTGGCGGGCGCTGGACGATGAGCCTGGACTATTCCCTCACGGCGCCGAGAAGGTTGTTTTCACGAATAGCGCGGAGGGTGTGACGCCGGCTGACATCGAAAGGCTGGAGCAGTCGTTTGCGGGAGCGAGCGTTTAGGGGTGCCGCCAGTTGCTCAGCAGGTCACTGGTCGATAAGAAACCGTTCAGCCTTCTGGCCTTTCTCGAGGGCATCCCGGAACCACTGCGGGCGCGGGCCTCGGCCGCTCCAGGTCTCACCCGTTTTCGCATTGCGATATTTGGGGGCAGCGGGTATCGAAACGGTAGCATCTTTGGCAGTACCCTTCGAAGACATCTTGAATCCGAGGTCCTTTGGAGAAAGTCCGTATTCGCGTATTTTCTGCTTCGTTTCCTCGATAAAAGCCGCGATTTCAGCCGCTTTTGCTTCTTCGACTTTTGCGGTCAGTGCCACGAGTTCTTGCTGCAGTTGGAGGTACGATTTGGTTGCCATGCAAAGCCTCGTTTGAAAAAACGCAATTATAGTCACGACGCGAGGCTTCGTGACTTTTTCGCAGCCGTACGTCCCTTATGTCAAGGGTTGATGTGGGGACGGTACGGCTTTATAATCGCCCATCGGTCCGAAAAGGAGTCGACTAATGACCATCAGCTATCTTGCTTGCCTGAAAGAGTCCGTCGGGAACTCTGAATTCGTCGCGCAGTTCAATCGGCTGACCGGGCTGAAACTGGGTGAGTCTGCTATGCGCTCACCGCTCGAGCGGTGTATCGACGAAGCGACCGGGCACGATGACGCAGTGGCAGCGCGGGAGGATTTCGCCTTTCGGCAATTTGCACTGTTCGTCAAGGATATTTGGGAAAGGTTGCCCCCGGATGAACGGGCAACCCGGTGCTGGGTTCCGGCCGGGTCGTTTTCATTCGTCGCGGGACAGCTTCATCCGTGAACTAGCTGTTGCGCATGCTGCCTTTCAAAGAAAATGGCCGCCCGCAACTCCCCTTTCAGAGAAACGACTTTGCCCCAAAAACGGAAGTTGCCAGCAGCACCGGCGCTCACGATTACAGATTCGGTCACGCCTCTCTTTGGCGCGCCATACAAGATTGTCGAATGGCGTTGTACCCAAGGCCGCACCCATCGTCTCGTTGTTCCCGAGAGTCTGGCGGAGGATGCGGTGAAGGCGCGGGTCGCCGCGCACACGCCCGGCGCGTTTTATCTGGTCGAAGAGGACGCTGTGCCCGATGCGGCAATCGACGCAAAACGTGCCCGCGTGCCACACGTCAACAACAATTACATGGGCGGAATCGCACCGACCAGGCTAGTGGCCGGAATCCGCTGAGGCGGATAGCCGTCGGGATAACACCGCGCTTTTCCGTGCTGCGGTCTTCTGCGAGAGCTAGCGGGCGAGAGCACGGCGCGATTCCGTGACATAACAGCGGTCAGCAGGCGCCCAATCGTTTGTAAAGGTTTTGGGAGCCGCTTTTGTTAAGCTAAGGCAGGCCGCAGACGATAGTCTCGTGGTGAGCCCGCGAGCGGTCTGCAGGTGGGGAGGAATCCACTTTGCGCAGGGAGAAGAAACAAACGCGCGGCGCACATCTGGCGCCGCGCGTTTTTGTTGGTATCAAAGAAAGAAGCGCGCAACGTCGAGCGTTTCCATCAAACCAGACGCTACGCTGACGGCAGAATCCCGGGCTCCACAGCGGACCAGCGCACGCAGCCTTCGAAGACTTTCTCCAGCGCGAGGTCCCCGGACCATGGGCTTTCTACGTGTTTTTCGCCGTAGTTAATCGCTTGCATTTCCGACAGAAGCATGTACACGAACAGATTGCTCTCGAGATGGGTGGCGAGCTGGTCGGCGTGCAGGCGAATGGCTTCACATTTAGCCTCGTGTCGATGTTTGCCAAACCCGTCTTCGCAACGGTTGACGTAGATGCGCCGGGCGCCCCGGAATCATTAATGTGCGTTGGCGCAGCATCGCCCTCAAACGAATCCACTAGTGCTTCGACCTTCCTTGCCACTTCCGACAGTGGATGCTTGTCTTGCCCGAATTGCAGAGTTGTCGTTCCCATGCTTATCGATTGTCTTGTCTGTTGATATTGCCGGCCGGGGGAGTTTAAGCGGCGAGTCGCATGCCCTCCAAAGTCTCGAGCAAGTCCCGCTATAAGTTAGCACGTAGCCGCGTTCATCGACTGTTCGCCAGCCCACATCGCTATAGGCAAGTAGGACCACTATGGAGAAATATGATGGGCGTGCCCACCGAACAGGAAATTTTCAACAAGGCGAGCCAACTGGCAAAGACCTGGATGTGGCCGGACGAAGGCGACTATGAGGCGCGAACGCCAGCGCAGGAAGAGAAGGCTAAAGTGCTTCGCTCCATGCTCCGGCACGTGCTGACAGGTCTCTCGAAGCGGCGACAAGACATCATGGTGATTGAGTCCGTGTCCGAGCTTTATCCGGATGCCAATGTGATGGGTCTCATCCTCAGCCAGAAAGGTGGCGAGGTGACGGACGAAGACATCACTGAAGCGGTGGACCATCTGGCTCTGGAGCGGCTCCTCGGACCGCGAGACAAGAGGGACTACAAGCGACAAAACCTTCATCAGGTGAACACCTCTGCGGCGTTCGAGCATGCTCTCGCTAACCGCATGTACGAACTCGTGGCGGAGGGAATCAATCCTTTGAGCAAAGGCCCCGAGGAACTGGTTCCCGGGTTCGAGGAGCGCTTCAGCGAAGCCAGTTTCATCAATTTGTAACGGATAATTCCAGCCGACGGGTCACACCGCCGGCTGTTTTTTTGGGCCTTTTCATGTCTGCTGGTTTGCACGTTTTTTCTTTGCAATATTGGAAAAACCGCTCGCCATGTCAATGTCGATTTGACCTCCTGGGCGAGAGACGGCGACCCTTTCATGAGGCGCCCACGGGGGGCGTGGATACATATTTTGTTGCATTTTCCGGGACGTTTTTGGGGACAGGGTCCCTAGACATGTAAAGCGCGCGACGCTCAACGAACCGGAGGTGATAGAACGTGAAAACATATCAGTTTGCAGGATTGGCTCTTGTCATGGCAGTACCGCTTTCGGCCTGCGCAGGTGACGCGCCGCCGTCGGCGCCGAGCCATGGCGCACCGAACGCGCAGATGTACCCGTGGCCGTCGGAGACAGCGAAGAGCCCGGAGGAGTTCGGCAAGTTCAAGCAACACGTTCTTGCGACTCAAACGGTTCAAATTGCACTCAAAAAGGCCTCGCGCGCGTGCGTCTCCGCCGCCCAGGACCCGAACGCGATTCGCGTCTGCCTCGAAAAAGAGCACGACGGAATCAAGGGCTTGCATCACGAGATGCGCGAGCAGTATCTCGACGCGCACCCCGGCATGCAGCCGCCGGCCGGCGGTCCCCAACCGGGTGGTGAACGCTACAAGCTGCGCGTTCCGCCAGAAGGTGCGCCCGGCCCCGGCGGCCCGCGTCCAGACGGTCCGCCCGGCGGCCCGGACAACCATGGCGGCCCCGGCGCGCCGCCGCCCGGAGGGCCGGCCCGTTAAGCAGGCTAGTCAGTTCGCCCTTGTCGGATGCGGCAGTAACTGAAAGAAGAATCGGCCTTCGTGGGCCGATTCTGTTTTGTTTTTTGGCTAAACCTCGCGCCTATACGGGACTTGCTTTCCCCTAGGACATCGCAATGAGCGCAACATCGAGGCAGCCCGCTTCCTTTATCCCCATCCAGATTGAACACCAGACCGAGGACGGCCGCGTCTTTATCGACATGCCGGACGACGGGCCTTGTACCTCGTGCGGCGTGTGCTGTTCGCACTATCGGGTGAGCTTCGTCGCTTTCGAGATGGATGTGTCTCCAGGCGGCACCGTTCCGTCCGAGCTCGTGAGCCAGGTCAATCCCGTGATGGCGTGCATGAAGGGCACGGAGACAGGCGGTGGCCGGTGCATCGCTTTGCGTGGCGACATCGGGCGACCCGGTATCGGCTGCGCCATTTACGATAACCGTCCCACGCCGTGCCGCGAATTTCCTGTATGGATGCCCGACGGCCAGCCAAACCCAGACTGTCAGCGCTTGCGCGCCGCCGCAGGTCTGGCGCCCCTGGCAGCTCGCGCCACCTGACGCACCCTACCGAAAAGAAAAACCCCGGGCGCAAGCGTCCGGGGTTGAATCAAGTCAAGCGGTAAGTCACTCGATATTGCGTAGCTTGCGGTTGTACACCCGGCGAATCACTGAGTCCATGTGCACCATTTGACCAGTGCTGCCGCGCAACCAGACGTTCCAGTTGTTCAACTCCACAACCGTCTCTCCTTCTTCCTGAAGCTCAAAGGCGAGCCACTCGCTGACGGCATACCATTCGAAGACATCGCGTTCATCCGGCGTGATATTGCCGGACTCGCACGCGTCCTTCCAGGCGTCGTGCTGCGTGTCGAAAAGCATATCGGAGCTAGCTCCGCCCGAATGCTCATTGCCGGCCATCCAGTAGTAGCCTGTGCCCTTGTCCTCGGCAGGGTCGGCCGGCGAGACACGAAACCCCGCTTGTTCTGCCGGACCCCGGTAATCAAGGCTGCGGAACAGGGATTGCATATCCTCGCGGTCCACGTCGAAAGCATCGCTCCGCTCCTCCGGGTCGAGCTTCTCGAGGCCGCGAACCACCCACGTGAGGCTAAGCTTGACGTCGGCCTTGACGGCCTCGCGCAGCTCATCCTGCGTCAGCGCTGCCTTGCTGCGAACTTCCTTCTGGTCGAGATTCTCGCTCACTTCTCTCTCCCTCAGGCGACTGCGCGGTTGAGGATGGAGCGGCAACGGCTCAGGAACTCCTCGAGCCGGTCCGGGTCCGCCAGATTGGCAACATAAACGTCGTTGTTGCGGCCACCGGAGTAGTCCTTGCGACCTTCGCACGAGCGGTAGGTGAGAATCACCCGGCCTCGCGAGCCAAGGCTTTCCTGCATCCACATGTACAGCCGCTCGTGGTGCAGGGTCACTTCGCCAGAAACGGCGATGCCGCCCAGGTTGGAACGTACGTCGTAACTGCCTTTCGGCAATTCCAGCTCAGCCGCGAGGGAGCGAAGAAACTTCGCGCCGTCTTTATGAAACTCTGCCTTGCGTGCGTGACCTTCCTCGCTGTAAGCGTTGAGCTCACCCTGCTGGAGCAATACCTTCGGAATCTTCATTTTTTGTCCTCGGTGAAAACAAACTACGGTTGATAACTTTGAGTATAGGACCTGCGCGCATGCGCTATACGCAGGGACGACGCACGCCGCGTCTTATTGAGGAACTTATGATGAATACCCAGGATGCAAAGCAGGTGCTGCTCAACTACCCGAACAAAACCAAGGTCGCGGACGTGTATGACACGGACCCTGACTTTCGAGAGGCAATTCCTTTGCTATTTCCGAGCTTCGAGTACCCGGACTTCTCGTACCTCACGGTCGAGCAGGTTTTGGTTCGGCTGACGGCGTCGGTCTAATCAACGTCGGCGCAACCGCCACACGTTATTCGCCCCTTGAGTTTCTGGCTCGAGGGGTTTTCTTTGGAGCCGCCGGCGGCGCGGGCGTCGTTTCGCTACACTGGACCCAACCGCAGCACTTTCAGGGCATACAATGACTCAACTTTTAGGCATCAAGGTAACCCGTTCGGGCAGTATCGCGCGCCCTTCGTCCCATGTAGTCTGGGCAGGCCTGACCGAAGCTGAGCGCGCCAGCCACAAGGACTTCATCCGCAAGAACGTCCATGACGAGGCGTATGACGGCGCGCTGACGCTCGAGGACGCCGTAACGGACGTTCTCATCGAGGCGGCGGGGTTGTACGTACTCGAGGACGGCCGGAAGGTCGATATCGTCAACGTCCGAGGCGTCACCGCATTCGGGTATATTCTGGTACGAAACAAGCGCGGCGTTCTCAAGCCGAAGACGCTTTTCCACTGCTATATCAACGGCGAGGGCTTTGGTTGTTCGAAAGGCCTGCGTCTGAAGGGCAAAGCCCGCTCGTGAGCAAGAGCGCATTCACCCGGACAATAACCCCAGAGGACCTCAGATGAGCAACTCGAAGATGACAGCCCCGGCGCCGATAGTCGAACTGCCGAATGGCATGCATGTGATGGTGGTCCGTCGACACCGTCCACCGGTCACCCCGGCGTTTGCGCTTCCCGGCGGCCATATGGGCAGCGATGTTCTGATGTCGCTGGTGGACCGACCGACGCAAACCGAATAGCCTGCCGTAGTGATTTCAACAGCGCCCCTTGGAACCTGGTTCTAAGGGGCTTTTTCATGCCGGCGGGTGGAACCGGCCCTATGCGGCGTCTGCATTTTCGAGGCATTGCTCGATGGGAAAAGACCTACGCGGAAAGGGAGGGGTGGGGAGCTGGCGCTATGCGCCGTGAAATCTGTGACGTTCGAAGTGCACGCGTCACAAAAACAAAACCGGAGCTATCTCCGGCTTCAGATGTACTTACTCGTTTTTGAGCGCCCAGACCAGCGCACCGACCCATCCTATCACCACCCACCCCAAGAAGAAGTTCAGGGCCAAAATGGCCACCTTGTTGCGATGGTCCCGCTTGAATGCAATTGCGGTAGGAATCCAATACAGGACAAGCCCTAGTAATACCAGCATCATGATAACCAGCGCGCCCATCTAACCTCTCCTTGGTATGGTAGTAGCTCGTGTAGCAATTTTCCGGGCAACCACTGTCGCGGGTCGTGGACGCCGCAAGTCAGGGTGAGGCGAGTTCGGCCTCGCACATGGCGCGGGCCGGAAACGCAGACTCGCCCAGGTCGCCGGCCGGTTTGACGGTGCCGCGAAGAGCCGCCAGCACGTCGGCAATGATGCGGTCAACCGCCTTGTCGGTCCTCACACGCTGATATGCGGGGTCGTGGGATGCGAGGATGTCCGTCACCCCCGCATGTTTCTTGAGTGACCCCGCCACGTCCTCGTAGCGGCCTTCGGTGTCGTAACTGCCGTCGGTGATATCGCGCTGGAGCAGATAGTTGAGCGTGCGCCATTTCGCCGTGCGATTGAGGATTATCGTTCGAAGCGGCGCCTTGTCTTCATCAGCGGTATGAAACAAGGTCATGAGGAGCGGCGCGTCCGTGACGATTACCTCGAGGTGGCCGTGCCCGCGCTTTAGTCGTCGATGTTGCTCGGCCAGAATTTCCATCTGGTCATAGAGATGGATAACGTTGTCGCGAACCAAATCTTTGGCGTATTCAGGCACGTAGTCTGCGCGCAGCTGCATAGCCTTCAGCGCGCCGCTGACCTGCTGGGCGACGGCGGTCTTGCCAAAATTGGAGCCGCCCCAGAGATTGATGTGTAAGGTATCGTACATTGCAGTGGGTGATATTCTTTGTTAAGCCTTATTGTAAAGCGAAAGGACACCGGCGAACGGTTTTTGTATAAACAAAAGTTTGCTTTAATCCGGTTAATCGCCACTTTTGGCTTGTTTAAACCCCGCCCGGTCTTTACAATTAGGCTTCGTTGCGACACAGCGCCGCCGGTGCGGCCCGCTTCACCCAAACCATTGATACAAAATATGACACTTGACACCCAGTCGGCGGCTGAGCGCGAACGCACGTCGCCTTTCGAATGGTTCGTACGCGGGTATGTTGCCCTGGCGTTACTGGCAGCGCTTGTTGGTGCGCTCGCGGTAATGGGCGGCGGCGCGCTGCTCGCGACGAGCTTCTTCGGCGCGGCAGTGGTTGACATGCTAGGGCCAGCCCCGGCAGACGGCGCTCTCTTTCACCTGCCGGCAGGCTGGAGTCGTTCGGCGCTGGTAGCGCTCGGCCTGCTTGTGATGTTGGGCCTGATGAGCGCGCGCCGCCGGCGCGGCTGATTACCGGGAGCCATCCGGACCCGCAAGAAAAACCGCCGAGAGCTTGCGCTGTCGGCGGAGTGAATGATTACAGGGTTTTACGCAACTTCTTTACTCTCCAGCTTGTTGATGAGTGCCTCCATCTCCTGGACGAGCGTTCTGGACGCGTCCGAGCCGATGTAGCCGGAGCAGGTATTACAGTCATCCTCCGTGGCGTCGAGTTCACCTGCTTCGCCCGAGAGCGTCATGGTCTTGATGACGGTGCCGTAACATTCGCCATTGACCCAGGCGCTGTACACCTCGCAGGCACTCCGAGCTCGCTCGCGAGCAAGGGGTTGAGCGACCGCGAAAGCTTGCTCAGGAACAAACCGGTCCCCGAGCGCAGCCTTGGCGGCTTCGACCGCAGCCTCGTGCGTCGCATGGACGCTCGTGACGCCGTCGATACACAGCGTAACGAAGCCGGGCTTTTGGAGCACGTAGCTCTGCTTGGTTCCGTTCGGCCCCGGATAGTGGCCATTCGCATCCTCAACCCACGCATACACTGCGTCGGCGGTTGCGAAAGTTACTCCTAGCGGCGCAAGTGCGGCCTCCCACAGCGCCCGAGCTGCATAGCTGTCCGGAACCCACACCGCGCCACCGCGTGCCGTGTCAAACCGGCAATTCATCCCTTCGCCGGATACCGAGTAACTGGTGCCGGAATGCTGATACACGTCGAGCTTGACGCGAAACGGATTGCCAATCTCGCCGGTGCTCAGCATCTGCGCATGGAGTGCGTCGATGTCGACCTGGGCTGCCGCCGGTACGTTCGGAAAGTCTTCGTCGAGCCAGCGATAGCTCTTCACCGGGTCCAGATACTGCGACCACAGCACATCGCGCACCTCTGACTTCGTGATTTGCTTCTTTGTGTAAAAGCTCTTCACAAACGACGGAACCGCCATCAGTGCGTCCAGATACATCTCTGCAGAACGCTGCTGTACCTTAGGCGACATCTTTTCCCACTGGTTGTCCAGACCCAGCGCCTCCTGCATTTCGGCATGAGTGTTGCCATGCCGGTGGCTGGAGTAGATTGCGCCCTGGCCGATGTTCTCCAGCGGGTTGTCGGCGGCTTCGTCGTTCTCGAGATAGCCGAGAACGAGGGTGTTGCCTACGCGCGCATACTGAAGGTCACCAACCGGGGTTGAGTCAAGCTCCACCGTAATGCTGTCGTCACCCAGGTCGAGGTCGACGCGGCTGCTGCTGATGCGGTACGAAGAAAGGGTCTTGATTTGAGCGGTCATGAAAGTTGTCCTCAGGGTTGTCCTGGGTCGTATAGGAAACTTTAGTCCACACCGTCCGAAAGAGTGCAGCGCGGGTTCACCCAAGCGCGTTGACCGGGCAGTCAGCAAGGAAGTTCGGCATCGATGCCTGTTGAGGACCGGCCGGTTGAGTTCGTCGCACAGCGGATTGCGTGCAACGGCCGCGCATAAGAAAGCCTCGCACGAATGCGAGGCTTGAAATCAGGGTGTGATGGGCCTTAGGACGCGTTACGTGGAGCGCACCTCGGGTCGAGTACCAGCTTGGCAGCCAGCGTCAACGCAACTACGGCGAGAGCGATAAGCAGCAAAGCGACCGGATAATCCGGATGAGCGACTGCAGACTCCTGCGAAGGAACCAGCTGCAGCAGTGTCATCCCGGTGGCCACGCTGAAAATGCCGAGAACCAAAGCGACGACGACGACGGCGTGGTGAAAAACTTTCGAGCGGAGTGCTTTCATGGGGTGCACCAAATAGTTGACCTACTACGTATAGCGAGTAGAGAGCGCCAACGCTACAACGACGCCGATAGCGAATCCGATGAGGCCCTTAAGGGAGAGGTAGGCCACGATTAGCCAACCCATCCCGCCAACAAGGGCAACGACCAGAATCGTCATGACAACATATGCTGCAACCAGGCTTTCACCCATGATGGCGAAGGCACCTGCCTGCGTGCGTGTCACTAGCCAAAGCGCGATTTTGAAGAGTACGTTCATATAATTAATGACCTTGGGTGGTTGACCTAAGATGTGTAGCAAAAAACCTAAACACTGGCCGGCCGCGCAGACCATCGCGGAAGGCAGTCGACGAACGGCTTAGGTGCGTCGAGGTGCGCTATAGAGGCTGTTTGCTAAATGAAACCTCACCCTTGTCTTGAGCCCCGACCACGGACCCTTAAGCCGTCAGAGGTTAGGCGGGCATGGCCGCTCGCGCCGCTACAATCAGCGGTTCGAGCACCGCACCGAAGTGCGGATTACCTAACATGACAAGGCACGGCGTGCTATCCCGCCGTTTGCGCTGCGTGAGAAGCGAGGGGTCCTCACGCAGCTTTCGCTGAACCCGCGCCAGACGCTTGCGTGTTGCGAAGCGCCCGACAATCTCGTCCAGGATAGTGCGGCGCGCACGTCTTCTTCCTGACCACTTGCGGGCATTTTGTAGAGGCCGGTTCGAAGCATGCTTCAGATGGTTATTGTTAAGGCTCCAAGCCTATCATTGTTACTTAAGATGGTAATTGTTAAGGCGTCAAGCCTATCATTGTTACTTAAACACGTAAAGCGCTGCGTCTCATCTGAATTGCAAAGAGCACCCGCGCGACGTCAGCCTCAAAGCCCGTACGTGTAAAGCACCAGTTCTTCGCCACCCGTCGCCATCTGGCCAGCCAGAGAACTGTTCGACGCGCCAGCGCGTTGGAAAGGGTTTGAATATCGTGCCCTTCGGTAGCGGAGGGGAACTCGCATCGATAGCAACGCCGTGTTCAGCCATGTCGTCCGAAAGCGGCCTCTGGCGGTACGCCTTGTCGCCGAGTACCGTTCTCAGGGAGGGGAAGCTGCGCTTCGCGGCCGGGATGACGAGACGGGCGCCTTTTGCGTCGGGCAGGTTGGCCGGCAGCACCGTGGCAGCGAGCACCGCGCTGTGCTTGCTGATAAGCACATGAACACTGTGACGGTGGCGCGCTTGTAGCCCGATGGCGCACACTCGCCGCCGCCGAAAGCGCTTTCGATGAAGGTCGAGTCGATGATGCCGACCGTAGGCTCGTGGCCCGCCGGTAGTAGCCGCGCGTGCGCAGCGGCCAGCACCCCTGAGCGCGTCCAGCGTCGACGTTGGGCGAACACCGTCTGCCATTTGGGGAAATCATGGGGCAGTGCCCGCCAGCCGCAGCCGGTCCGCATCACGTAAAGAATCGCGTTAAGAAGCTCCCGGGCACTGATGCATCTCGGGCGACCGCGCTGCCGCTGGAATGCCGGGGCCACCCGCGCCCATTGCTCATCGGTCACGTCAGATGGATATGCCTTGCGCATTACTTGTCCGCTTTAAACCTCAGTAAAGCGAACTAGCAAACAGTCTCTATACGAAGGAGGCCCACCTCGAAGGAACACAAATGGACACGCAAGCAAGAATCAAAGCTGCCGCACAACGCATGCAGGTCGTCGTCATCCGCGCGGACAAAGAAGCCTTGAAGGTCGAAATTGACGCTCGCTCGCTTCCAGGGATAGAAGAAAACCAGCCGATTATCACCTTGGTAGGCGAAGCCGCTGACAATCTTTTCAGCGAGGCCGAAGCGTACTGGGAGGGCGATGTGACGTTTGCCGAAGTGCTGGCATTCCTCGTCGAAGGTTACCTGGAAGACTTTCGCGTAATCCCTCCAAAAGCCGTGCGGGAGCGTATCGACGCCGACTTCTGGTGCGACCTGGACGCAACCCTCGCGAGCGAGGAAGGGAACTCGTGCGTTGGCGAAGCCGTCGTAAAGTTGCTGAATGACGTTCAGGCGATTTGCACGCGCATTTACGCCGAAGACGGTGGCAAGGTCGAACCCCACTACGTCGAGAAACTGAAGGCTATCGCGCTTCGCCAATGTCTTGTTTGGTACGGCGGCTAATCGTCGCGATGTAAGTCTGCCACGCGCGGAGACCCGGACCGCCGCGCATTCTCCGTCCTTCAGGGCAGAGTCAAGCGGCGAATTTGTCAGCTAAAAACACACAAGGAAACAAGATGAGAGACATCCCTGAGGGCGCAATCCTGATAGTAGGCTGCGAGGGTTCAGGCAGCACGTCGCTCGGAGCGGAAATCATCCGACGTGCGCGGGAAGCCGGGCTTGACCGTCCGATTGTTTGCGTGACGGAGGAGGAGATGGCAAGACTGGAAGTCCGTTCAGAGATGACGCCGCCCAGCTTTGACATAGTCATTGCAGCCCGCCCGATTTTCGAGGAACCGCCTCTGCCTATGGAGGACCGCCGCCGAAGACCCGCATGGCAATCGCCTTACGACATGCGTCGACGGAAGTCGCGCTGATTTGCCCCAAGCCCGCCTGGCGGGCTTTTTTCTTCTCGGCTGTGGGCTAAGCCAAGGCCTCGCGCAGAAAGCGGGAGGCCACTCGCGCGGCAGCGCGTACTCCGGCGTCTGACGGACCCTGAATATAGGCGAGCCGGGCGCGTCGTTTTTCCGCACCGGTCAGCCAAAGGTGCGCCCGGTGCTTTTGGTCCGAGCCAGTTTCAATTTTCACGGTGACCGCGACTCTTGCACCGAGCGAGGCCGGGGCGTCGTCAGGCTGTAGGTAATCAGCTTCACCACGCCAACCGCCATGGGTGAAGTCGAGAGGACCGGTCTTGCTGCGCGACAGCGCGAGCACGCGTTGTATGCGCCGCACGACGGTCAACGCGGGCAGGTCTCGGAGCGGGGTCGCATACCAGTCCTCGCGAACGGCCCGAAGGTCGGCTGGCCCGGGCTTTGTCTTCTGGCCGAGGAAGAGGGTGGCTGGGTACACCTCCAGCAGGGAGTCGAGCAGCAGATACGCATCGTAGCTGGTGTGCATCGAATGCACCTTTACGACCTCGTTCGCCTCGTTCAGGCCGGCCACGTGAAAAAGCTTTGTCATATCACCCCCTTTCGCCATTTGAGGGGTGTAGCGACCGAGCTGCCTAGAGTGCCGGCATCGATTCCGGAATTTTCCCCCAGACGGCGATGAAGTCGCGCGAGCCGTTCATGGCGCGGGAGTACAGCCAGGATGGATAAAGCTTCACGTGGGGCAAGGCCCAGATGGACTTGTCCTTGTGGACGTGGTCGTTTCCGATGAACAGGTACGTCTCACAGATTTTGATGATGTCTTCTTCGACCACGCCAAACATGTTCCCGCCGGCTTCGTGGCGCGCCTCGTCGTACTTGTGCGTCACCCAGGAGGCGACAACGACCTCTGGCTTGTAGCGTTGGACAGCCTCGAGCGCATCCAGCTTTTCGACGTTTTTGCCGTACTGAATGGTCGAGACACCTATCGAGCGGTAGTGCTCCTGGATTGCCGGTTCGGCCTGCATCCAGTTGTCTGTCGCATGAATGTCCAGCGCTGCCGCCAGACCGCCGTGTCCGGCGCCGATTTCGATAGCGCGCCGACCTTCGATGAGGCTTTTCACAAAGGCAACCAGCTCATTGGTCAGCAGGCCATACAAGGCATTTTTCGCACAAAAGACGGCACGTTCCTCACGGCTCGTCGCAGCGAAATACGAACTTGGAACGACCTTGAGCTTACCGTCAGCGTCCAGCAAATCGGTAGCGAGGTCACGCAGGTTACGAGGGTCGATGATATGAGCGTCGATAGGCATAGGTTTGTTGGGCAGAACGCCCATTTTGAATCAGTTGCCAACCGCCGTGACCACACGGCGAGCTTTGTGAAGGTTCCAACGAGACTATTTTGGTGAGCCGGCTTCGAGGTCGAGGTTCCTGACCCATTCGCCGAATGCTTCGTCTTCGAACTGGTACTCGCCGAGAGCGAGCTTTGTCACCAGATTGCCGTTCTGTAGGCGCCGTAGTGCGTGCGCAGGTGTGTTCATGGAGGGCGCCTTGTCGAGGCCCAATATGAGGCCGAGTTTCTCTCGCGCCGCCGCACTGTGAAAGTCTGACTCCCCGTTTGCCATCATGGTGAGGATGGCGCGGTCGGCGGGGAGGAGCGACTGCCAGTGTCGCGCGAAGTGCCCGTCATGGAAAACGTGCTCACGCGTGTACTCGATGGCGGCTTGCGGGCCATCGAACGGGTACGTCAGAAAGCGCTCCAGGAATCGGCGGAAGAACTCGGGCGTCTGGTTCAGTCGCTCGAAGGCGAGCATGCCGTGTTTGACCGACAGTTGATTTTTCGCGATGGCGTTCGTCTTCTCAATCATGAACTCGACGAACTCCCGGCCGAGGAGCGGGAACGGCTCGAGGGCCGCCCAGTTATAGAACGGCTCCGCCGGGCGGCCAAACATGTTGCGAAGTGTGCTTTCCGAGCTGCCGGCGAAAACGACCTTCAGCTTGTCCTTTCGGATATCGAGGGCGGCGCGCAATGCGTGCGCAAAGTTCGCATGTTCAAGGCGCGCCAGCACCTGCGCTTCGTCAATGACCAGGAGCAGGACCTTGGGCTGTTTGTCCAGCGCACGCATGACCTCCCCAAGCAAGGTGCCGACGTAGTGTTTCTCCTCCGGCGTCAGCTCTGCCTCAATCGAGCCTTCCCCCACACCTGTCAGGCGCCCTGAGGCCTTCAGGCGTTTGAGCGGACTTCTTGCCTTGTTCATGAGCCGGGCGAGCCAGTCTGGCTCGAGTGCGGTGTAGAGGGCCCCGACCAACGCGCCGGCCGGTTCGTCGCGGTCTTCCCACAGGTTGACGTATGCGGTCAGATAGCCGGCCCGCTCGGCGGCGGGCGCCAGGTCCTTCTGCAGGAACTCGGTCTTGCCCATGCGGCGGCGCGCAAAGAGCGTCCGTGCTGAAGACAGCCCGAGTTCAAGCAGCTCGAGGTAGCCGGAGGCGAGCTCCGGGCGGGGGAAGTGCCATTGGTCTGTGCGCATGTTTCAAACTATATCACCGGCCGTGACATATATCAAAGTCGATGATATAACGTGATACTTCGCATTGTGAGCGCCCCCCAGCGGAGTTCCGGCCGGGGCAGTACCGGCCGAATCTGGGGTTCCTGCGCGGTCAGGCTTCGCGCACTGAGGGGTCGATAGCCCGACAAGGGCCGGCGATGGCCCGAACAGACGAGAGTTCCACGACAAAAAGCCGCAAGCCCTTAGGGGATGCGGCTCGTGCTTTGTTCGGGGTGAGGCGAGGGGGGGCCATTACAACTAGCAATCAAGCAAGCTGCAACTGGCAACATAGGGTTCTGCGACGGGATTAAAAGACTATCGAGCCACCGCCTCAGCAATTGGGCGTCTTCTCGTGTCCCCCGAAGCGACCGTTGTCTTTAGTCGGCCACCCCTCGCCGGCGCGCTATCTGCCCAAGGGCAGACTGAAGGCTCCGAAGAGCCCCAGCGGACGCGCCACCTTCTTCCGCTTAAATCGCCACCAGCTTGACGATGTCGTCGTCCAGCTCGATGCTCAGCTTCGTAGCGTTCGCGTCGGAGACGGCGTTTGCCTTCTTCGCCAGCTCCAGCGTCAGCTCTTCCACGCGGGTGCGCAGGCGGGCGACCGTGGCCTCGTCGACGAACGTGACGAGTTGCGACGAGGCGTGATACGCGCTATTTGCCGACGCAGCCGCACGCCGCTTCTTTTCGATTTCCTGCGCGGTTTCGAACTGCAGGCCACCCTCGGTTGCCTGCACCAAAGCCTGAAGCGACGCCAGTTCCTGTTTGACCTGCTCCGTTTCGCTCAGGAGGTCGGCGACACCGTACTCCACGTTTGCACGAGCGAGTGCGCGGCGGACTGTGAAAAGGGCGGATTGCAGCTTCGCCACTGTGGCCAGGCCTTCGCTGACCGCGCGCTGTGCTTTCTCGCGCATCTTCGGGCCGAGCACTTCCAGCGTCTGCATGTCGAGGTGCTCGCTCTCAACATCGGCGAGCAGTGCCGCTTGCCGGCGTGCTGCGACGTCGCGGATGTTCGTTTGGATTTTGTGCCAGCGGGAGAGCGTATTCGAAATGCGTGCCATCTTGTGCGGTCCGGTAATGTCGTAGGGCGCTAATGTAAAGGAAATTCCGCATGTCGTCAAGTGCAAATGTAAAGGAAATATTTGTCCGGACGGCAGACGCGCGGCTTGGCGGTGTGGAAGGGTGCGCGAAAGACGTTGAAAAACCACGCAATAGCTTTACAAAGGACGGCTTTGCAAATACGCTTCTACATCTGCTGCACAATCGTTAGCTATCCGCGCGGCAGAAGACCTTCTTTTCATAAGGACATAAATGTCAAGCTATATCCTACTGGCAGGGCTGGTAGTGGCCGCTCTGGTCCTGCTGCGCCTGAGCTCGGTGGTCCGCTACATCCCGAACAACCGAGTCGGTATCGTCGAAAAGCGTTGGTCGGCGAAGGGTTCCATCAAGCGCGGCATCATCGCGCTTAACGGCGAAGCCGGCTACCAGCCCGACCTGAAACGTGGCGGCCTGCACTTCTTCCCGCCGTTTCAGTACCGCGTGCACGTCGAGCCGCTAACGACCATCTCGCAAAACAAAATCGGCTACGTTTTTTCACGTGATGGCGAGATTGCGCCTGCTCATCAGGCGCTGGCGTCCAATGCAAAGGCACATCAGTTCGAGGATGCGCGAAGCTTTCTTGTCGAGGGGGGGCAGAAGGGTCCGCAGCGGTTGGTCCTGCGTGGCGGCAACTATGCCATCAACCTGGCTTTGTTCGCAGTTATCACCGAGGACCGGGTCTTCGCTCTTGACCTGAGTGAAGCGGAGGCAACGGAATTCAAGAAGAACCAGGCGACGCTTCAGGAGCGCGACGCGTTCAACCCGGTGCTCATCAACGGCACGCAAACCATTGAGGTCACGGACGCGGACGGCCGCAAGAAGAGTACGAACGACCTTATCGGGCTGGTTTATGTGCTCGACGGCCCTGCGATGCCGCAAGGCGACATCATCGCCCCCACGGTCGGCAGTGATATGGATAACGTCGACACGTTCCATAACAGCTTCCAGGACCCGGAGCGTTTCCTCGTGGCCGGCGGCCGACGGGGCCTGCAGCACCAGGTGCTGGTGGATGGGGCTTACTACATCAACCGCCTCTTTGCGACCGTGAAGCTGGTCGCGAAGACTGAGGTTCCGGTGGGGGAAGTGGCTGTTGTGGTGTCCTCCACGGGCACCGACAAGACTGACGTTTCTGGCGACGGGTACACACACGGCGAACTCGTCGAGGTAGGCGGTCGCGGTGTGTGGCGCACGCCTCTGATGCCCGGCAAGTATCCCCTCAACACTGCCGCCGCGTCAGTCCGATTCATTCCGACCATCAACATCATGTTGAGTTGGAAGCAAGGGACAACAGGTGAATACGGCTTCGACCGTAATTTGAGTGAAATCAGCCTTATCACCAAGGATGCGTTTGAACCCTTGCTGCCCTTGTCGGTAGTCGTTCACGTGGACTACCGCAAGGGACCGGAAGTGATTCAGCGTTTTGGCGATTTCCGGCGCCTTGTAGAGCAGACGCTTGACCCGCTCGTTGCGTCATTTTTCAAAAATGTCGCTCAGGGTCGGACCTTAATCGAACTCCTGCAGAGTCGCGCGGAGATTCAAACGGAGTCCCTTACTCAGATGCAGACCCGCTTCTCGAAGTACGGTCTGGAGCTGAAGGAGGTGCTGATTGGAACGCCGCGCAGCCCTGAGGGCGATACGCAGATTGAGGAAATTCTCGCTCAGCTGCGCGACCGGCAGGTTGCAGTTGAACAGGTCGCCACTTACCAGCTGAAAGAAGGTGCTGCCAAGCAGGAACGTACGCTGCGCGAAGCCGAAGCGCGCGCTGCACAGCAGACTGATATCACCCGTTCCGAGATGGCCGTCACCATTCGCGAAAACGACGGGCGTGCAGCGCTAGCCTTCGCAAAGCAGGACGCAGAACGCGTGATGGTCGACGCAACCGCGCAGAAGAACCGCGCGTCGCTCGAAGGCGAGGGCGAGGCCGCAAAAATCACGGCTATCGGCGAAGCAACGGCGCGGGCGACCAAGGCAAAGGTCGCGGCGTACGGCGGCGCGGACTACCAGCTCACGCAGGACGTCATGGGCATGTTCACTGACGCTATTGCCAAGGGCAGCATTCCTATCGTGCCGCAGATGCAATTCGGCGGTGGCAGCGAGCAGGGCGGCTTCGCCAACAATGCCGTCGGCGCGATGATGGCCATGCTTCTTAAGGACCGGGCGAGCGGTCGCGTCGTGCCCGAGCCGGCGGCTGTTGTACCGGCAGTCGCGCAGGAATCGGCGCAAGAGGCTGACGTAGTCGCTTAAGCGCACGCTGATGGATGTGTGAAGAAGAAAGCCCCCTCTGCCTCAGCGAGGGGGCTTTTGTGTATCCGTTTTAGGACCTCGATATGACAAAAACTGTAGATGTTCCCGTCGAATCAAACGGCGTGATGATTCTCTTGGGCGACGCAAAGGCGACGCGCGCGGGCCACCGCGTAGGCAATTGAGGGGAGCAGCGATGAGCACGAAATATGTCATCTGCCCGGAGATTGGTGGTTTTTTCCTGTCGAAGGCGGCAATCAAGCGGATTTTTGAGCTGGACCCCTGCAATCCGAACATCGATGTATGGCCGGCTGAATCGCCATGGGAGGATGAAGACGATTGGGAGCATCAGCGATTCCTCGTGTCTCAGGGCGTGCGGATAACGCACGGCGTGTGGGTCCTGCGCAGCCACGCTAGTGATGCCTCTGCCCGAAGCAACCCAGTGCTGCTGCGAGTGGTCGAAGAACTGGGCGCGCGCGTCGCAGGAGAGCATCAGCCGCTGAGCATTGTCGAAGCGCTAGACGATTCGGCGGTAACAGTCTTCATCGACGACGACACGGGCCGCGAGTGGCTGGTAACATCGCGCACTGCTGCTAACTGACAGAACGGGGGAAATAGCCGTGACGCATTCAATTGAATCAAAAATTCGTGGTGGACTGTACGGACTTCTCGTCGGGGACGCTTGTGGTGTGCCGTACGAGTTCAACCAGCCGTCGAGCCTGCCCCCGTTGAACGAAATCGACATGACGCCGCCGGCGACATTCGGGCGCAGTCATCAATCGGCGCCGCCGTATGCGTATTCGGACGACGGCGCGCAGGCGCTGTGCCTTTTGGCGACGCTCAATGAAAGTCCTGACACCGTGTCGATGGACCAAGCCGCGTTCGTGCGACGCATGATTATGTGGTCTGAAAACGGCTATCTCGCCGTCGACGGCGAGGTATTCGATATCGGCATTCAGACGTCTCGTGCCTTTGACCGAATTCTTGATGGCATTCCGGTTGAGCGCGCCGCCAGCGATGATTTTCGCTCCAACGGTAATGGGTCGCTGATGCGGGTGTTGCCTCTCGCGCTGTGGCATACCGGGTCCGACGCGGAGCTTATCCGGCTCGCGGCAGAGCAGTCCGTTCCTACCCACGCTCACTCGTTGTCAAAGCTTGCCTGCGGCTTTTTCTGCCTCGTGGCGCGCCGCCTGCTCGCGCATGAACCGCTGGATAGCGCGTGGCAGGGTGCCCTGGCCACGTTGAAGGAACTCACGCTGGAGCAGGGTGAGAACTTTGACATGTTCCTCACCGCGCTTTCGCATCAAAAGCCGGGTGGCACCGGGTATGTCATCGACACGCTTGCGAGCGCACACGAGGTCCTTGTCAAATCGTCGTCCTACGACGAGACGGTACGCCGCGCCATCTCGATGGGCCACGATACCGACACGACGGCCGCCGTTGCAGGCGGACTCGCGGGCATCATCTATGGGTTTGAAGGTATCCCTGCCCGGTGGTTCCAGTTGCTCGCGGGCAAAGAGCTGGCCGAGCCGCTCGTCGCGGCTCTCGTACAGAAGCGCGCGCGATAATCGCCACGGCCGTATTCCCTTGGCGCGCGCGGATAAACGGCGTGCGCTATAGGGAGCTTCAGCCTTCGAAGCGATACAGCCATGCCCATTTCAAGTCCCTCAAATCGGCTCACCTCTAACCGGCTGGTCCGCGCCTTTGGCTTTTCCGCAAAGGGACTACGCGCGGCCTGGCGTGACGAAGCAGCGTTCCGGCAGGAAGTCTGTGTTTTTGCCGTGCTCTTGCCGCTTACCGCGTTGCTCCCCCTCTCTGCGTGCGCAAAGGTCGTGCTAGTCGGTCAGATGGCGCTCGTTCTTGTCTGCGAGCTGATGAACTCCGAGCTTGAGGCGATTGTCGACAAGGCCAGTCCTGAGCGCAACGAACTCGCTGCGAAGGCCAAAGACTGTGCAAGCGCCGCTGTTCTGGTCGCGTGTGTGACTCTTGCGGGCTGCTGGCTTTACATGGCCGCGCCGGCCTTTTGGACGTTGCTCTTGCGGATGCTTTGACCGCTTGCGGCACTAACCGAGACTTACCTGTGACCACACTTCGTTCAGAAGGGGCAGCGCGCCCCTCGACGCAAACTGCAAAGCGCTTCGTTTTCACGTGGTCCTGGACCGCAGGAAGATGGCGATGCGACGATACCCTGACCGGTGCCATCGGAGGCGGGGCGAGCCTGCAGGCGTCGTTCGACGACTGCATGACGGACCTCGAGATGATGACGTCCGACATCCACCAGTAAGGTAGTGAAGTCTAGCGGCACCACCGCGTCCAGGGTTAGAGAGGTATCGGTTGGGCGCGCGCCGCGTGAGCAATTAGAGGCGCGGCCTGGAATTCAGGGGGCGCGTTTTTTGCGCCTTTCAATGCGCGGCGGCTCGGGGCTGGTAGCGTGTATTGCACGTTTCGAACTCGCCGGTGACAGTATCGTAGGCGAGCACAACGCTCGTGCGCACATACTTCGTATTGGACACTAGCGGACTTTGATGGTCGACAGGCAGCACCACCGCCGACTGCCCGACCTTGCAGTGCAGCAGGCTGACATAGTTCACTACCGGCTTATTCGAGCGTCGCGTATCTGCGGGGCTGTTTTTGAGCGTTGTGTCTATCTTTTCACTCATTTTCTTGACCTTCTTCCCTCAATACTGATTTAAAAATTGTTAAAAGGTGTTTCTGCACGGCGTTTTTTGCACATCTGGAACATAGACTGTCTAATGGAAGGCATGCAAACGGAGGAAAACATGCAAAATTCACAAGGAGACACGCACGACGAACTGGCGGCTATGGTTTCGACGCTGTTCGAAGATACAGCCGGCTTCGGCGTCGGCACCATTACATATGCGCTGACCTCTGCGGTCCTCGGGCCGGCAGGCAAGCTGCAGGCAGTCGACTGGGCCGCTCGTAAGCTCGCGGGCGCACGACTAAGAGAAAACTTTCGCGACAAAACTGTTCGCGAAGCGTTGGCGCTCGCCCGCGAAAGGTCGTTTGCGGCAGCGGCCCACTAGTCTACTTGCCCGCGCAAACCCGGTTTGGCGCCCTGTTCCTCCCGCAAGCGTCCAAGCCGGGTTCGCACGTCGGCCCGGCAATCCGCTCGCGCGCATTTACCGTATGCCCTCGAATGTTCGCACAGCGCTGATAATTCAATGCGCCATGAAGCGCATATCGCCGCGCCAAACTCAAACGGCGCCCGGGACGGCTCACGAGGCACGCGCTGTGAGAGACTTTACAAGTCGCGATTGTTTTTGTAAAGCTCAGGCGGCCAAACCTGCTGGCAGGCGATATTCCGGGTCCCACTCCTGAAAAAACACAACGCGCAGGATGTCGTAGAGCGAGCGGTATGAGCCGTGCTCCCACAGCGCTGAGACCGCGCTGTCTCCGACCACACTCACGAGTTCCGCGACGGTATCGTAAGCGTCGCTTGGAAAACCCGGTGTCCGCGCAAATCCTGGCAGCTCACTCGATAGGGGAGGGGTCGCGCGCGCGAGCGCAGCGGAGAGAGCCGCGCACAGGCGCTGGCGATGGACAGGGAAGTCGGGTTCGACTGTCCCCAAGTGCTCCCATAGCAGGGCGTAGCCAGACAGCGCGACGAGGGTACTTTTCAGTTGAGCCTCGACGAAGGCACGCGCGTCGTCGGCCTGCGAACGCCGGCTCTGGTGGCGCAGCTGCCCATACTTCAGGGCGCTCCATGCAAGCGCGGTGCATATCGGAACCACATACAGAGCCAACACCACGACAAAGCTCCCGAGAAGAGTACGCGCCCGGCCGGAGCCGGGCGTGTGAAGGCCCGTTTAGTTGAGGGCTTTCTTGAGCGTCGAGCTCACGGAGAAGCGTGCCGAACGGCTTGCGTCGACCTTCACGGTCTCGCCCGTGCGCGGGTTGCGTGCTTCGCGCGCCGCGCGATGTTTCACGGCGAATGCGCCGAGGCCCGTCAACGAGACGGATTCGTTTGCGGCGAGCGATTCGGTCACGACCTCGACAAGGGCGTCGAAGGCTCGAGCGGTCTCGACCTTCGTTGCGCCGGTACGGGCGGCGACGCGCTCGATGAGGTCCGATTTCGTGGTCATGCTGGTCCTTGAAAAAAGGGGTGGTAAAGGGTTGCACGAACAAGTCGCGCTGTACCTGTAGAACCGCCTTTTAAATGGCCGGTTTCCACCTGTCCTAGCAGTTCTTGAGGGCTTGTGAGGAGCGCGCGCTGGCGGCCATGCCGCTGCGTTAGGCACGCGGCACTTCATCGCTCGCCTGCGCAGGCGGCTGAAATGGCGAAAGCCGAATTGTCGACGTGTGGCGCTTTGTGCTTGCATGGGCGCTTCGCGCTTACATCAGAGGACCGAATGCTTCGACGTCGAAGTGTTGGCCAGCGGCGCGCTCGACGAAGCGGCCCGACCCCTCATTGAAGTCCTCGGCGCTCGGCAGGGGGGTACTCCCGGCACCTTCGCGGTTTGACGAAGACGCGCGTCGGACGAGGTTGCTTTGCCTTCAACAAGCTGGATGCATCGGCCGCCGGTGTGATTTGCGGGCCAGCCTTACCACACTCCCTTGTGATATCCGACCGGCGTAGGGTATTGAAAATTGCTCTGCCCGAAATTAAACGTCGCGGCGGAACAGGACGTGCCCGAGTTAGTCGGGAATATTTGGCCAGAAACACCTGTGAAAGTGTCCACGAGAGTTGTACCGTCGTACACGCTTAGTTGGCCAGCGTCCATATCAAGCATATAGCGGCGGACGGTAGCCGGCCCGAGGTATTGCAGCGTGGATTGCGAGTTGTTATGGTATTCCTTCCACGTCCCGGAGTCGGGGCCTACAATGCTCCAGCCGTTGCCGTCCCTGCCCACGGGTATCCCGGCGTTCCACGTACCTATGCCCATAAATTGGTTCGTCCAGTTGCTCGAAGTCACTTCCCAATACCACTTGCCGGAGCTTTCTCCAATCTTGGCCCGTGCCCCTTCCATATAGCCGGGGACACAACTAGTCGTGAGACCGCTTGTGTCGACCTTCATACCGGATGTCAAGGCACTGAGCGTATCGCAGGTCGTCGCGAGACCTGCCGCACACGCTCCGTCGACAGCTATTCCGTCGCCGATGGCCGACGGGGCGCTTTGCGCTCCCGCGCCGGGGCCTCGCAGGCCGATGAAAGGGACGCGGTACTGATAGGTTCCCGAGGCGTACGACATCGGGGCGAGGAGGGTGAGTGCGACTGCTATCATCGCTTGACAGGTCACCTTGCGCATTGTGGGAGTGGTTCGTAGAAGAGAAACGAGGTATAGCCTCCAGTTGCGCAAGGAGCCTCAATCGCCATTGAGCCAAAAGAAAACGGCGGCTCGGTAAAGGAGCCGCCGTTTGCAATGATGGCGTAATCAGGTGCGCTCGTAACGGCGGGACTCGGTCCGTTGCAGGAACGTCCCGTCCTCCGCGATGCGCCAGGTCTCGGGCTGACCGTGGGTTGCCTCGTGGTTTTTTCCGACGCAGGTGTACGTGACCGAATCGTCCTGGTTCACGCTTCGCGGCGGCGTTGCTTTGTTGCAGCTTGGGCACTCGAGTGCCGGGAAGTCCTCTTTCTTCATTATTTCCTCGACGTGTACGCGGATAGCGGCGGCGTGCCGCGCCTCGAAAGTGTAGCAAGCTCCTGGGCGCGCGCGACGGACCGGGGCATCCTTATCGAGCACAGCGCAGTCAGCAAGATGTTGAGAGTCGCATAACCACTCAGATGGATACCGCAATCAGGGAAGGCTCACAGGTGAACGCTCTCGCGCGGCTTTTATCTAGACGGTGTTAGGCCCCCACATGGAGAAACCAGGAATGAAATTTGTTCAGGAAACGTCAAAACGCTCGACGCTTGACGGTGCGCCGCTTTGTGCAATCTGCAATTGGCCGGTGGATAGCGGAAACACCCCGATTTGCTCGGTGTGTACACCGCACGTCGAGTTGGTAGCACAGAAGGTAACCCCGCAGAGCGCACATCAAGGAGAAAACCAATGACCAAAGCTCCATTCATCGCCATTACCGACGACACCGGCGTACTGTGGTCGTCCGAAGCATCCGACGCAAAGCTCAATGCACTCGAAATTGTCCACGCGGCAGAGCAGGGCAACAAGAAGGGCTACGTCGACGCTATCGGAGAAAGCTGGACCGGCGACCTGGTGCTTGTGCAGCATGAGGAACTCGCACGCGTTCGAAGCTGTTCGCGAGGATGAACGCCCTCGACAGTCAGGCGTTCACCCGCGCCATGGTGGCGGCAGTTGAGGCAGCACGGGTGGACTGTTACTTCGAAGAAGGCGGCTGTTGGGGCATGGCGGCTGCACTCCACGCGCATTTCACCGCGCAGGGCCTGCCCGCAATCGTCAAGTACACGCCGGCCGACTTCATTCACGCATGGGTTGAGGTCAACGGCGTCGCCTATGACTACAAAGGCGCTACCGAAGCTTTACCTGACGCTGTAAGCATCTGCCCGGAAGAGCTTGAGGTGGTAGCGCGCCGCTATGGATACGACGCGGAAGAGTACTTGCACATGACTACGTATGCGGCTCCCATTGTCGCAAACGCCTGGCGCCTCATGTCGGAAAGAAGAAGCACTCTGCGCCCGTCTGCAGGCTACTTGTAAGCCATGCATCATTCGCCCGCATCCCTTATCAGGGACGCGGGCTTCATTTTGCGTTTCTCGTACCCGTCCCGGACGGATGCTCTTCCCGCCGGCTTGTGCGCCGCGCAGGGGCTTTTCCCGTGGCAAAAGCGGCATGCTCGCTCCAATGGACGACGCGGCGCTCCGTCGCGCCGGAATGTTCCGCGAGCCCTTCGATGGCGGCGCTTTCAGCGAGAAACTCCACTCCGCTTTCAACAGCCGTGGGCGTTGCGACTTGTCGGGCGAGGTCGTCGGGCACTATTCCGAAAGCGGCGAGGACCGCTTTGCCCGCGAAAATCTTCTCCAAGTTTGTGCCGTCATGGGTGAGCCGGAGACGAAAGAACGCCCGCGACCACGGTTCGTCGAGAACTCCGTCCTCGGCGGCAAACACCTCGACCGAAGAGTCCGGGTCAGCCGGCGTGCTCCAGAGCGTCTCGCAGTCGAGGCTGTCTGTCCCGATAAGGCTCGCCGCGTTGTCGAATCCGTCTCTGACTTTCTGGATGGTGCGCGCCAACGGGTCAATGAGGTAAGAAACGAACACTTTCACCTCCACGATGCAAATGCACACGAGAAGCGCGTCGACGAACGCGAACTGGTGGTTCCGGGATGGCGGCGCGTTTCACGGGGATGGCGCGCTGAACCGGATACGTACATTTTAGTCCGCAATATCCGCACCCACGCTTGCGCTAGACGTGCCCATTTGCTCTGTCGACAAGCGCGCTTGCGGGCAGGTCGGACCAGTCGAGAGGGAAGAGTTGGTCTCCTGGGGAATACAACTGGCAGGAGGAGGTTTTCGGAGGCCTGTACACCCGCGCTGTTAATTGCGCCCGGCCATCCAACTCATCGGGAGATGTGAAAATTTCGACTGCGCTAACGACCATGTCCCGAGGACGTCCACGGGAGAGCTCGAGCCTCACCGGCTCGTTCAATGTCGTGCCACTGGCCGCCTCATACCACGCGAGGCTGGCCTCAAGCAACAGCAGGCGACGCGAATCAACTGGCGCTTTATAACCCCGTTGAACGCGGGCATCAGGATTCCGGCTCAGTTTCACAGCCGCTCGCCACAGCGCCCACGCCTTTTCGGACATGCTGTTGCGTCTCGTGAGCGCTTCGTACGCGTGAGCATCGGTCATGAACTCATTGTCCAGGGCGGCTTGAGGGAATTGCGAGAGGGCGTCGGCGAGAATTTCTCGCAGCATTGTTTTCTGGGCCTGTTCGGTAATTACAAGGCTGCGTGCGCACCGTTCGGCCGTCGCATCAAGCCAGTTTTCCGTTGAGGGGAAATCGGTGCGCATAAGGACCCCTTCGATTGCGTTTCCCGAAGCTATTCTAGGCCAGCCCTGTCGCGGAATGACGAAGTTGAAGGGGTCAGGCAGGGACCTGCCCGGGCGCGCCGCCCAGGATGCGCAGCTTCTCGTCGATATCTGCGAGCGGGTGACCGGCCGCCCGGGCTTCTGCCACAAGCCGCAGGCCTGCCGACCGGCAGTTCGCGAGCGTGTCATGAAGTTGGGGATTCGCCTGAAGGGTGGTCACCGCCTTTTCGAGTTCGGCAGGAGGCTCGCTCAGAAGGGCGGCGACCACTTCTTCGGGAGGTATGAGCGAAGTGCGACTTAGCAGCTGAGACGTCCACTCGGAGGCATGCAGCGCAGCATGTCGTTCCGCGCGGAGTGCTTCCGCCTGTTCAAGGGCCGCAAGGCTACGCCGGTTCTTGCTTTTCTCGATGGCCGAACGCCACACTGCCACGATGTTGCCGCGTAGTTCGGCGATTGCGGCCGCGAGCGCCGCGCTCTGCCCGCCCGCTACAATGCGACGGTCCTCAAGTTGGTCCAGGCGCTCCCGAAAGTTGTTGAGAAAAGGGTGCCAGTCCGAGGGCAGCGCAGCCTTTTCAGAGAACTCGCGGGCTATCTCGGCAAGTTCCTGCCGAATGTCCGTAAGTGTCTGGGCGTCGGATAGACGGGCTTCGTAAACATCGTTGGACGTGACCATCCTACGATGCAGCGGAAAGAGTGGATTGTTGTAGCGTCGCTGCAGATGCCGTTCGCGTGCGCCGGGCTGAGCGCTCCACTTCCAGCTCGGCAGTGATTGGGGGTCGAACGCCACGACGTCAATCATGGGTCTGAAAACCGCGAGAGCCTGCTCCGAGGCGTGACGCAGGCAGTCCGCGAGTTTAAAGTCGTTTCCCTCGAGGTCGGCATTGTCTTGCCCAAAATATGGGGACTCGGGCGCCTGCCTTAAGAAGCCTTTCGCCACAAAAAGCTCCATAGGCAGTTCCAGCGACTGCCCATTCCGTTTGACGTTGCGCTGCTCGCCTTGCGTGGCCTCGAACGAGTGAACGAGCCTGTTCTCCAGCTCGACCAGGTTATCTAGAACGTCCCCTAGCGCCGGCTGTGCGTCGGCGGCGAGCAGGCAAAACGAGTCGCGCGTCATTTTTGCCGCCGTTCCCCCGTGTTTTTCGGCGAAAAGCCAGAACCAGAGCGCCAGTTGATAGCCTTTTGCGGCACTCTGAGCAGTGGTATCAACGCGCGGTGCGAATACGATGCCGGGGGCATTCCACGTCGAAAACGGCGGGCTGTCGGCGCGCATGAGCATGCCTAGCAGGAGCCGCAGCGCTTCGTGCGTGTCGGTCGGCCAGTTGGGCGTCGGGGCAGCAGCGCGCTTCTCTGTCTTCCAGAATTTCCAGGCCACAGTATCCTCACCGTAAGGTAGCGACGGTATCTAATCCGCGCGGCGCGGCCGCAGCTCGTTTGCAGGCGTGAGCAGAGATGAATAGTTGCACACTCCGCAGAGGCCGTAAATCAGCGCCGACCCGCCGGCGAAAGTAAAAGCGCATACGAAATCTGTTTCGACTCCCGGTTCCCGTTCGTTTTTTCAATCCCGTATGCGTCTGGCCATGGCGCTGCGGCGGTTGCCGGTTCTCCGGCTAGCTATAAGGGAGAGAAAGGTTCAGCGGAAGAACCTTGAGTCCCAAACAACGGGAATTTCCCCCTACAAATTACTCGATGAAATTTACTCCAGTTTCTCTTTTCGTGGCCTTGATGGCATTGGCTGGCGTTGCAAATGCCGAAACGGCCGAAGGACCCATCGCCAATTTCAATGCGCGTGCTACTGTCGACGTTCCACAGGACACGGCCCGTGCGGATTTGTATGCCGAGGCTTCGGCATCTACGGTGGCAGCGGCAACAGAAGAGGTTAATCGGGCGCTAAAGGAAGGATTGACCCTCGCCCGTGATGTGCACGGCGTGACGGCGAAAACGGGCAGTTTCCGGAGCTTCCCGACGTACGACCAGAAGCAGAAGGTAACCGGTTATCGCGTCCACGGGGACCTGAGCGTCGAGTCGCACGACTTCGACGCGTTCAGCCAGGTGCTCACGCGCCTGAGCTCGGGCCTGCTCGTGTCGAATGTCGCGTATTCGCTCTCAGAGCAGGAGGCGGCTACGGCAGCGTCGAAGGCAATGACGCAGGCGTCCGCGAACTTCAAGGCGCAGGCAAGCCTGGTCGCCAAATCCCTCGGATACTCGAGCTACGATATCAAGGAGATTTCGGTCAATTCGGACTCCGGCTTCGTTCCGCGACCCGTGATGGCGATGGCCAGGATGAGTGAGGCCACCCGGACCGCTGCTCAGGTCGAACCCGGCACAACGTCGGTGACGGTGACGGTCAATGGTTCGGTACGGCTGAAATAGCCCATGACCGGCGCGGTGCGAGACGCGCCAGTCGAGGCGGATTTGAGGCGTGGACGCGGGCGCCCGGTGGGCGAGGCCGACCTGCTACGCGCGGCCGTATTCGAGTTCGCTGAGAACGCTCTCGCACGCGCGCCGCCAGCTGGAATCCACTGCTGGCGCATCCTGCTGGTACAACTCGAACATTCGGCGCACGACCGGACCTAAGGACGGGGGCGACTGAACAGGACCCGCCGCAGCGTGTTCGAGCGCCGCCGAGACCAGTGCCGTGCAGAATGCCAGAAAACTTTCCTGTCCCACGACGCCCGCGCCCGTGCCGGCCCACAACGACCAGATGTGCGCCTTCGTCAGGACAGGCAGAGGGGCCGCCGACGATTGCAGGTGTTCGGTCGGCGGCGCGCCTGCCAGCCCGCCGACAGCGGAGTCCATCAGCGCCCGAAGTTCCGCCATGCGGGTGTAAGGAGCCTTGTCGGTGCCCCGCCTCGACGGCTCGGCTGGCCAGGTATCGCGCAATTTCAGGTACTCGTCCAGCAACTCGGAAAATGGCATTCGTATCGGTCCTTTACATTGAGAAGCTGTATTCGCGCCCAACCCGAACAAACGGTCCAGACGGCTATCGCCTGGAAGCTTTGGTACTCAGGGCTTCGGACCGGTGCGCGAGAGACCAGTCTGCGACGACCTTTTCGCACCGCTCTTGAGCGGCCTCCAGATTCTGCGTATATCGAATTGGCGAGGAGTCGACCTTCAGCAACTTCACGGCATTCGCACACAGGTCGACATGGCGCCCGCGCGCCGTCTTGCTTGTCGAAGCGGGCAGGCTTTCAGCCGTCGCGGCCTGGCAGGAGGCGAGGTACGCGGTGGCCTGACGGAAATGCGCCAACTCCTTCAGAAGCGCGGTTAGCTCCTCGTTGGACAGGGCTTCGTTGTTCGCCAGTTTGGCGTAATACACTTGGATATCGAGCAGCATGTCGGCGGTTCCATTTTTTTGGGGCGACGTCCGGCCGTCTATTATGGGGTGCGGCGCCGTTCGTTATCGATGATACCAGCGATTAGCGGCTCATGTGAAGGCTGCAAAAAGGGTGTGTGCCAGCCTGCTGTAAAGCTCAATTTTGTGTGAAGGCGAGAGTCCAGTGTTGTCGTGGAATCGAACCCGCGCCGCCGGCGTTCCATTGACCACACACATGCTGGACCTTTACAATAAGCGTGAGTTTACAAAAAACACATCTGCGCCACGAGGTCTCCTTTCCATGAAAGACAATCAGCTGGTTTCGCTCGATACGCTGCGAGACATCAGTCGGGTTGCCAAGCAGGCGATTCGTACCGAGCGCGCGTTGTTCGGCAAAGCCCTGAATGCTGCACGTCATCGCAAGGAGCATGCACGCGCGCGACGCCTTGCGTACCGAGCGGGTGTTCGCAACGAGCGTTTGACTGGTGTTGTGCCCTTGAAGGGGCGACCGCAGCCCGACGAGCGGGAAAACGCCCCGCCTTGCGCCCCGTCGCATCACCTCCTGGCTGCACTGGTGCCGTTGAGCCGCGACCTGGACAAGTATCTCGCCCGATACCGGGTGAAGCGGGCTGTTGGTGCGCCGGCACCGACCATCGACCCGGGCCTTGCCGACGAATCGCGGTTCGCCGACGCACCTGCGCGCTTCGTGACGGGGGTGCTATTGCATTTTGTTGCGGGCAATACGGCGGTGCCGGCCGAGCATCCGTTATGGGCCATTCCCGTCTCGGCGGCAGTCGCGTGCCAGCTTGCGCATCTTTCCTGCTGGACAGGAAAGCAGATGACGTGGCCGATGGCAGTTAGCGTGGGCGCACTTGCAGGCGCGACGCTAGGAGAACTGCGAGCTTCCTTCGAGCGTCTGGAAACCGCTGCTTCGATGACGCGGCGCGATACCACGGTACTGGCGGGCGAGTCGAATCGCACGTCACCGCGTCGCCAGACCACCTGGGCCAAGACAAAGCGGGAGCGCGCTAAATTCTCCGTGCTCAACCAAAAGTTGCAGGCCACGTTGACCGAAGAAGAATACCGGTTGCTGAAAGACTACCGCCAGTTGCTGGCTTAAGTCCAAGGCGTTGCCGACTGTTTAAGTCGCCCAAGGCAGATGCGGCGGAGATGCGCTCCCGCTCCTGACTGCCTTCTAGCCGGCCTACGCTCAGCCGGGCGGACATCCAGCGCGCCGCCCTTGGGCAGCGTCTGTGCGAATCAATTTCCACCGCGCGTGTGTGGCTTCGCGCTCGCGGCCGATGTGTAAATCTGAAAACGGGCATTCCATGGCCGAGAACCGGCGACCAATAAGCTCCCGCTCCAATGGGTCGATTCAAGCACTCGCTTCACAACTGGCCACAAGCGCCGTTACTCCTAACCAGATATCGACCGCGAGCGTAGCGTTCGCGGCGGTGGCGGCCGCCGGCCTCCTGTTCGCCAGCGCAGGAGTTGGCGCAGTGCTCGCTATCGTCGGCATCCAGATGCGCCTGCTTTGCAACGTCCTTGATGGGCTGGTTGCGGTCGAGGGCGGCAAGAAGTCCCCGCTGGGCGCCCTTTATAACGAATTTCCGGACCGCATTGCCGATTCGCTGATTCTTGTGGCAACAGGGTATGCAGCCGGCTTGCCCGTTATCGGGTGGCTCGCCGCGCTACTCGCCGCATTAACCGCGTACGTTCGGGTTTTCGGCGGCGCGCTCGGCTTCGAGCAAGAGTTCCTCGGGCCGATGGCAAAGCAGCACCGAATGGCTGCCCTGACCACAGGGTGCGTCGGGGCGCTCGTCGAAAGTTTCATCAGCAAAGGCCACACCCATTATTGCCTCGAGGTCGCGCTTCTGCTCATCACCGTGGGGTCCGCGCTTACTTGCTGGACGAGAACGCGCGCCATCGCCACCAAGCTTGGAGTTGCGCATGAGTAACCTCCTTCAGCGGGCGTTGCTTGGAGTGGTTCGGCTCGTGGTCGGTGCATACCCACGATGGGTCGCTCCGCCAGCGGCAGCCGGCCAAACCATCTACTTCGCGAATCACACAAGTCACGTCGACACGTTGGCCGTCCTTGCGGCCTTGCCGCTCGAGATGCGCGCCACCGTGCGGCCCGTCGCCGCGCGCGATTACTGGGATGCCTCGCCCCTTCGCCGCTTTATCGCGACACGGGTGCTGCGCGTCGTGTTTGTCGACAGGCAGCGACAGGAAGACCGTGACCCGCTGGAACCTCTTCGCGCCGCGCTCGCGGCAGGCTCGTCCCTCATTCTGTTTCCGGAAGGAAAGCGCAATGAGTCAGACGTGCTCGGTGAATTCAAGAGCGGCATCTTCAGGCTCGCAGAGGAATTTCCGGATGTCCATCTGGTCCCGGTGTACCTATCGAACCTGAACCGGGTTATGCCGCGCGGGAAGTTGGTGCCCATCCCGGTCATCTGCCGCGTCGGATTCGGAGAGCCGCTCGAGCGGCGCTCGGGCGAAGACAAGAAACAGTTTCTCGCACGCGCCCGTGAGGCCGTGCACACACTGCAAGGAGCCTGAGCCGTGCCACATATTTTCTGGGCGACCATAAACGGTATCGCGATATTGCTGGCCGTCTCGACGGGTATCGGCCAGGTGCTGCGACTGAAATTCGGCGTGGGGAATTCCACCATCCTGAATCTGAACCAGCGCATCTTTGCATGGTGGGCCATGGTCGCAGTGGCAACGGTCGCCATCGGGGCCGGCCCATATGCCACTGTGGGACTGTTCGCGCTGATATCCTTCTTCGCGTTCCGGGAGTTCATTACGCTGACGCCGACCAAGGCGGCCGATTACTCCTCCTTGCTCCTTGCGTTTTACGTCGCGCTGCCGGCACAGTTCATCTTGCTGGCCATGCGGTGGTACGGCCTGTTCGCGATTTTCATCCCCGTCTACGCCTTCTTCGTGATGTCCGCTGCGGGGGCTTTGGCTCAAGACACTACCGAGTTCCTCGAGCGCAATGCAAAAATCCAGTGGGCCTTGATGGTGTGCGTCTATGGGCTAAGCCACGCGCCGGCGCTGCTCATGCTGGAAATCCCGAACTACTTCTCGAACAATGGACCGCTGCTACTGTTCTTCCTCCTTGTAGTCCAGTCGAGCGACGTCTTTCAGTACGTCTGCGGAAAATTGTGGGGACGCCACAAACTCTCGCCGGCTGTCAGCCCGTCCAAGACCGTCGAAGGGCTACTGGGCGGCGGCGCGATGGCGGTTCTGCTCGGCGCAGTCCTGCACGGACTGACGCCTTTCAGTCTCTGGCAGGCGGCCGCGATGTCGCTCGTAACGGTAGCCGCTGGTTTCATCGGCGGTCTGGTGCTTTCCGGCGTCAAGCGTTCGCTGGGGGCAAAGGATTGGGGCGTCATGCTGGCGGGGCACGGCGGAATGCTCGACCGGGTAGACTCCATTTGCTTCGCGGCACCGATTTTCTTCCACCTGACGCGCTATTTCTTCGTGCCGTGACGGCGTGAGGAGGATGTCTATGGCACGGAGGGCGCCGACCATCAGCCACGTATCTCGCTGTGCATCGTCGGAGGCCCGGGATGACCGCGATGGATGGCAATATCAGCGGGGAGTGGATGGCAGGTCCGCTCTCGCTGCAGGGTTTTCGGCTTCGGACTTATCTTCGTCCCGCTCTCAACGATGGCGTTTTCTTACTTCGGCGCAGGCAATTTTTGGGAATCCGCAAGCACGAAGCTCGCACCCAAGTGACGCCGGGCAAGTTCGAGGCGCACTACAAGAGGGCAGCTTATCGTGTATTTGCTGTTCCTTTCTGAGGGTTATGTGGCCCGGACTTACCGTCCGTTAGGGCACTGATTTTCGCGGTTCCGGGTCAGGAAGCTCCGCAAGCTCGTCGTAGTCCCGAACCAGCCTCTGAAAGGTCCTGCACCTTTTATGCATCGCTGCCACCTTCGCGTAGTCACCTTCAACGATGGCCATCACAACAGCGAAAACGTCAGAGTATTTATCGCGCAGAAAATCAATTCCGTGTTGCGGAATATTCCTGAACCCAATCCGAAACGTGTCGACAGCCTCTTCAACCCGCTCAATGTAGGCGTGCACAGCCCTAAATTCGGCCCACGTCTTTGGCTCCCCCGGAAATCCATACCGGGGGAACAGCTCCTTAACCGCCGGACCCGTTTCGGCGTCTAGAGTAATTTCATCGCCGGCTGTCTGATTTGCGGCCGACATGTGGCGTGTGATTCCACCATAATTGATGTCAGTGCGCATGCAGTCGAAGCGCTCGTTGAGCTCCTTCCAGAAAGCCTTGCTTTTGAAATCAATTACGGTCATCGAATGGCCTGCCTTATCGTTGGGAGGGTTCCATTCTAATGCTTTGGTGCAGCGCAATCTTTATCGGCAACGTGAACGCTTCAGCCCTTGCGAAGACGCGCATGGCGAAGTCCGTGCTGGACGCGGGCTGGAGCACGTTCCGAACCGCCATCCGCTTTGACCGCCACGATTGACTTTGCTCAGCCTTGTCCGTCGCCCAAGGCCAACAGACGGGCGACCTCTGCCGGTTGCTTCACCAAGGTTCGTACGCAGTGTTCCCACGTCCAGCGGCTGTCCTTGCGTTCGGACAGGGCGGCCCAGTTCAGGCTGCCGTCCGCGCCGTTCAACATGCCGCATTCAGTCAAGACCTTCTGAGCGTTCTCCGTCGCGCCGAGGGCACCGTCCATCAGCAGCATTACTGCCTCGATAAGCGACGTGTTGCCGGCGCGGTAGTCGCGCACGCGGCACATCGCTTCATAGACCTCAAGGCGCAACAACTCCATCTCGGTCTTCTCATCCAGGTGCTCCGGCAACGCCATTGTTGCCTCTGTTGTCACTGTCATCTCGCGTGTGTCCTATCAAACGAAGGTTGGTGCTCTGTCGTATTTGCGCGGTAATTCTGTCGCGCCCTCTATACCTGTCCATTGGCAGTGACAGGGGCGGCAACGCGGGTGCCGGCGGCGCGCGATACGGGGTAGCCGGTAGTCAAGACAACCATGCCATCCTTTACAAATCGTTTCTGCAGACTGGTGCGGGACGGGCCGTGCTGCGAGCGCCGCGCTGCCTGCAAACTCCGAACATCCTCAAGCAGCTTTCGCACGCTTTCGGGCGATGCGCCAAGCAGGGGGACGGAGTAGATGCGGCCGAGTGAGGAATTCATCGAGCGGGCGCGGGCGCGTCTTTGGGGGATTTCGCTGCCACCACATCGCGCAGGGCGCCGACAAGGAGCGTTGCGACGGCGGCGCGCTCTTCAGCACTGGCCGTCGCTAAGACTCGCGTGAGGGCCAGTGCAGCGGGGGACCGAAGTTGCTGAATTGCGGGGCGAGAAATGCAAAGACGGCCGGTTGGACTCATAGCGAGAGAATTTTGAAAAGTATTGTTGGGCTTTACATCGAACGCGCATTTTTTAACGCTAATCAAGCTGAGCGGCACCTTCGATTATGGCGCACAGCTGGCGCGTTGTCGAGGCTCTGAAGCCGAAGGGGTCTTCGCGGCTATACGTCACAGGCACCGCGCCATCGTGGGGCGGCATTGTAATTTTGAGGACATCGATATGACATCGAGTGGCATTGAATTGGGGTTGCTGGTTGCGCAGGCCGTTAGTCGGCTCGGCGGATTCGTCAGAAAGGCCGCGCTGGAGCCGGCCGTGATGGACCGCGAAGATTTGCAGCGGCGTCTTGCGGAGGTCCATCAGCGGTTGCTTCATCGGATGGAAACGCCAGAAAGCCTGTGTGACTCGCGCGACAAGGGACTGAGTGAGGCGGTAGCACGCTGTATTGAACTGTACGGCACGAAGCCGGACAGCTATGCGCAGCTGTTTCGCGGGGTCAGTGATTGCGCCGACGAGCAGTTTCTCGACACGTACGTCGGACTGCTGCGGTTAGATACGGTTGTTCGGGGAGTCGCAGACGAGGAACTCTACGTGTTCGACGTCCTCAAGGGAACCCTCGAAATCCCATGGCAAACCGGTTACCAGGGGCTGGACGGGATGGCTTTCCGGGAACTTCTGCTGAAGTGGTCCCGCTAGGGAGCGGGCGGGGAGGGAGTTGACGCGCAGGCGCGCGATTCGCTAAGTGGTCTGATTGAGCGAGCACCCTAAACGGGTGCTCGCTTTTTTGAGGCCTAGAGAAAGTCGGTCGCCTTGCCGAACTTGCTTTCGAGAAACCGGCTGTTGACCAGCATCTTGTTTGCATCGCTCTCGAATAAGGCCTGAGTAGCGTTCTGCAGCTCAATATCCATGACGTCGAGCTGAGCGATGAGCAGCTGGCTCGGCGTCTGCCCCGTGTTGCCAACCTTATGCACGCGGGCATAGGTCGCCGGCAGCTTAAGGTAGTTGCCCAATGTCTCAGGCAGGTAATTGAGAATCACCTGCCTGAACATAAGCCATTGCTGGCCGGCCGAACCCGACGTCTCGAACAGTTCCTTGAATCGCGGGAGCGCCTGCTCGAGCGAGTCATGGATGGACTTCAGGTGCTGGACGGCGTCAGCTGGGAGCTTCGACGAGTTGTCCCGCAAGAGCTTCTGGAGGAAGCTCTGCAGGTCTTCAAGAGACATCTCGGCGCGGTGTTCGATGACCGCGTTCTGGAAGAAGAGCGACCCTGCCACCCAGCCGCAGCCATACGCGCCGGCGCTGACGGCCCACCAGCCTTTGTCGATGACGCCAGCCAGCAGCAACAGCGGGCCGATGCACGCCAGTGCCATGCCCGACAGGTTGCTCGGACCGTAGAAGAAGAGTCGCAGCTTCGACATTACTGATAGCCCCGGATTTTCTTGAACACACTCGAAAGCGAGGTGCTGCCGTCGAATACGGCCCCGCCCGTCATGGTCGCCAAACCCTGAATCTGCGTCTTGTCCGCGTCGCTGCCGAAGAGTACGCCAAAGACGCGAACATGCTTCATGTCGCTGGCGGCCGGGCTGTTGTAGAACTGCGCAAAGTCGTCCGGCGTGGGGCCCTCATTGCTCTGGCCATCGGTCATCACGACGATACTCTGCAGGTAGCCAGGCTCCTTGTCGGCGTCTGCGGCCGCGAGTGCGTACGCTTTCTCGACCGCGCCGAAGATTGCGGTGCCGCCGCCAGCATTCAGGTTACTCGCGTAGTCCTTGAAGGTTTTCAGGGTTTCTGCCATGACCTGACCGTTCTCGCCCATCGAAAAAGTCTGGATGCTCTTGATGCCGCCAGCGAATTCGATAATCGTGACCTTCTCGCGCAACCGGAAGCGCGAGAAGCGGCCTGAGAGCGAAGTGTCGTTGCCCGCGAGGTTCACGAGTGCATTGCGCAATTGCTCAATGCCGCCGTTGTCGCCCATCGAGCCTGACGTATCGAGTACAAAGTAATCGTGCGCCGGCTTGCGTTGCTTGTCGAGGTAGCTAATCAGGAGGTCGTCGAGCACGGCTGCGTTGCCGGGGAACGGGACGTCAACCAGCAGATGGGTACCGAAACGAGCGGCATCCGGTGTGACGGTGGGCGACACCGGGCGACGATACGTGTTCTCCATCAACCATTTCTGGATATCGTCGCGCTTGAAGAAAGCCACCACCTTGTCGAACTGCGCTTTCTTCGCCGGATTGAACAGCATGAGCGGGTAGTCCGCCGTGATAATGCCTTCCTTCGGGTAGATGAGCGTCAGGTTCGCGTTCTTCGTTGCATTGACCTTCAACAACTCCGACTCGTAGTTAATCATGCCGTCCGGTCCCTTCGGGTCCGACAGCGACGAGACGAAAGCCGTCGTGAGCCAGCCCGACGAGTCCGAGAACAAAATCTGGCCCTTGCCGAAACCCGACAGCTCCACTTTCTGAATAGAGGCGGGGGTGATGGCCGAGTCGGCGCCCGAGAGCGCGGACGTCACGCCGATGAGCGCGCTCATGCCCGTATTTGACGAAGCGGGGCTGGTCATCGCGAAGGTGAAGGCACCCGCCTTGGCAGCCTTGGCGACGTCAGCCCATGTCGTGTTGTCGGCCGTCCAGCCGAGCGCCTTAGCCTTTTCAGCCTTGACTCCCAGGATGACAGGGGAGCTCATGATGCGCTCGGAGGCCTTGACCTGGCTCTTGACAGCATCGTTGAGCAAGAGGTACTTGTTGTGTGAGAACCAGCCGCAGTCATACTGGCCGGCATTGGACGCCAGCGTCTCGACGCTCGCGAGCGTGCCGCTCGGGGCCAGTTTGAGCGTGACGCCCGTTTCCTTCTGCAGTTGGCCGAGCAGCGGTGCTACGTCGGCGACTTCAGAGCCGGACAGGCAGGTGAGGGTGTCCTGCGGCGCGGCCTGCGCCGCCGCTACAGCACCCGACGACGGGTCGGCCTGTTGGGCTTGTTGCTCACAGGCGGCGAGGCTGAGAAAGGAGGCTGCGGTAAGCAGCAACGCGAATAGCTTTTTCATGGTTTCTTTTCAATTAGCCTAAATGGAAAACACGTCGCCGTACTCGGCAGCGACCGGCTTGTCGAGAATGCGCATGCCGGTTTTTGCCTTGTCGTACAGGGCGTTGAGCTTCACGTTGTCGGCCTTCATCGTGTCAACGGCCGTCGAGCGGTAGTTGTTCAGAAGGTTGATGGCCTCGAGCGTCTTGTCGACGCCCGATTCAATGGCCTGGATACCGAGCAGCGGATTCGATTCGAACTCGATGACGAGCTTGGTGTGTTCGAGCACGGCGTCGCCCACGCCGGCGACCATGTCGTTGACCACCTGTTGCGCCTGACGATTCAGGTCCATGCGCTTTTTCTGGTTGTACGTCGCGATGGCCATCGTTTGTGCGATGGCGAGTGCGTCCATGCCCAGCGTGCGAACGCGGTTGGTGCCGCGCAACGTCATGCGGCCCGTGTGGCGCAGCTGGCGGATTTGGCCAATCGCAGCCACGGTCAACAGCTTCTGCTGCGTCACGTCACTCAGGTTG
Organism: Paraburkholderia sp. UCT31; assembly: GCF_014397655.1. NCBI lineage: Bacteria > Pseudomonadati > Pseudomonadota > Betaproteobacteria > Burkholderiales > Burkholderiaceae > Paraburkholderia > Paraburkholderia sp. UCT31. The sequence continues at coordinate 110,758 of NZ_VZQP01000009.1, forward strand.
CCGCGAACATAGAACAACACTTCCTCGCGAACAGCCTTGGACTTCTCCGGATTCAGAGTCTGAAGAGCGCTCGACTCAGTTTCGAGCCGCTGGTCGAGCAGGCCGAGGTACTCGGTTGCGCGGTCGAGTCTCTGCAGCTTTTCGAACAGCTGCCCCTCGACGATGTCGTAGCTCGCAATCTCGCGGCGCTGCGCGTCTTCTTCACTTTCGAGGACCTGAATCAGCTCGTTGATGCGCTCGCCGACCGGCTTGAAGTCGTCCATATAACTGCGCAGTTTCGACCCAAAGGGCATGGCGATGCCCATGACCTTTACCGGGCCAAGCAGGTCCTTGCCCTTCGGATTCGCCTTGGCAAGCAATACCGACAGCTCACGCAAGGCTTTGGCGCCGTCAGTGTCGTCGTAGTCTTTGAAGGTCGTCTGACGTAGCAACGGATTGTTGCTGATGAACGTGCTCGTGTCGGTGATTTCCTTGCGGCCAGCGGCGAAGGCCCGGTCGAGCATATTGCGGAAGTCGTCGGAGTGCAGGTCGGCCGCGCTCACGCGGGCAACGAAGTCCTCGACGCTGGAGACAATTTTCGCATCGAGTTCCGAGCGGAGTTCGGGCTTCACCGGCACGATGGTCTGCTTCGCCTGCTCGACGGTGGGAAGCTGTAGGGGTGCGGGCGGCTCGAGAACGAAAGCCGCCGGCGCTTGCTGGGTAAGAACGTCGCTCACTGTTGTGGTCCCTTCAGGTTATTGGCGTGCGGCTGCGATGCGCGTCAGAATGGCTTCGAGCACGTCGAAGGTCGGCGTTTCTGCGACGTCAAGAATTTCCTTCGGTACGAACGGCATCTTGCTCACAACGGTCTTGTCAAAGAGCTCAGTGTCGTTCGTGCGGAAGCCATACTCGATTGCGATTTGGCGCAATTGGGGGTCGCTCGACAGGAGCTTGCCCAGTGCGTCCCCGCGCGCCGACAGCGGAACCAGCACGTGCTTGGTAAAGATGGTCGGGGTGGGGTAGAGCAGCACGCGGTTCTGCGTGAAGCTTGGGTTCCTGAGCGCGGCCGCAATGAACAGCGACTCGTAGGACACGACGAGCGGCGCCTTGCCCATGCCCATCGTTACGTAGTCGTCGAATGGGCCTGCCGAAGAATTCTCCATGTAGCCCTGCTCTAGCACGAGTTTGGTGAGCAGCGGCATCACGTGGTCGAGTTGGTCGGCAGACGACACCACCTTGTCACCGTTTCCGACGTAGCTCGCCAGTGCCATGTACATCTGTCCGCTGTTGGACTTGGCCGGGTCGGTCGATGACAGGAAAATGGCGCGGCTGACGGCAAACTTGTCATTGTCCGGCAGGTCTTTCCAGCGCTTGTTTTGTTGGACCATGTCAAAGAGCTTGCCCATGTCCGAGATGTAGTAGGTCGGACCCTTCTTCGACACGACGCCGGCCGCTTCCAGCGGCTTGAGGAGGTCCGTCCACGACGCTACGACCACCGGCGTGAAAAACACCGGATAGACGTCTTTAACCTTGCGTGAAGCCTTGATAGCCATTGCCGAGGGTTCGCCGGCAGGGAACGCGCAGTCGTAGGACTGAAGGTCCTTCCGGAAGGCCATCTCGCGCGAGCCTTCTTTTTGCGCTACCACCGTCAGGCCGTTGTCGGCCAGAATCTTGACCACTCGAGGGTCGTTGAAGTAATCGGCTTTTTCCGAGCCAATCAGACAGGTGACCATCTGTGACGCGGCTTGCTGCGACTGCTGAGCAATTGTGGCCTGCACCTCGCCTTGCTTGTCACGGTTCGACCACAGGACAGCGCCCATCGTAAGGACGACGAGCGACATCAGTAGCGCCATCGCGCCGGCTTTACTTTTCATTTTTCGTTCCTCGAAGACAGACCTACGGGTCAATCCTTACTTCGTTTGTTGTGTCCAGTGCGCTGTAGCGTGGTGTTGGGCGCACGGACATTTTACATTTTATTCTGAAAAGGGATAAGGATAATTTGTTCAGAGTCGTATTTGTAAAGCCGCGAAGGCGTTAGGAATGCGGAGATGTTGCGTAGGACGGCGCGTGGCCGGGAGAGCGGGAGGCAGAGAGGCGGATGGGTTCCAAATACAAAGAGACCGCCAATTGACACTGGCGGTCTCTCTCTCTTACAACGAGCGGCGCAGTCGGCGCGCCGGGTCCAGCGGCGTCTTACTTGCCGCCGTTGACCTGGTCCTTGAAGGCCTTGCCGGCCGAGAACTTGACGGTCTTCGCTGCGGCGATGGTAATGGTTTCGCCCGTCGACGGGTTGCGACCCTGACGCTCTGCGCGCTCGCCTTGGCTGAAAGCGCCGAAGCCGACAAACGTCACGTCGTTGCCAGCGGCGACTTCATCACGCACCGTTTCCAGAATCGAATCAAGGACTTCGCTGACGTGGGTCTTCGGCTTGTTCAGTTTCTCGGCAACGCGTTCGACGAATTCGGTCTTGGTGGTCATGTTTGCTCCTATGAAATAAAGGCTCCCGCGATTGCAGGGTAAGCGCAGTTTACAGGAAGGAGGGCACTCGTGTGAAGTTTTTTGCTCCGGAAGCCGCGCCAGGTCGGGGGTTGCTCCTGGAAAAACGGGTCGCGCAACGAGACTATTTCTCGTCGCGCCCGGCAGACGGGTGCTGTTTCTTTCATTTCTCCGGACTCTGCCTGCGACCGCTTGTTCTGCAGCAGTAGTTGTGCGGACGGGCTTCGGTGAAGGTATAATTTAGCCGGGTCCCGTGCAACGTGAATCTTTAGGAAGACGGGCTTTTCTGCTTTGATAACTTTACAAATGCAAAGACAATCGGGGTCGAGCCGGGCGCTGGTGATGGGCGCAATCGGCGTTGTGTTTGGCGATATTGGTACGAGCCCACTTTACACGCTGCGCGAGGGCCTGAAGGGCCTCGCGCCAAGCTCACCAAACGTCAATCGGGTGGTTGAGCTCGGCGGACGGGTGGTGATTTGAGCGACGACTCGAAATTTAAGCCAGAGATGCACGTCAAGAAGACGCTCTTCGGGCGTGGCGAGCCGACGACGGCATATGGGATAGTGCTGCGGGTAGATGAAGAGGGCGTGTGGCTCGACAACGGCGCCGGATTGCGGCCGGCCGGGCCGTATCACCCGGAAACGGGCGTTGAAATCACGCCACCCATTCCCGGGATGCATCAGGAAATCAAGCCCTACAAGCCGCGTGTGGCCAAGGCGGTTGCGGAAGGTCAGAGCGCGCCGAAGCCTCGCGCTCGTCGGGCCGGCGTGCGCCGTCGTAAGGCCGCCGCTACCCCCTAACAATTCCATTTTTTACAGACGGACCAAGGGAATGACGACATTCACAGTGGAAACGCCGGTGGCAGTACGCTGGTTCACGCGGTTTCTAGATGACCAGGAATATTTTGGCAACGGGGTCATCGACGACGAGGTGTACGAAATCGACGGCCGCGAGTACGGGATGGGCACAGTGTTGCCGGGCGACTTTCCGGACGGCGCGATGGTCGTTATCCGCTCGGGTTACGTCCACAAGGACGGTGTGGACCTCGACTATGCCGAATTCTTCACGCGCTGGCGGAACCTGCATGCGGCGAGGCAGCCTCTCGTGGTCTCGGCCCCGCCTGAACGCGAGCAGGAATTGAAGGACCTGTTGACCGCCCATGGGTTTACGTTTGAATGAACCGACGGGAAGGGGGACTGTCCAGCAGCAAGTCCCCCGCTTCCACGAGAAGCGCCGAACCGCTCTTTAAACCTTGGCCGCCTGGTAGGCGGCTCTCAGTGCGACGAGTTCTCCCCAGACGTAAGGGCGGGGGTCCCTCTCAATCGTTGATGCGAGCTGCGTGCTTTCAGGCACATGAGCAAGGAGCCACATAAGCTCCGCCGTATTCTCGGCTGGTACAGGCTCAAGCTCATGCAAGAATTTTTTGCGTTGAGAAATTGGGATTATCAACAGCACATTCGGCACCAGGAAGGCCTCTGCAAGGGCCACCAACGAAAAGGCAGCAAGAATATTGGGCTTTCCCTGGATAAACCAGGCCGCGAAGAACGCGGGTATCGTTGCGGCTACCGCTAACGCGGCGCCCAGGAGGCTGCGGTTCGCGAGCTTTTGACGGGACTTCAAGTAGGAATTGAGCGCTGAGCGTCGATTTTCCACCTGTACCTTCGTCAGAGGTTGAAGAAGATACGCGTGGGCGAAAAGGTGCAGGGATTCGGGATTTGGCTGTCTTTGCATGGGACCGGCAATGATGAACGGTCCCGGTCTAGGCCTCGAGTTTATTGCGTCGAGGGCATGTGCGAAGATTCGCGCGGCACTTCATCGTAGGCCACGGCCGGTGCCTACACTCGATAGGCATTTTTGATTAACAATGAGGATATTGACGTGAACCACACAACAGCAGCGGGCAACGAACACTTTCAACAGGCCATTACTTTTCTCAACAGCACGGGCGACGTGACTTTGACGTGGGACGAGCAGAACGAGGAGCGTATCCTCGCGATGGTCGAGGAGAAGATGAAAGCCGGGTTTTCGTTTTTCGTCTTGAAGCCGCGCATTCTCGGTATCCCTGGCAACTCCAAAAAGCGTCTCAAGAGCATCGAGCAGGCGAAGAAGGCAGGGCACGTTGTCGTTCCTGATAACGCGGTGGACCAAGTGATGAACCTGGGCGACAAGGCACTCGAACAAGCAGTGGCGTCGGGAGACGCAAAGCTGGTGTCGTCGGGTACCGCGACGGGCACGAACGTCGTATCTATCGGACGCGCGCGCAAGCCGAGCGATGTTGTCGGCAAGCAAACGTTGGCAGTGCGGCCTATCGCAGCGGGGTAAGCGCTATGGATACGGAATACTGTATCAATGGCGCGGCAGAGATGGGGGAAATCACGCCGCTCGAAGCAGAGGCGGCGTTGACGTTGCAGTCGGCATATCAGTCCATTCGCCAAAAGGTGGATGGCGACGAGTGTATGCCTGCGGGCTACCTCGAGAACGTAGCGCGGGCTGCGCTCCGGAAGGCACCACGGCTGGTCCAGTATTGGACCGCACTGAATGCTTACCGGCACGGAGACTTCGCGATGCGGCTTATCGCTGAGCGCGCCGAATATCTGGTCCAGAAGCGCATCCAGAAGGCGTTGGGCGTGGGAGACGAGGACAGCCGCATTCCTGGACTTGGCGACCCGCAGCCGTCGACGCAGCCTATCGCAGTCGTATCCGAGGCGGACGTGACCGAGGTTGTCGTTCGGCAGGTGCTAAATCAGGAGATGGGTGGGCTGATGGCGCGTTTGCGGGAAGACGTCGACCTGCTCGAGGAGGCGGCGCTGTGGTTCCGTAAGGACGCGGGCAAAGCCTATCGAGAACTTGACACAGCCTTAAAGCTGGACCGACCTCGGTGGGGGCGAACGCACCCAGCGCGGGCAACTGACGGTCAGCCTATGCGAGGAAGACCGACTGAGGATGCAGGGATTACGATGGAAGAAGCCCTGCAGCTTGTGCGTGCGAATCGCCGGATTGAGTCTATGAAGCAGAAGAAGGCGCGCGGGGCCATCAAGAAGGTGACGAAGCTCTTCAAGATTTTCGGGCAGGAAGAAAATCTTCGGATGTTCGTGAGCGGACAGGAGGTGGAGATGTCGCACCCCGACTCGAAGCTCAAGTTGGTGGTTCGTCCTCTGAGTGAGCCGGGATGGCTGGAACGACGCAGTGTTCCGGGCATGTCGCACACGCCGTTCAACCTGTCGGTCCTGACGAAGGACAACGTGCACGTCACGAATCTTTGCGTCTACGTGTCGGACTCGCCGGTGCTGGACCAGGTCTTGGCGCTGTCGATGTTCGTTCACAACGGCGACGAGCTCGAAATTCTCGAGAAAGCGAACTGGTTTGGCATCAACTATGACGCTGAACGCGCAGTAGTCGATGCGTACCCGTCGCTTGCGAAGAAGATGAAGCGTTTCGACTCAATTGCCCGTGAAGATGGCACTTTCAGGGTCGTGCTCCCAAGGGCCTTCCTTGAAGCGGAGAACCACTGGGAACCCTTCAAAGGCCGGGCAGAGGCTTGGATTCGGTCGTGGATGTTGCCGGTCACCGAACGACTTCTCCCGATACAGGCAGCTATAGCATTACCCGCTTGATGTAATTCGGACCCCGCCACTCGCTGGCGGGGTTTTCTTTTGGCGCACCGAGGGCAGGCTCCCTCGCGCGCCTACGCCGAAGCAAGGCTGGACTCACAAGGGCATGTCGTCCGCAAGTCCCGCCTGGTATTCTTCGAGTGGCAGCAATGCGCGGTGCACAACGGACGGCTCCACTCCATCGCGCACCATCATGTGCACCGCCTCAATGAATACCAGTGCCTTACGGTCTGCTTCGCTCATCTGCCGGACGTCGCGATAGCACGCGCCCGACGTAAAGGCACCGGCTACCCGGTCGCAAACGTCCGGCCACTTCTGCAACCAAGCCTCGCCTTGCGGCTTCCAGCAAATCATCGTGTTGGTCAAATTCGGCATGTTCCCTCGCTTTTTCGGTTGGTTCGATGCCTTGATTTTACGGGACTCAACCGATTTGTAAATGATGTTTGATTTGCATTCCGAAGCAATGACCGATGTTCTGAAGCGTTGATTTGCGTTGCCCTCTCCCTTCCATTTTGGCGCTGGTCGCTGCACAATCGTGGGCGCTACGCGCCCCGGGGATGTCGCCCGGAGCCAGAGGGTTCCATTGCCGGATTTGCGGTCTCCCGGGGATTCCCCGGTTTTACCGCTTCGCGCTTTCCGCTTTCCGCTACACGTATGGTAGGACAACCTGTTGAAAGGAATTATGGACGAACACCTCTACAAGGCGTCGCCGTGCGTGGGTTCCGGGATGTGTTGCAAGCACTCGGCCTGTGCTTTCGGCGAGTACGACGTCACGCTGAAGCAGTGCAAGTATCTCGAGGTCGTAAAACAAGTGGAAGGAGTTGAGATTTATGGCTGCGGCCGATACGAGTATATCCAGCAACAACCAGGGGCAGAGTGGAACCCCGCCTTCGGCGCCGGCTGCTGCTCCGCGCTCTTTAATGAGCATCGACAACGCATCATCGCTTTCATCGGACAGGGCAGTGCTACTCGTGCTGCTGTCGCTATTGGACGGGCTGAGCAGTAACGTTATGTCCGGCGACGTGTGGTGGCTCGCAGAGCATCAGGCGATGCGGCAGTGCTGTCAGCGCTTTGGCATGACCGAGGAGCAGTTTTCCGAGGTGATGGTCGATGTCCGACAGCTGCAACAGGCGGCACGCCGCGCCAATCCGATGAGTTCGATGTTCGATTGACAATCCGGCGGCTGAACCTGCCATCAAGACAGACAAAAAGCAAAGAGGACACAAAGTGGAATTCAACAAGACCATCTACGAAAAAATGCATCTCGGCGACAAGCTGACGGATAACGAACTGGAAGTGGCATGGGCTCATTTCGGAGCGCTCGAGCGAATGCTGCGGCGTTGCGGCTCCGAATGGATGCTCGCTTCGCAAGCGGCCTGGCGGGAGTTCCTCCGGCTAGACGACGTCCGCCAGGTTCGTCAACGCAATGGGGGCTATCGGCCTACCGTTGAGGCGGCGTTCGCGGTAGTGAAGGAAGGCGAGGGCTTTCGCGTCAGCCGGAGCGACTACGCGGGAGGCTTCGTGGTTCCCGTGGAGCAGTTCGAGAGGGCGGTCGAGGAAGCGCGTAGTGAGGGACGTGAGCAGGAACGTGAAGCCCAGCGCAAGCAGCGCACCGGGAGCTGACCAGGAACCATCCCGACGTGGACAACCTGCTGGCAGCGCTGCAGTGACGCGAAGCTGGCCCCGCAGCACCAGCGGGACAGACCACCGAGGCCAAACTCGCTGAGGGGTTTCTGGCTGCCGCCTGAGCTGCTCGACACCGATTGATTTTCTCCTTAAGCCCCGTGACCGCAACGTCCGGGGCTTTTCCTTTGGCTCAATAGGTCGGAGGGCCACGGTGCTCGCGACCCAGTCCTTAAACCGCTCACGCGCGCGTCATTGGTAGTGGATGACGACTCTTCCATTTCCTGTGCCTCCGCCAACCGCGATTCCTGAGGCATAGTCGGGGCTGCCCATCATCGGGGCGGTTGCCCCACTCCCTGCAACAGTCGAAGCGTTCGTTCCTGAGGCATCGATGTACGACTGCCCGCCTTGTCCGCCCCCAACATCGAGGATGTATCGGCCGTTACTCGTATAGCCGACCACGCTCCCCGCGATACCTCCGAAATGTCCACCACCACCGCCACCGCCACCACTGCCGCCTCCTCCCGCGTCGGTACCGGTTGTTCCACCGGTGCCTGCTGCCGCTTGTCCGGGGTTTCCGGGGTTTCCCCACGTGGGGTATGTGGTTTCCCATCCCCATCCGCCGCCGCCACCGCCGCCGGCCGCCAGCAGTTCCGTGCTGCCTTTCAGCAGGAAGGAACCGCCGCCACCGCCGCCTGAGTATTCGGAGTATGACGAATTGTAGTAGCCGGAGCCACCGCCGCCATAAGCGGCATTCGAGCTATTCACCCCACCGGCTTGCCCCACCACAACGGTCAGCTTATCGCCGCCAGCGACGCTGAAAGTAGCAGTTGCGTAGGCACCGGCTCCGCCTGTGCCCAAACTCGCGCCACCGCCCGCCCCCCACGCGGAAACCGCCACGGTCGAGCAACCGCCCGGAACGCTAAAGGACTGGTCTGCGCCGGTGTACACGAAGGTAGCGGTGCCGGGTACGCAGGGACCCGACGAAGCTCCCGAGGAAGCCTGCGAAGTCCCGCCGCCACGAAGGCCCGGGACCCTTACGACGAAGGTGTAGCTGGTGGCGAATGCCGCGCCAGTCCCGAGGACAAGGCTGGCCGCCAGCGCCAATTTAACGAGTTTCAGTTTCATCATCTCTCATGTCTAATCTGAACAGGAATCCAAAGCAACAGCCGACCGTCCGCTGTTCTTATCCGATGCGGCAACCCTGCGTTCGGGTGTTTGGTCGTATAGGGAAGGGGTTTGGAGCGTTCCCCGGAACGGTCACGAGCCGAAGCGCCGATACCGAATAAGGGGTATAATTGTAAAGTCGCACAAGCTTTTCAAATCGTGTGAAATATAAGGAAAATAGCCAATGCTCTATCCGACCGTGACCGTATTCGATGAACAGCATCTGCTGACCGCAATCGCCACCGTTTTCTTCGCAGAGCGTTTCCAGCTTCCAGCCCATTTCAAGGGTGCGCAGCTGGTCTCAATTGATGGCCCGGTTTTCGAGCGGGAACTGGATAAGGAAGAAATCCTCGCCGCGCAGTCGCCGCTTCTGCGAGTGTATTGCTGGCTCCAGGTCGCGGCGGCGCAACTGGCGACCCACGGGTACCGGTTGGACAGAATTACCAAATACGGCCCGATGTTTGTCACGCCGAAGACGGCGCCTGACGGAGCAGCGACCGGGCAGGGACCGCTTGGCGAGTATCCCGCCTTCGCGCAGGCCGTGGAAGAAGCGTTTTTTGACGAGCGGAAGGTTGTTCGTACGGCATTCGACCAGGCGGCGGTTGCCGCCGTCCAGAAGCATGCAGGGCACCTGTTCAAGGCGCTTGGTTTGACGGCAGGGGCGTCGGATGTTCCGCGCGAAGGTTCACAGGGCGAGCGCGAAGCCGAGGAGACGGCCGCAGAGGTCGCTCCAACGAACTGAGCGGTTAGCGCGTCGGGCGCGCTGCACGAGGTGCGGCAGCCGGCGTGTTCGACGGCACCCATTTCCTCGAGCACGGTTTAACGGAACGATGCGCCTCGGTGTGACGCCCGGTCGCACCGCACAGTGAGCGTTGAACCGCAACCTCTGTTTGCAGGGGACAAGAAAGAAAAAGCGTCCCGGCACGAAGGCGGGGACGCGAAGAATTACGCAAGCGTAGACAGTATTGCGCCCGACGTTTGGCAGAGTCGAACGTGCCGGGCCTCAGGCAAAGAACCCGGTTCGCTCGGACGGCATCCAAGAAGCTGCAGGGCCGCCGGCGCGCACTGAAGGTTGATGCTGGTGAACGTCTGTACGCCGTTGTCGCCCATATTTTCGCCGTCAAACTCGTTCTCCCCGCGCGCAACGACTCCATGCGGGTTCGCTGCGTCGAAAAGGACGATGACGCCCGGTTTGAGCTCAATGCGCACACCGCTGTAAGGGAAGACCAAATCCCAGCAGTCAGTCTCCTCGAGCCATAGGACGCAAAAGACGCGGTCCGGATAGTCCTCAGCGTCGTGATGAAACGTCGCTCCTTCGCAGGCGAGAAGCCGGACTTCGTCATCGACAACCGCATCACGGAGGCCGTGGGTGGCAAGCCAATCTAGCGCCGGCGACAAAAATTCATCGGGCACGTGCTCGCTGACACCCAGGATGTCGCCTGGCCACCACGCACAACTGTTCACTGCTTCCTCCAACCAGCCCATGACGTCCTTGGTGAGAGGCGGAACAGGCACCCGGCCAGAGACGACTTTCGTTCCGGTGGTCCGACAGGGTGTGGACCCAACCTGGTAGTCAAAGCGCCTGCTGCTGGTTTCGGTACGTCTGTCCAGTACCTCCTCAATGCCTTTCACACTCCACCTCTCAAATTGCCCTAGTGCCTCGTGTAGAGAACGGCGTGCCGGCGCGAGAGAAAGACACGCTCGGTCGCGCGCTTGTGCATTCGCTGGTCTTGAATCAGGGCAGTCTTGCCGTTCGCTAGATTTAGCAGGTCAGTGACAAGTCACCGTCACGAAGATGTCCAACAGCTCACCCAACTTGATTGACGCGACGGTGAGCCATTCTAGAGGAAACACGATGAAACGCGAACATTTCCATGTCACGATGAACGGCGAGGCTATCGATGTCAAATACGCCTACAATTCGGCGCTTCGGACAATCGAGGCGACGGTGCGAACAGTGGCACAAAAACGCAACGAGGAGTTCAACCTGCATGCGAGTGAGGGAACGAAAGACGAGGGAGGCCGATACGTCACCGGAATGCGTGTCTGGCGTTCTCCGACCACCACGCTCGTCTTCAACGTTCAGAAAATCGGCTAAACGAGACGGTAAATCCGGTTCCGTAAGCCTGTGATTTAACCAGATGCCCCGCGAGTCGTCGTCGACTTCCGGGGCATTTTCCCGAGACAGTGCGATGGTTCGCATAGCATTGCCGGCCTCGCGGTGCTGTCGGCCGTCGGCTCAGTGTTCGCGATACCAGCAACGACAACCTTTCTACGCATCCAAGTGTCCTTATAACCGGTGTTACCGGTCCAGCGGTGACTGGAGCGGCGTGTCTACTCGTGAGGTAACAGGCGGCGCGTCGATGCGGCAATGGACTGCCACACTGCCTCGCTGAATTCGCTGTCAGCCTCGCCTCGGAGGCTGAGAGAGCTTGCCGGGCTGTTCGTCACGTACTCGGGCGGGTCTGCGGCCTGCTCCTGTCGCACGAAAGCGGCGACCGGACCGTTTTGCGTGTCATGGAGCGAGAGCAGGAACCACTCCGGACCCGGCGGCGTCGGATTCCAGTCGCTGACATTGGCGTCGCCCCCTTCAAAATAGCGGTCCGCTATTGCTGAGGCACACGTCTCGTACTCGAGGTATTTCAGGCACGCGGTAAGTTGGTGTGCGGCGAGCCAGATTTGCCATTCACGCGGGGTTTCCACATCAGCGTTGGCGAACAGCGGATGAGTCCAATAGCCGTTCTTGTCGCGATGGACCGTCGCAGGCTCGACGAGAGGCACGGGTGCGGCCTCCCGGCGCACACTCATCGGCCGCGCACAATACGGGCAGGCATTCGAGGCCAGCGCGCGTCGAAAGTTTTCGACCTCCTGGGCGTCGCGCGCCTCGGGCGTGGGTGCCTTCTCGGTGAGACCGAGGAGAGCCAGCACTGCATCCAGCGGGACGACGGCGAGGGTGTCCCGGCCTTCGGCCGTCTCGACAAATGTTCCAGGCGCATCGGGCAGTTGGCGCACATGCATCGCAAGCTTGCGAAGGTTATCGATGCCGGACGTCGACGTCGAGGAGGGGCGGAGAATGTCCAAATCGCGCATAGTGGGTAAGGGGGCGTTAGTCGGGTTGCTGCGACGTCGGAAACTGGAAGCAGATGCGGTCAGCCACTTCGGGCGGGTTTTCGATGGAATATGCCTGCGCTATTCCCGCATTGCGCGGCAGTACGACAACTACCGCACTGGACTTTCGTCGTTCGACAATCTTTTCCGGGTTCTGCTCTTTCCATGCAAGCCAGTCAGCCTCTGTGAAGCCGTGCGCACTCAATTTGCCCGAGCAATTCGCGCCGCCAAGACAGGCGCACAACGAGGCCTGACACCAGCGGCCGCGCCAGCTTTCAGGCATGTCGACCATGAGGCTGTCCAGAAGGGCGGCGCGGTCGGCGGAAAGGCCTCGGCTCTCTTCGTCTCGGCCCCGTTTTGTCCCCCCGATGCTGACTGTCACACCTTTCGATTGCGATGGCAGAAGTTTGTCGGGGTTGTTTGCGACCCATTGCTCCCACTCTGCCTTGGTGAAAGAACGTGACAGACCGCCGCTGCAGTTCGCAGCGCCCCTGCATGCGCACAACGTGCTCTCGCACCAGCGGGCGCGCCACGTTGGGGGCATCGCATCCATAGTTGCGTCAAGGCGTGATGCACGTTCGTTGGGTGATGACGCGGTCATGGAAATGTCCGAAGGAGAGGAAAGGGGGAGGCAAGCCGCAATTGTAAAATAAAAACCACAGGCTATACAAAGAATTGAGGCGGTCGCCTCGTTCTTTGTAAAGGTCTGTATGACACCTCGGTTTATCCGCTCGCCGTTGAACACGAAGGGCAGGGATTTCGCTGTCGGGGACATCCACGGGTGCTTCGACCTGGTGCAAAGCGCGCTGGATGCGGTCAAATTTGACCCGGCGGGCGACCGACTGTTCTGCGTCGGCGATTACATCGACCGAGGGCCTGACTCGTCACGCGTCGTCCCGTTTCTGAAGAACGAATGGGTGTATGGGGTCCTCGGCAATCACGAAGTGATGCTGCTCGACCTGTATGAACACGGCGACCCGGGGGAACGCGCTGTGCGCCGGGCCTGCAGCTCGAACGGTTTTGACTGGTGGTTGAACACACCGGATTCCGTTCGGCAGGACGTTCTCGATGCTGTCAAAGCACTCCCGTATGTCCGCGAGGTTGATACGGCACAAGGGACCGTCGGCATCCTGCACGCGGATGTGCCGAGCGGGTGGCACTGGGACGAATTTGTGGAGGCAGTGATGGAGGAGCACCCGCACGTGTTGCATGACGCCGTCTGGAGCCGGGAGGGGTGGGCGGAGGGCGATAGGTCCGGTATCGAAGGGATAGGCCGTATTTTCGTCGGCCACACGCCAGTGCGGAAGGTTGTCGCGATGGGCAACATTTTCCCGATTGATACCGGTGCGGTTTTTTCGGTTACGGGCCAGGCGCCGGAGTTGCGGCTGACACTGGCCGATATCGCGGCGCCGCACGACGTGCTCACGCGAGAGCAATTCAATTCGCCCGTCCCGCTTATCGACATCCGCGCTTAGCCGCCAATTAAGGGACCGCAGGGCGGCGCGCCGCCTGCCGTCTCCATTGACGACGGGGCGCGCACTTACGCGCGTTTCGGTGGGCTCAGAAGGCTCGAGTGCAGCATCAGGCCCACCCCAGTGCCGACGAGCGCGCCAGCAGCATGCCAGTCGGGTTGTGGGATGTGCGCGGCCCGGCAGAAAAGCAGGCTCAAAACGCCGGCGAGGGCTGAACCCAGAAGGGCGAAAGAGGCGATGATGCGAGCGGATTCAAATAGGCTTTTCACGAACAATGTTCTTCCCCAGAGCACAAATTTGCATTGTAAAGCTCTTTGCGGCTGTGCAGGGATTCTCGGGCAATCAAGCCACTCCGTACGCAGCGGTAGCCAGCTTCGCGCGCGTTCCTGCCCGAGGCACCGTCCGACGCGGTTCGGTCGGCTGCGCAATCTAAGCGGAAACGCTACACCGATACACCTTTTTAAGAAAGACGCCGATGAAGCTGAATCTGTTGCCGACAATTGTTGCTCTCTCACTCGCCACCGCATGTGTTCCGGCACTTGCAGGCGGGACACCGCCGCTCGATGAGCTGGTTCGTTCGGCGGCCACGCTCGGCGCATACGCGAAGCGGTGTGAGCCTATCGAGCGGAACTTCGCACCGTCGCCTTCACTGCTGCGCGCGCTGGTGCTGAGCGGCCTCGACTCAAAAGACACCGCACAACAGCAAACGGCGGTCGGCACCTATAAGGCTGCTCTAGCGGCCAGCGTGACGGAGCTTGGCTCGGCAGCATGTGACGCGCCGCCAGCCTCGGTCATGAAGGCGGTCGATACTAACAATCAGGTTCTTTTCAAAGGAATCGCACGGGCCCAACTCTCCGGCAGATTCGTTCCGAATATGCCTTTCGAGAAACGTGACGACTTGCAGGCAAAGCTCGTGGCCTCTGCCGAGAACATCGCTGCGGTGTTTGCGTTTGAGGAGAAGTGCGCGCCGCCTACGGCCGAAATCATCGATGCAAGCGCGCCGCTGCTCGCGTTTGATTGGGTCGGGATGAACTCGGAGCGCGATGACGATGCAACACACGGCGCCGTCACGTTGTTCGATACAAGCTACGCGGCGGCAAAAGAACGAATGCGTTTACTGGTGCGACAGGGTCCAGCGACTTGCGACAAGCCCGAACCAATTTACGAGGAAGCCGCGAAAGCGATTGGCGGCTGGCCCAAGCAAAAATTCACCGAGGACAACGTCGAGCAAGCCAGGAATGCCCTAGCCGAAGTTCGGGCGCTGCGAGACGTAGCGGCAAACACCGAGACCGGCACTGTTCTCGATGCCGACCGGATGTAGTCGGCCGGCAGGAATCGAAAAGACCGCGAGCGAAAACGTTCAGTATCTTGGCAATTGGCCAAGGAGCGAGGAGGCGATTCCTCTTTGCCCTACCGCGACATCTCCGCCACAACCTCCGCTTTTGCCTGCGCACGGGCTTGCGGCTCGGCACTTTTCTCGGACTCGTTTTTGGCTGCTTCGAACGTGCTTTTCTGCTCTCCGCGAGCACTGTCTCGGTCGGCCATCGGCAGTGTGTCAAACCCTGCGACGGGTTCCTGCTTGGCTGCGTTTAGTAGCGAAGCCCCCGCGTTGCGGTAGTCGGTATGCTGGTAGCCCTCGACCACGGTGATTGACTGCGCCTTCGCCTCGATTTCGTTGTACCGCTCGTGCGTGCTCGAGGCGGCGGGCAGCGCGACGTGGTCTTTGCTACCGACCGTCATGTGAAAGTCCATGTTCGCGGGCCAATCTTGCGCAAGACTTTTCATATACGGACTTCCCGGACCGATGTCTGGACCCATTGGAAATCCGACAGCATTCGAGATAGCTGCGCCCCCGGGCATCAGATGCGCCGGTTCGGCGAGAGCGAATCCTCCGAACGGTGTGCCAAACGTGTGGAGGTCGATGTGCTTGAAGTCGGCCGCCTGTCCATCCCGTGCGAGCTCGTCAAGTGCACCTTTTGCGACGAGGCCACCCATGCTGTGAGCAACCACTGTCACCTCTGTGATGCCTTTTTCTTTTAGTCCGTCGATGAGATGAGCGAGTTCATGCGCCGAATTCGGCATCGTGTCTTTTGTATGGTCATGGTTGTAGCCGATAACTACGTTGTCCGGCCCGTTCAAATTCTCTTTCCATGAATCCCAATAGTGGTACGTGTCGTGGATACCGCCCACAAGAATGACTGCGTGAGTCGGATTTTCTCCAGATGACTGCACCTGAAATTTATCGCCTTCGGCTTCGCCGGGGGTAAAGGTTGGCATGGCAAAGCTCCCGTTGCGCTGAAAGCCCGTATAGCCACGGTGAGCCACCCATTAGGTGGCTTGGAAACATGTCAGTTACGACCCGCGAATAGGGGACCCGTAATCGACACCGGATACACAGTCTCCGCGCAATCCAGGAGTATCGACACGTCTGCAGGCAAATCAATCACGACGACGCCTTTCCAGAATAACTTGCCCATCTGGACGTTCCACAAAGCCAACGCGAGCGGCACTTGATAGCAGTCGCTCTGCGTGACCAGCCATCCCCGTTCTGCAAATCCCTTCAGCAGCGCAAGGGTGACCGGTTTTAATGCTCCGACGCGGGTTCCTGCGACAGATGCTAGAACGTTGGGGGGCAGGCGCCCAGTAATCCACTCGCGGAATTTGATTTCAAGGAGGTAAAGCCGGTTGCCAACTCGCCAGCCCATCTTTTGCATACCGTTTTTTGAGGTATCCGCCATAAAAGGCGCCATCTCGGGTAATGCCCGCATGAACTCCGCCCAGACGGCACTCTCTGCATCTTCAACTGGAACAGGCCGCGCTGCGGGCGTGATATCGCCTGCCCGGGTAGCGACGGAACGCAAAGCACAACGCCCTTCTTCCAAGTTCGTGAGTGGCGGGGACGCGGGAGCGCCGTTCCCCAAAGGCGCAGACGGTGCCGGCATTCCGGCCGGCAGGTTGCTGGCGTCCGACTGCTCGGCGATTAGCGTGTTCCAGTTCCGTAAACCATGGAGGGCAGCGATGGCCTCCAGGCTACTAGCGTGTTTAAGGCGGAACTTGTGGTTTTCAGCCAGAAACTTCACAAGCCGTGCGGCCTGTGCTTTGTACAGCTCTTTAGACATTGCGTTCTCCACGGGCGATACCAATGTGAGGCCCGCGTTGTCAAATCGGCCACATGGGTTGGCATCGAGACAAGAGGAATTGCAATGCTTTCGCCGGGCTCCAAAGGAGTGCGGGCGGCGGGCAGTCTCACCCGGTCTTCGCGCGAAACGAAGAGTGATTGATGTAGCGTCCAGTTTTATACGGGCGGCCCAAGGGAATAGATGGCTTAGAATTCGTTGAGTCGCATCCGATGGTCGCGTCTGTGCGGAGGAGAGAGGCGCGGCGGGCGCAACCGGCCGCCTGAGGGTGCAGCAATCCGTGGAATGAAAAGAGCCTCCGGACAATCGGAGGCTCTGAAAGAATGACGAGGCCGGGAACAGCGTCTTGCGCGAGGATTCGCGACGAACGCTTACCGGTGCAAAAAGTCGGTCATCTCTTGCGAGAACGAACCGTCCTCGGCGAACACTTCAATTTCCTCGTCGTTTTCATCAACGAGGTAAAGCGGCCATGCGTCTCGGCTATTGAGCGGTCGGTACAGCCGATAGAACTTGCCTCTTACCTTGAACTTGATATTGGCCACCGTGAGACCTCCTGAACCGAGGTCCTGCTGCACATCGAACGGAGCTCCATCGTGCTCGAACTCGGCATCCGGCTGTTCGGCAGTTTCCAGGTTGATGTAGATTCGGCCATAGCACTTCAGCAGGCTGGCTTCGTTGAAGAGGTCGCGGGGGATGACTCGGTTGTAAGACATATATTGTCCCTTGAGATATCGAATTATAGCGGCGGCAGTCCACTGTTTTGACCAGTGCCTGCCATGCTTTCCTCATGCGTATAGAGAAAAAAGGCTGACACCGCGCGCGCCGACTGAAATGAAAAGAGCCTCCGGACAACCGGAGGCTCTGAAAAATTACGAAGCGGCTGCTTACCGTGGCCGCTTGCTTATGCGGCGGCTTTCAGGTCCTCTAGCGCGCGCCTCTTGACTCCCAGGTCGTTCCATTTCTCCGGCTCGCAGCTGAGAACAATGATTTGATGCCGGGTCGCGGCGTCGAGCAGCGCCTTCTTGATAGCGGAAAGGCGCCCGGGGTCGCTGTTGACCGTCGCGTCGTCGAACATCAGCAGCGTCGGCCGGCCGGCTGCCTGAAGCATGTCGGCGTATGCCAGCCGCGTCAGGATGCCAATTTGCTCGCGGGTCCCGCCGCTCAGCGCGTCGAGCATGTTCAGGCGGTCACCTCGTTGCAAGGCCACCGGCCCCAGGTCGTCAGCAACCGACATCTGCGCTTGCGGGAAGACGTATTTGAGGTAGTGTTCGAGTCTCTTGGTGAGGGGTGCCCGCAGTTCCCGAATCGAAGCGTCACGCTCATCCCGCAGCAGTTTTTCAAGCAACGTCAAGGCATCCGCGCGCGCCGTCAACTCCTCTTTGCGGCGCTGAGCCTGTTCAATGCTTGCGTTCACCGTCGCAAGCTTCTCGCCAACGCCGGACGCGCCGACAGTTTCGAGCCGCACGCGCAGCTTGGTGATTCGCGTCGCACGTTCCTGCTGCTCTTCGCGCGCCATCGCAGCGGACTTTTTCAGGCGCAACACTTCCGCAACTGGGTCACCGTTTCTGGCGACCTCAATCTCTGCCTCGGCAGCCCCGACCTGCTTTTCGAGCACTTCGACCTGATTTCGCTTTTCGACGAGCGCGGTCTGCCGCTCCGAACGCTCAGCGACGAAAGCGGGGTCGCTTACCCGCGCGTGCTGCTGCGCTACCGCATCGGACAAGGAATCGACGCTCGATTTGTCGCCCGACATCTTTGCTGATGCCTCGGCCAATGCGTGGCGTGCGGCCTCAAAGCGCGCGAGCGTCTCGGCGGCTTCGCGCTTCGCCTGAGCAAGAGGAATGGCGTTTGAGACATCGGGCAGCGTCCCGAGCCGGCCTTCAGCCGTGGAAAGCCGCGTGGCGTCCTGAGCGAGTTGTGCCTTGAGCGCTTCGATGCCATGCGGGGCATGAAGCGACAAGATTTGCTCATGGCTCTTCTTTTCCGACACCAGCCCTTTCCAGCGTTCATTGCGAGCGTCGGCTTCTGCCGGCGACGCGACCCCGAGGGCTTGCAGCAGAGAGTGCTGCTCGGCTTCGAGCGCTTCGAGTTGGGACGTGATTTCAGAAACGTTTGACACGCCGGGGATGACAGTCAGTTCACCGAGGCCAGGCAGGCCGAATACGGCCTGCGTTTCCAGGGACAAGGAGCCCGTTCCGGAAACGGCTTCGCCGTTGAGGGTGATGCCACCCGTCAGCCGGTACTCGAGCCGCGTGAGCGCCGCGTCCTTTTGCGCACGCAAAGGTACGATGTCCCGCGCTACGATTTTGAGTCGCTTAA
Organism: Paraburkholderia sp. UCT31; assembly: GCF_014397655.1. Classification (NCBI taxonomy): domain Bacteria; kingdom Pseudomonadati; phylum Pseudomonadota; class Betaproteobacteria; order Burkholderiales; family Burkholderiaceae; genus Paraburkholderia; species Paraburkholderia sp. UCT31. Next base: position 129,670 of record NZ_VZQP01000009.1, read on the forward strand.
GCTTTGCCGCATCGACCTCCTCGGCGGCGGCGTCCCGGGTGGCGACCTGAACAGCGGTGCTAGCAGCTTCCGCCGCCGCAATCGCCTTTTCTAGTCGGGCGATTTCGCCCCGAAGCATACCGATTTGGTTTGCGAGGTCGCTAGCATTGACCGCAGCGTTGGCGGTGTCCAGGGCTTTCGTCGCGACTTCGTGTGCGTTCTTTGTGAGCGCCACTTCATTCGTCGCATGCTGATAGGCTTCTTGCGTAGCCACGAGCGCAGCCTTGGCTTGTTCCAGCTGGACCCGTTGCTTCTCGAGGTTGGCTTCAGCGGTCGCGGCGGTTTGCTCCTTGTCGAGCAGCAACTTCAACTCCACACGGGCGAGGGCGAGTGTCTGCTGCAGCTGGGCGAACTGGGACTCGAGCTGCTTTACGGCGTCGGCACGGGCCTGGGCCTCTGCAGCTTGCACGTCAAGCGCCTCCCATGGCTTTTTGAGTTCGGTCTCGTTGAAAGCCGCCTGCTGTGTTGCCAGGTGACCGAGGTCCGCCTCATATTCCGCTCGCTGAGCCTCAAGCTCGGTGCGTTCGGTCTCAAGTTCGGCGAGGCGATTAATCGCGGCGAGAAGGGGGCCGGTCGGGCGACGCTGCTTGTCGGTCAGAAGCTCGAGCAGGGTGCGTTCGACTGTCGCGATGAGTGCATCTTCACCCCCTGACATCGTGCTCCCCGACAGCTGGCCGAGCGCGTCTCGCAGATAGCTCGCCGCGTGCCCGCTCGCGTCGCCGACTTGCTGCGCCTCGCCTTGGCGAACCCATAGCAGGCCGGGCACGCCCGCCTGGTCCGCACGGATGCCACCGGACTTTGAAGGCGAAAATCCGAACAGCTCAGAGAGGCGTTCTTCGGCTTCGTCGCCGCTCAGGGCCGTCTTGTTGCCGTCGATAAGCAATTCGCAGCGCTGGCCCTTGATGAACTGCTTCTTCAGAACCATTGACGTTCCGTCGACCTCGAACACGGCTTCGCCACTCGGCTGTGCGCTGGGCTTCGTGTCAGGAAGGATGTCGAGTTTGCTGGTCTTGTACCGCTCGAGGAACAGGGTGCGCACCGCTTGAACAAGCGTGCTCTTTCCCGATTCGTTTTGGCCGGTGAAAACGTTCAGGCCCGGCTCGAGACCGTCGACGACCAGCTCACCAGTAAACTGCTTGAAGTCGCGGACTGTGACGCTTTTAAGAAAAAATGTCATGCGGTTGCTCCCACAACGTCCCGTTGGAATTTCGCAAGCATCAGAAGCGCCTCGGCGGCCACTCTGCCCTGGCTGACATCGGCTTGCAGCTCGCGCAACTGGGCAACAACTTTCGCAACGTAACCACCCTGGGCGCCGAGCGCGGCAAGTTCGTCGTCTGTCGGCAGCACTTGCAGCCCGGTCGTGTCTGCGCGCAATGCTCGCACACGAGCGCGCGTTTCTTCGACTGCGAGATTGATGGATTCTGCTTCAGAGAGGGACATCGCGCCAGTGACGATAACGCGCAGGACGTCGGCGTCGGAGAGCTCGGCGAGGTTCGCTTTAAGCTGGTCGACGTCGGTCGGCAGCGAGACCTCCGGTTCCCAGCGATGCCAGGTGTATTTTCCCACTCGCTCCGGCGTCACTGCCGGTACCGCACCGGGTTCGCTCAGTGTCACATGGAGGACAAAGCCAGAGCCGTTGTTCTTGAATCGGTCTTGCTCGTGCGTCCCCGCGTACCACGTCCGCTCGTCGACCGATTTCATGCCGTGCCAGTCCCCGAGCGCGAGATAGTCGAGCCTCGCGGTAGCGGCGCGGTCGGCAGCAATCGGGTTTGTGGAGTCCACCAGTTCTTGCAGTTGGCCAGTGACGCTCCCATGCGCGAGGCCGACGCGGACATAACCATCAGGAGATTCTGCCTGGTCGAAGAAAGCAGTCGTGTCTTCGTACGTATTTCGCTGGGTGAGGGGCGCGCAGAGCAGGGCAAGCTTCAGGTCGTCAAAGACGCGGACGCCGGGTTCGAGAACGACGTGCACGTTCGCGGGAACGCAATTCAGGCGCTGTGCGCGTTTCCAAACAGACTCGGCAAGCGCCGCGTCGTGATTTCCCGGGAGAAGGACCCACGACCCGGTGAAACCAGCCAAGGCGCCGAAAAGCCGGCGGATGACGGTGTCAGTGACAGTCTGCTGGTCGAAGACATCACCTGCGACGAGAACTGCGTCGACCTGTCTCTCGGTCGCAAGCGCCGCGATTCTTCTGACCGTCTCGAACCGCGCCTCGGCCAGATGAGCCGCTTCCTCAGGTTCAAACTGACCAAACTGCGTGCCGATTTGCCAATCTGCCGAATGCAAGAATGAAAACAAGATGGACCCCCGATTTTTCAGGCTTTTGTTGGACGCGCGGACTCGCGCGAGGGTATATTATCGCACGCAAGTGACGCCAATCGTTAGAGCAATAAATGGGTTTGAGAGGCGTGTTGACAGGCGCTATACGGAATAGGACAACCCGTTAAAGGACACCTTTACAAATGAGCACAATTCAACCGACCCAATTGCAGATGTTCTACCAGGAACAGCGGAAAATCGCTGACGGAAACGCAACGTTTCTCGACCTCGTGCGTGACGGCATGACGCGTGAGGAGCTCGCGACCAACATCGCGCGCCGCCCGAGCCTGTGGGGCCGTTTTGCGAACTGGCTCGAGGTTCTGCCGAGCACGGCGCTCCCGACTAACGCCCAGCCCGTCTAACCTGAAGGCTTTGCGCCCTCAGTCATTCGAAGCCCTCCGATGAATTCGGAGGGCTTTCTTTTGGGCGGGCAGTCTTGTGACGGAGTTACCCCTTCAGCCTTTTGGCCGGCCTGTCCGGGTGTGCTGCTGTTCCGCTTGGTTCCACAAAGGGCTGTGTCGACTCGTTGCGCGCGCCAAGCGCTCATCCATCCCATTATCTTGTTCGCGATTCGGATTCGCATTCTTCATTGCGCCGGGCCACCACTTCATAATTGCTACACGAAGGAGGAACTCTAACCCTTCGAGGCCATCTGTGACCAAACCTGAAATCCTTTACCACTATTCGGCGCCCGACAACAGGGAAAGCATTTTGACCCTCGGCTTGAGCACGCTGTTCGACCAGACCGGCTATGACGCCATATTCCTTACGGATGTGCTACGTCCGCAACCGGCGATGGATTGCTGGGAAGTCGACGTCAGGGGGCTGTGCTTCGAGCCCGACGAAACCGGTGGAGAAGTAAGCGGCGAGGCGTGGTGGCAGTTCGACGAAAGCATCAGCCCGTGCCGCCTACGCCTCGTGAACCCGAACGGAGAAGCCGCAACGCCGAGTCCGCGAAAACGGGTCTACGGCATGTTCGCTTCAGCGACCGACCGGCCGAAGCTTCCATGGAATCACATCTACGGAAATCGGTTTCAGGTCGACATGTGCGGAGCAGACCCGATTGCAATCGAGGTTCGCATCATCGATGCTCCAGACCCCGGTTGCTACTTCGCGTGGCACGACTTCAAGCGCGACGCACTCTCGCACGTGTACCCCACGGAGTTGATGGTTCGGATGTGCGACCCGGGCGGCTTCGGCCCCGCCACGGCTCGCGGCGAAGGTAACGTCGTCGCCGTGACCATTGCCGCGCACAAAGGATGACGCGATTCCACCATGATTTATCTAAGCGACAAAGGACTGAAGGTCCTCAACCGGACAATCATCAATCAGGCTTGCAGTCAGACGACGTAATTCGAAGCCGCCCACTCGGGCGGCTTTTTGTTGTGTACCGAGCATGCTCAACAACTCGAGGGTGAAAGTCCCTTATCACGCCAGATGGCGGCGAAGGATTAGTGAAGCGCAAGGGCGTCGTCGCGAGGCGGGGTCTGAAAGAAGCGTGGAGCAACGCCATGACCTGACGGGCAGAAACCCGATACGAGGCTTACCCAGCCGGACGAGCCAGCAAGTGATTGCGAAGTCCATAGCCATCCAGAATTGGCGCGCGTCTTGGCGGGGTCCTACACTGCGTGTCTCCAATCAATCTGGTCGCGTTCTGATGCTCAATCGTCTTGCTGTTGCCGTCGCCCTCACGGTATTGTCCGCTCCGTGTTTCGCGTCGGGACCCCTTTACACATACCGCGTACCCGTCGCTGGCCTTATTGCCCAGGCACCGGCAGGTGCGTCGGCGCCAAGCACCGGACATGCCTATTCGACGCTGACAGGCGGAGCGGGCTGCTGGACCGTTTCGAGCGATGGCTTGACGGCAAGTACGACCGGCAGCAGTTCCTCCGCCTGTACTCTCCTCGGGGGCGGGTACCCATACCAGTCCTCGAAGCTCGGGGTTTCGTCAGGAAAGTGGTACGCCGAGTTCTATTTCACGACCGGCGGCCCGTTAACCTACGCCGGCATTACGAACAGCTCGGAACTCGACGAAAACGGGGCGTTTCCGACTGGGTCCTACGCAGGCGTAATGCTGGATATGGATAACAAGACGTACACCGTAACACGCAACTGCCTCCAGCTCACAGTCACGCCGTCGCCGACGGCTCCTGCCGGGCCAGTCGCAATCGGCGTTGCGGTCAAAGCGGGGGCATCCGCAACCGTGGTCGCCAATTTTGGTCAGTCACCCTTCCACTGCGCGGTCCCCGCAGGGTACAACAGCGGCTTGTATCAAGGACCTTGAACTGGAAAGGCCCCCGTTCTGTCGAGCAGGGGCCTTTTTTCTTTGGCCGGGAAAATGCAGGCAGGGCGTTTAAAGACACGCCTGGCGTGCGACGTGGGAAATTCGGCCTCATGCCCGGACGGAAGCCACGAGGCGAATACTACGCTTGGCCGTACCCACCTTCCTTACCGTCCAAACGTATCGGCATACCACCGCTCGTAGCAGAACAGAAGCGGAAAATGGGGGATTACCGACTGGACGTGCCAACGGTTAAGCTAGCTCAGCAAAGTAAAGTCAGTGGACGACGGGCCTCAGCTTGACGGTGTCGTAGACCGTACGCGCCAGGTCGCCGATTTCCTTTTCGGCATCTTCGACGCTTTCGTACGTGGTCGCGAAACGCATCACGTCGCTCAGCTTGCGGACTGAGTCACGGAGGCTTTCGTGAAGCTCCGGCCGAGGCGTGAGCGTAAGCACCGGCTTTTCTTCGGCAGCATCTTCGATGGAGATGGTGCCCTCGCTGTCGAGGAAGTACACAGAAGACTTGAACGCGGCGTGAATGAGTGTTTCGGTCAGAGCGGTTAGTTCGTCTTTCATCACAGTCCCCTTGAGTTTCGTACCCAGTGTAGCTAGCGCGGCGGCGCGCCTTTGGTTCATTGGCGCGCGTGCCGAGCAGTTCAGCTCGCTTGAATTCAGGCTGGGGCAAGCCCGAATGGATAGTGGCGTTGGGACCGCTCTTCCTCGGGCATGTACTGGAGGTAGGTGCCGTTAGCCAAGGCTTCAGCCTTCAGGTCGCGCGCGGACAGGCCCTGCGCTCTGACTTTCCGAAAGAACTGAACAACAGTGGGCCAGTCCGGAGCGTCCGGCGAGCCGAAGTGCACCAGATAGCCGGCAAAGGCGTGAGCATTCGCGTGTCCCGGCCGGTCTTCAATGAGCCAGTCATCCGGCGTACCGACAGCGCCCTTGTCCGGGGTGATGACAATGCGCTCATTGAAGGCCTGAAAGGACTCTCGCGTCCAAAGCAGCTTCTCCGTCGCGGAGAATGGATTGCTGTCGGGAATTTTCGTGAGCGCCCACGTGGGCCAGCCGTCCCTGCGCAGTTCGTGTACCGCCTCCTGAGCATGTGCAACGAGCGGAAGGTCCCGATAGAAACCGACCTTTCGCTTCGCCTCCGACGGGGGAAGACCGTGGTGCTTCGCACCGCTCTCCAGGTCCGCGAGGACTCCGTCGAGGTCGAAATAGAGGCGCGGTAAGCGCGGGTAGTTCTTGATGCTCATGTCGGTTCCGGGGCGAGAGGAGATGAAAACGTTCTCCTCCTATAGCGGGCGCTCTTATACGAGAGGGGGAACGACGAAAGCGGTCAGCCCAGGTAAATGTTCAGGACGCTTTCGATGTTCGTGGCGGAGGTCTTGACGCGAAGCAGGGGGGTATTCGCTGAAACCTGCAGGTAGGGCGCGTCATTCGCACTCAGAAGGCTGGCCGGAGGTTTCTGCCCGCCGACCACGTAATGCTCTTCCACAGTCGCGAGGCCCTCGAGCAGCGGCTCAAACGCAGCACCTTGGCGGGTACGAGCGCGGAGATACATGGAAAGCTTCTCCTTGTTCATCCGCACAGCGACCTGCGCGTCACCGTGGCGGGGCAGCGTGTAAATCCAGGTGGGTGCCGTGGGCTTGAGCGCCGGCGAGTCGTCGCGGCCGTGGCCCGAGTCGTGCGTCAACTGGGCACCAAATTTCGACTTCAAGACATCTATCGCCGCGCGCACGTCGGCGCCGACATGGATATCCCGTTCCTCAATAGCGGTCAATGGCATCAGATTTTCCCCCGTTCAGAAATTGTTTTTACGTCGTGCGATTGTACCGCGACAAGCTCATGCTCCGCAGGCCGTCTCACATTGAACCCTATTTTATCTTTCGGGGCATGTTTTGTAAAGGTTGTATAATCCTTTACATTTGCTAAATGGAAGGCGCGTAGAAACGCGCTTTTGCTCCCTGGGAAGTTCTATGGAAGACGACTTTACACAGCAGCCCAACCCGGCGGCGCGCGCACTCGGACGTCGTTATCTGGTCGCTGTTGACGCGGCCGCAGAGGCTAAGCGCGAACTGCAGGCGGCGAGCGAGGCGCTTGCGGCTGCAGCATGCCCGCACAAACGAGGCGAAACGGCGGTGTCGAATGGCTTCACGTTCGAAGGCAAGACCTTCCTGGTTGAACAGGTCTCTATTGAGACTGAGGCGCGTTCCAGGAACCCGTCTCGGCTCAGATGGCGCGCGGAAGGGCGGGTTTTGAAGCGCGATGGCACGCCGTCGCTGAGCTGGGCTTACTGCGAAGGTGAGTTTGACCCGCTGGGTGAATGGACCACGGAGTCGAAATGAGAAGGGTTGTCGGCGTTTTTTCGCAGGTCAAACACACCCTTTCGGTAGAGGCGGCCACGGCGGGTGAAGCGGCGCAGCTTGCTCTGGAGCGTGTCCAGGATGCGGTTGACCAGGCTTTACACCGCTCTGAGCTGCTTTGCCTGTGCGTACATGACACAAGGTACGTAGCCGTCGGAATCGATAGCGGTCGGGGAGGGAACTGGCGTTTCGTCGAGGTCACAACGCGTATTCATGACGCGCTCATCTCCAGCGCAGGGACAGACGATGCAGCCCGCGCGGAATGCGTCGCTCTCGTGCGCAGAGAACTCGAGGAGGGGCAGTGGAACGCGCAAGGGCTACTCAGCGCGCGAATCGACTTCGTCAGGTCTTACTCAGTAGACCACGTGGACGTCAACGCCGAGGCCTTTGAAGTGTCGGCGAAGCGGCAGCTAACAGGTTGGACTGCGACTTCGAATTAACAGGTGCCGGGTGCCGGTGGCAGTTTTGGAAAGGAGGGGTTGATGGAAGTTTTACTCAAACTGAATGAGATGCATGCGGATGTCCTGGAGGATGCGTTGAACCTTTGGTTCCGTGTGGGCATGGGGCATCTGGAAGAAGTCGAGGCCGCGCTGCGCTTGCGCCTGCAGACGGATAGAAAACCGGACTTCGAGGCTCTGGCTGGACTGGCGACTGCTTTGAAGGAAGCGAAGCCGGCGCTTTTTGGCATCGACACTCATGCGCATTACGGAGTTGCTTCGCACCGAACGCCCGAAAGCGCAAAGGTCGCGTGCGACATCCACGACGCGCTCCGTCATGCGCAGGCGTGGGCGCGCCGCCCAGAAGGGGGTATTACGGTCGATTTTGACCCGCCTATGCATTACTCGAGGCAGCCGCTTCCTGAAGTGCAAGTCATTCAAGCTCCCGCCGCGCCCGGCTAATCCGCGAGCCACACCACAAACATGAACTTTTCAGTGCTCCACGGAGTGCCATTTCTTACTGCTGCGCCGGCTCTACAAAGGCTACCCGCCTTCAAGGTCGATACAACCGCCATCACCGTATCTGGCATATCGGCCGGCGCCTTTATGGCCCAGCAGCTGCAGGTCGCCTATTCCGACGTGTTTTCAGGGATGGGCAGCGTTGCTGGCGGCCCGTTCCTATGCGCTGACGGTTCTGTTATCGGCGCCTTCGCGGGCATGCGCGCAGAACCTGCGCCACAAGCTGACTACCTCATCCATCGGACAGAAACGCTGGCAGAGCACGGCCTTATTGCGCCGCTGACGAACCTAAAAAGGGCGCGCTTCTGGCTATTCCACGGCGCGAAGGACCGGGTCGTCTCTCGCGCGACGGTCGATGCCCAATATGCGTACAACAGCCATTTCGCCCAGCCGGATGCAGTCAAGCTCGTCGGCGAAGTTGACGTCGAGCATGCAATGCCGACAGACGGGTTTCACGACGTTCCTGCGCGCCCCGGACTCGAGACCTGCATTACCAACGCGGGCTATGACGCAGCGGGTGAACTGCTGACGCACCTATACGGGCCGCTTCGCACGCGTGTCGCACCGACGTCGCCCGTCGTGGCATTTGACCAGCGCGATTTCGTTGGCGGCGCGCCGTGGCATGGGATGTCGACGACGGGGTACGTCTATATCCCGAGTGGCGCGCGCGAAGGGCGCACATGCCGGTTACACGTTGCGCTGCACGGCTGCGGCCAGCAGGAGGCGAGAATCGGCCGGGCGTTTGCGGAGGGCGCGGGCTACAACGGATGGGCCGAAGCGAACGACATCATCGTTCTTTACCCTCAAGCGCACGCGATTTCTCACATGTTCTTCATGAACACGAAAGGAAGCTTCGACTGGTTCGGGTACGACTCGGTGCGTTACTACGGCCGCGAGGCCCGGCAGCAGAAGGGCATCGTCGGGATGGTGGATTGCCTGTCAGGTGGGCGAATCTTTGCGGGGAACGACTCGCCGGTCCTTGCAGCGGCCTGAGCGGGCCACAGTCGCGCGTCCGGACATGCGCTTGCCCGCCAAAAGAAAAACGGCTCGCCAGAGAAGGGCAAGCCGTTTTTCCACAGTGCGGAATCTCTCAGCGAATTTCGTGCTTAGGCCGCGACGTGGTGCGCGTGATGGTGCTTCTGGTGGTGCTGAGTGTGGTGTTTGGTAGTGTTCGCGAACGATACAGCGGGAACAGCGACTGCGGCCAGAAGAAGCAGGGCGAAGCAATTCTTGACAACGTTTTTCATGTCGGGCGTTTCTCGAAAGGGGTATCGATAGGTTCTCAGGACGGGCACCGAGTCACAGCGCCCGTTGCATTATACCGACTCCTCGCGCCGGCACGACTATCGCAACTCCCAATGTCGCTCCGACTCGATATCGGTTGCGCACTGCATGCGTGGCTGACCGAAGCCCGCAGTGCGCCGGACCCGCCCCCAGCTAACCCGGGAAGGCGCTTTGGTCGACTGAACCTCCGTCCTCAGCTTGCTGGCGCCTCAACTGTGCCGGCTTCGGCCCCCGATGTTTCGCCGCCGCAGTCTCGCGTGCCTGAGCCTGATGCCGGTCTTCGACGGGAACGACACTTGTCACCGCGCGCTTTTCGACCACGAGCAGCATTCCTTCGCCGAAAGGCAATTTGCATGTCTGCAGCGTGTCAATCGCCTGTATTGTGCGCGATGTCAAAATCTCGTCACGAATAGCCTGTAGGTCGACGCCCTTGACCCGTTCGAGGTAACGAAGGAGCGCGTGTTCAGTGACCACCGGCTTGGTGGCCGTCGCCTTCAGGTTCGCAATGCTCTGTTCCACCGCCTGAATTTTCGAGTGCACGCTGGCATAGGCGGCCTGCGCCTCTTTCCGGGCGGCGTCGCGCTCGGACAATTCGACCTTGAGTTTCTGAAGGCGGGATTCGAGATGTTTGAGCTCGTGAGCAGCCTTAAGCGACATTGTTCGTTGCACCGGTCGACGCTGCGGTCGTTGCAGCCGCGAGCGCTGCCCTGCGCGCCGCCCGCTCGCGATGCGAGCCTATCACCGCATCGGCGTCTGGCCAGCTTCCGTCGACGACCGCGCGCAGATACTCGAGGTCCATACTCATGTTCAGCATCCCGTCGTACAGGTCCGAGAAAAACGCCCGCTGCTCTTCCGGTAGCGCTTTGAGATGGCTGGAGACAAGTCGGTTTTGTTGGCACAGTTTGCAATCACACATCGTTGTTCTCCTTGAGGAACCACCGGAGTGCCGCGTGCGCCGACACTCCGTGTCAAGCCTAGAAATCCGAGCCGCCGCCGGTGAAGTCAATGCTGGGCGAGGTGTCGCTAGTAGAAGACGATGACGACCACGAAGAATCGTCGGTTCGGCTGGTGGACGGTTCGTAGGCGGTACGCGGACTTTCATACGCGGCACGGTTTATTGCGCTATTGACAACGTAGCCTGTGACGAAGTCCGCGCCGGAACTGGAATCCGAGTCACTTCGGCGGCTCGACTCGCCGCGACTCGCGCTCGAGGTGCCCGTCGTGCGGGGCGTGCGCGGGGAGTCGCCGGCCCCACTGCGAGTGCTCGGCACGCGGCGGCGCGCTTCGGACACTGAGCTGTGCTGCCGCACGGAGGTCTTTTCTCTTTCTCGCGCTTCTTGTTCGCGGGCCGACCGGGCACTGCCACGGAAGCGGAACAGCACTCCCACGAGGAACACGGAGCTGATGACCAACACGCCGTATGCAACGTCAGCACCGGACAGGGGCGAACTGGCCCGGGCGACAGCGAGGGCGGCAGTAGGTTGTGAAACGTTCGGCGTGCTGTCGGAGCTGCTGACGGGGTTCGCCGCTGCTATCGTCTGGCCCAGGCGGTCAACGCCCGCATTGAGACCCCCGGCATAGTCGCCCCGGTGCAGGTTCGGGCCAATGGTCTCTTTCGCTATCGCTGTTGCGACGTCGCTTGTGATGACCTCCTGAAGGCCGCGACCGATTTGCAGAAAAATCTTGCGGTCGTTCTTGGCGACCAGTACGACGACGCCTTTTTCCATTCCGGCTTTGCCCGTCGGTCGCCACGCTCTGGCGACCCGGAGAGAATAGGCCTGCGCGCTCTCGGTGCCCGTGCTCGGCACCATGAGAATTTCAATCTGCGCGTCGGTGGCCCGCTCAACAGCATCGAGCTTGGCTGCAAGACCGCTCTTGTCCTGTTCCGAGAGCGTGTCAGTCAGGTCGACGACCTGACCCGCGATTGGAATGTCGACGACCGCAAACGAAGTCGATGCGAGAAACGATAACAGCAGTCCCATGGCGGCTTTGGCGAGCCGCGCGGGGCGTGACACTTGGGTCATGAAACAGGCCTTTTATCTGGTGTTTCCTGCATTGTAAAGTGCTTCGACGCTTTACAAAACATTTTTTGCTACACACCTCAAGGTCATCAGCTACCCGTCGTTTCCGGGCCGCGAAAGCGGTGTGGCAAAAGGCGTTTGCAGTGCTTTTCTCGTTTCTTTCTCTCTTTTCCCCTAGGGCAGATGGATAATGCTCACAACTCGAGGGACATCCATGACACAGCCGGAAATTAAAAAGCTGCACATCGGCGAGGACGAGTTCTCGTTCTGGACGAGTCGGCAGCTTGCGAAGTTACACGCTCAGCACATGACGGAGGCGTTTCGCAATCTTGCGTATGAACCTCGCTGCCTCACCGGTCACACGGAGGAATGGTACATCCGGGTTCAGGATGTGCGGGGGGAGGGGATTGACGCTGAAGGCCGTACGATAGGGCGCCAAGCACTTCAGTACATCGAGGACCTCGCGCACTCGCGCCTGCTTGCTGCCGATTATCAGCGTGACGAGCTGTTTTCGCAGCATTGTGCGACTTGGTACATGCTGGACCCGCTGGCTGTCGTCGAAGACGGAGTGCCCGCAGACGAATACGCGACGTGGGCGGCGATGACAACCCAGTTGGTGAAGCAGCATGCCTCGGAAGAGGACATCGCTGCGGCCATCAAACGGCGATATCACGACGGCGCGGGTAAGGAACTCAACGACGAACAGGCCGCGAGCCTGACGGAATTGTTTAAGCCAGTGTAATACAGTTTTGCTATGACTTTACCGACGCCCGTCGCGCATCTGCGACCGGGCGTTTTTCTTTAATATTTGCAGATTTTGACGAAGCCGCATGGGTCACCCCTTCTTGCAGCCGTGTGTCCGATAGTCGCTATACGATTTATCTCAACTCTAGTAGGAGTGCGAGGGATGGTCGAAAAGATTATGGGTAAGGTCTTTGTGAAGGTTTCGGGGTACCGCGACATCCGGCAAGGCGATATTTTCCGCGCTGCCGATTTCCGTGGCGGCAAGGGTCCGATTCTCCGTGCGCTCACGGACGCCATCCGGCTTCCTAGCACGCAAAACCCGGAACACCACATCTGGCGCGTCGACGTCGAGTCATACGAGGGCGCAAATATGCTCGGGACTGCGCACTGACGCTCTCCAACGGCGGCCCCTGGAACGACAGGGGCCGTCCTTTTTTGGGCGAGAGTCAGGCGGCACGCAACAGGCGATAATGGCCGACATCGAGTCGCATAAGACGAGAACGCTACACGAAATTACTTCCCCGCAAAGAGACCTAAACATGGCTGAGAGTCCGAATTTTCCACTCGGCGGACGCACCCCTGAAGAAGTGGCCCAGGATGTCCAGCGGCGACATAGCATCGAAACGCGCATCCGGGCGATACTTAAGGATATGGACAACTGGCCGGAACTCGCGGAAGCCTTGGCGAGGTCCCACGAAGAAACCCGCGCCGCCATCACCAATCCGACCGCGATTGACCCGGGCACTCCGCCCGAATTGTTGGAGCTCTTGAAAAAAGACCCCTTCGCGCTGTCTCGCTTCTGCTGAGCCGCGCTATCCGGTAAAGTGTCCGGGCACGGAACGACTCGGGCAGGGCGGCCGGGAAATTTGCGGCGCTGCCTTGCTTTTACCCTAGCTTCGCGCGAAAAGCCTCGGCCTTAGGCCGGGGTTGGATAGCGCATTGTTAACAAGCGCCTTCACTTTTGTGTAAAGGCGCGCTAATATAAGGGTTCAAACACACTTTGACTCATGGCCGCCCGTAAAAAGTCCGACCCTACACTTTCAACACGCACGCTCCGCATGCGTATGAAGGACCGGCACGCACCAGAGCTGCGGGAGTCGGCTTTTCACGTCAACCAGGTCTGGAACTTTTCAAACGAACTCAGTTTCAAGGTGTGGGAGCGCGAGCGCCGGTTTATCAGCTCCAACGAAATCGACGGGTACACGAAGGGTGCGACGAAAGAAGGCCTGCCGCTGCACTCGCAGACCGTGCAGGCCGTCAGCCAGGAGCTGGTCGCGCGCCGCATCCAGCACAAGAAAGTGAAGCTGCGCTGGCGCGTGTCGAAAGGCTCGCGTCGCTCGCTCGGCTGGATTCCGTTCAAGGCGAGCGCCCTCCGCTATCGAAACGGCCAGGTGTTCCTGTCGGGTTTCGACAAGCCGCTTTCGCTGTGGGAAAGCTACGACCTCTCCAAGTACGAACTCGGCTCGGGCAACATCAGCGAAGACGCGCGCGGGCGCTGGTACCTGAACGTCACGGTCAAGCTCAAAAAGACACCAAAGGCGTCTCTCGGTGCGGTCGAGAAGTCGGTCGGCATCGACCTGAACCTCAAGGAATTCGCCGCGCTCAGCGATGGTTACGTCGTCGAGCTCGAGAAGAACTATCGCAAGCTCGAGTCCGAGCTTGCGAAGGCGCAGCGCGCCCGCAAGAAAGCGCGCGTAAAGGCAATTCACGCGAAAATCAGGAATCGTCGGAAAGACCAGCTGCACAAGCTTTCCACTGCGCTCGTAGAAGAGTACGGCGCAATTTTCATCGGCAACGTGAACGCTTCAGCCCTTGCGAAGACGCGCATGGCGAAGTCCGTGCTGGACGCGGGCTGGAGCACGTTCCGAACCATGCTGCAATACAAAAGCGATGACGCGGGCGTGTGGTTCGATGAGGTCGATGAAGCGTTTTCAACCCAGACCTGTAGCTGCTGTAACACGCGCACAGGCCCGAAGGGCCTGGACGGTCTGCGAATAAGAGAATGGGCGTGTTCGCACTGTGGCGCGTGGCATCACCGCGACATCAATGCGGCAACAAACATTCTCGCGGCGGGACGTCGCCGTCTAGCAGTAGGAATCCCCGTCCTTTAGGGCGGGGAGGACGTCAAGAATTACGGACTCAATCTGCAAGTCACGGGACTCGACACGTTCAACTGTGTTCGAATTTCCTCAAGCGCAAATTGCTAGACTTGGAACTCAACCAAAGGGAGAAGAAGAATGAAGCGCAAAGCGTCACTTGCAGTACTGGCCCTCACCTTGGCCATGGTCGCCGGGCAGGCTCAGGCAGCCGGCTGTTTGAAGGGCGCGGCTGCTGGCGCCGTAGCGGGGCACTTCGTCGGAAAAGGCCACGCCGTGCTCGGCGCGGTCGGAGGCTGCGTGGTGGGTCGCCATCTTGCGAACAAGAAGGCAAAGGAAGACGCGGCAGCGCGCAGAGGCGCACAGCAGCAGCTGCAAGGCTAGACAAGCGGCAGCGCGCCGCCGAACGTTAGGCAGCCGGCAATCGATGACGGCTGCCTTTTTACTCGCAAAAACTGTAGGACCGTATGTCTGCGCCATCCCTCTCTTCGTTCAACGCGCCAAAAACTCCGCCGCGCCTTTACGTCTTCTCAGGCGCGGGCCTGTCCGCCGAAAGCGGCATCTCTACGTTCCGTACCGGCGACGGCATCTGGACCAAAGCTAAAATCGGAGAGGTTTGCGACTTCAACACATGGCGCCGCAACCGTGACGCGGTGTTTTCGTTCTACAACGGGCTGGTGGAGCACAAGCTCGACGCGAAGCCGAATGCGGCTCACCGCATCCTGGCGAAATGGCAGGAGATGTGGGGCGCTGACCGGGTCCGGCTGCTGACTCAGAACGTCGACGATTTGCTCGAGCAGGCCGGCGCGACGGATGTTGTCCACCTGCATGGAGACATGCACTCGCTGCTCTGCACGGACTGTGACCACCGTTTTCCGAAGAATAATGAGTATTACGACCCGGCGGCGGCCTGTCCAACCTGCGGACAGGTGGAACCCGTCAAGCCGGGGGTGGTGTTCTTCAATGAGTCAGCCCCAAACTATCGGTTCCTTCAGCATATGCGCCGCGACCTCACTGAGGACGACATCGTCATCGCGGTCGGGACATCATTCGAGGTGCTGTCGCCAGTCGACCTGTTACCGCCACCGCGCTGGAACGATGTTGACCGGAACATGCTCGTCGACCCGGCGCCGACCGGCACGGAGTTCTTTGGAGTGGTGGAGGCGCATCCGGCTACCATCGGGCTGCGCAATCTGCATGAACGGGTGATGGACCTGATGGGTGACAGCCCTGACTCGCCCCTGTGGCGCGAGTTGCGGCGCGCGCAAGAACGGTGAGTCCTGCGTGCTAAAGCAGCGTTAGTGACCGTGGCGGGTCATATGTTTCCCAAAACGTAGCCGAGTGACCCCGAGCGACCAGTCCGTTTTCCAACGACGCATGCGCTCGCATAGTCCTCAAGTTCTTCTTCCCACATTGGCCAGTGCGAAATTGTGAACACCTCGCCGTTGCGAAGGGTAATCCTGAACAGGATGTCATCGCCGGCATCCCGGTCAATGGGTTCAATGCGTTCAATGCGCCTTCCGGTCAAGACGGCAGGAAGACGCACCGCGCCAATCAAGGCTCCGAGTCCCCAGCCCACGACGAGCAGCATCAAAACTGGTGGTACCAAAAGAGTGGCCGGGATAGCTGCCAGCACCCCCATAAATTCCAGCCCCAGCGCCCGAAAAACGTAACTCAAAAGCAAAGACCCAACCGCAAAACCGCCGACCAGTTCCAGACCACTCCGACCAGTAAAGAACCACACTGCGAACAGCACGGGAAGCGCTATCGCCATCAAGGCCAACGGAAACGTCGCTTTTTCTACGACGTAGCTGACCCATGCTTTACGCAGCACGCTCAATGCCGCCTTGCTTTGCTTTTCCACTTCTTTTCCTTGCGAAGGACCTTTCAGGGTCTGCGTTGTAGAACCGGGTATAGCCTATAGCCCCATGGCGCCGGCCATGTGTTCGACCCGAAGGCGAATGGACTGGGCGGTGACGAGAAGGAGAATGTCCGGCTCCTGGTTCAGGTCAGGCGGCTACCGCACTGGCGGCGGTAAGCGCTCGAAGGCGGTCAAGTGAGACGCTCTCCTGCGGAATCCAGTGGGCGCTTTCGAAGAGTTCGACGACCGCCGGCGCGAGCGACCTGAGCCACGCCAGCGGGTCACCGTTGTAGGCCTTCTTTTTCTCGGTCATTGGCCGGCGCACGCCGTCGCGAACCGCAATCTCATACAGCATCGCCGCTGGCCGCACGGCGGGGCCGCCCCGTTCCTGCAGGCGGGCGCTCAACTGGGTGGCGATTTCCACCCCCTTCGGGTCCAGGTCGCCGAAGTATTCGATGCACGAGGCGCCGGCCGCATCCGCCGCCTTGATGAGGCCGAGCGGCGCGTTGAGGATTGCATTGCCTACGCCGTACGCGACTGCTGCGTACACGCTGGCGCGGTGGTTCCACTGGACGCAGGACCAGTACGTGTGGTGGTTCTCAACGAGAAGGATGGGCGCACCGCGCGCAGCGAAGGATTTGTTGTCGATAACGAGGGGCGCTTCTGGTTCAAGCGCAGCAATCGCCGCGAGGTCGAGCTCGCCGAATAGCTTACCGGCAACCAGCACGCGGTCGAGCGCCTTCTCGTCGCCGAAAATCTGCAGCGACCGCTCCCGGTACGGAATGCATTCCTGCAGCTGGGCACGTTGCTCGATGAGGAACTGGTTGATGGTCGCAAGCTTTTTGAGCTGCGCGGGGTTCGTCTTCTTCGCGGCGAACGCGAGCTCAGGCACCCACACCACGTCCTTTGGCGCGGACTCGCGCGCTGCCGGCTGTTCCCGCGTGAGCATCACATACATCGGAAGCCGAGGGCTCCCGAGATTGTCGTAATGCTTCAGGTCCTTCGGCAGCCGCAGCTTCTGCGCGACCTCAAGGTTCTTCAACGCATGAAAGACCCGCGCACGGAAGTCACCTTCGCGCGCCCACTCCGGGTTGGCCAGCGCGAAGCCACGCAGATAATCGTCCTGCGTGACCCGCGCCTTCGGGCGTTGTGCAAGCCAGTCTTCGATGTTGGTCGGGGTGAGATGCATCATGCGGCTGCCCGTTCTTCCTGGTCGTACGTGAACTGATAGTCCGAAATCTGGACATGCAGACGGTTGGTCGCCGGATTCATCTTCGACTTGGCCAGACGGATGTGGCGCTTGAAGAGCGACAGCGGCTCATAGTCCTGCGCACCGGTGAATACCAGCAACTGCATGCCGACGGCATCCGCCAGACGCAAAATTGCGTCCCACATCTGGCGATTGGTCGCTTTCGACAACGGGTTGTCGAGAACCACCGGCATGCCCTCGGCGGTCTTGCTGTCTGCTCGCACTTCGTAGCGCAGCTTCGCCATCACGAAGTAGAGGAAGAGCGCAGTCGAGATGCTCTCGCCACCCGAGTGCGAAATCTTGGCCATTGGCACGTACCGCTGCGACTCGAGCGTCGTCATCTTCAGGAACTGGACGCCGAGATAGCCGTTCGCGAGCCGCATGATGGCTTGTGCCGCCAGCGCCGCGCCGCTCTGGGGAATGCGCTCGGGTTCAGCGGCCAGCTCCTCGAGGAACGGCCGCAGGTTGGTGTGGCGCTGCTCGGCGGTGAGGCGCACGACCGCCTGCGCGAACTTGAACACGGGCAGACCGCCGACCATCGGTGCGCCCTTGGGCAGCACGAGACCATTCACCGCCCGGTCAAGCAGACCCAGGCTCGTCTTGACCAGGCCGCCCAGCTCGAGGACAGCGCGGTCGAAGTCGCCTTCGAGCGACTCGATGTCGCTCACAAGCGCGTCGGTCCGATTCTTGATGGCAATCTCAAGGCGTGCGCAGTCCTCGGCAGCACGCTCGGCGGTGTTATCCCGCAGTGCCACTGCCAGCTGCAGGTCGACCTTCACGAAGCTCTCGTCGCGAGCGAGGCGTTGTACCTGGTCATACGTACGGCGCACGGCGAGCTCCGCCTGTCCGAGGAGGTCGTTCGCCTTGTTGACCTGCTGGCGAACCTTGCGGACTTCGGCGGCGAGCGCATTGATGTCGCCGAACCGGGTCATGTCCGCCTCCGCATCAACCGCCGCGCCACGCAACTCCGCTTCAAAGTTCTCTGCATGCTCGCCAAAACGCGTCGCGTCGGCCTGCGCCCGCTCAGCGCATGCCTGTGCCTCGTCTGCGCGCGCCTGCGCCGCTGCCTGGTCGTCGGCATGACCCTCAGCACGCGCCGCCGCTTCCTGGGCCTGTTGCTCGAGGTCGGCGTCACACCACTCTCGCGCCGCCACATCCTCAAAGTCAGGGAACCGTCGGGCTTTCACGAACGAAGCCAACTCGCCGGCGGCGACACGCTTTTCGCTGTTAGCGTCGGCGGCGCGGGATACGGCTTCGTCGCGCTCGCGCTTCGCATCAGTAAGCGCGCGGGTGAAGTCCGAATCGAGGAACGCTGCAACTTCGTGGGCAGGAAAGCGGGACTCCGGGTACCGTGCGCGGAGCTTCTCCGATTCGGAGGCTCGTTCTCGTTCGGCGCTCTCACGCGAGGCCAGGAGGTCGGCCGCTTTGCCATGGATTGCAAGGTTCAGCGTTTCGCGCGCGCTGGCGTCAGCCAGTTTGAGAGCATCGAGTGACTGAGGGTGTTTCGCCAGTTCGGTCGCAGCATCGAGGTCGGTCTGCGCGTCGCGAACGTTGGCGCTCGCATCCAGGAGAATGCGTGCCTGGTCGATGTGGACCAGTTGCTTTTCGCGCAGGGTATCGATGCTCTCTGCCAGTGACTGCTGCTGCGCCATCACCGCATCAAGGGCTTCGGTGTGTGTCGACGCTGCAAGCGCGGCCGCGTCGCGTTGCTGGACCCAGCCGGACATCGCCGCGTGCTCGCCGGCGACGCCAACGATTTCGCGCAGGAACGCATCAACCTGACGGCGCGATGTCTCGATGTCCCGGGACTGGCCACGCGCGGCGATTTCAGCGCTGCGGTGCTCCTGAGCCGAGGCGCGCAGGCGTGCGATTTCCGCTGTCTCGCGGTCGACGGCTTCGACGGCGGCGTTCAGGGCCGATTCCATTTCGGTCAGCTGCGCGCCGCCATACGTGGCCAGATATTGCTCGAGCTGCGCTTTCGCGCGACAGGCTTCCTCGTAGGCGTGGCGGGCCAGTTCAACCTGTTCCGAGGCCGAATCGATATTGGCGTCGAGAGCCTCGGCTTTTTGTTGGGCCTGCCCACGGTTGAACGCGCTGTCATCTGTCGGACCGACAACGTAGCGGGCGTCGGGCAGCTGCTGGACCGACAGTGAGTAGGCCGAGATGGTGACCGGGCGGGACAGCTTGAGCCCCTCGGTCGCGCGGCGCGCGGCATCGATGTCGCTGTCCAGAGCGATAGCCACGCCCAGATAGCGCGACGGGTCGCTCAGCACCAGCGCACGTGCTTCGTCAGCCGACGGAACCGTCTGCGACAGATAGTCGCCGTATGCCATTGCACCAGAGATGTTTGCCTGGACGAGCTTTTCGACGACTGCGTTGACGTTCGGGTCACGCGCCGCCAGTCCGGTGTCGGCGATATCGCGCCGAGCCTGATTCAGGTCGTGCAGCTCGCGTTCCGCGTCACGCAGAGCGGCGTAGAGGGCTGCAATGTAGGCATCGAGCGCCTCGGGCAGTGCTGCGTTGTCTGCGTCGGCACGAGGGGCCTTGGCGGCGCGGCAAAGCGCAGGCAGACCGGCAAGCCGTTCCTGTGTGTCACGGCCGGCGGCCACGCGCGTGCCCAGGTCGCGTTGCTGAGCTTCGGCGGAGGCTTTGCGCCCGGCAGCGCCTGATTCGAGCTGCTGGCTTTCTACCGCGCTAGCAGCATGGTCCTGAGCGCGAGCCTCGCACTCTTCAATTTCGCGCGAGAGCGCCTCGGCCGTAGCAACCAAACGTTCCTCGGCTTGCGCCGGGGTTTCGTCTGCGGATGCGAGCGCGCCCGACTTCACCAACCGGTCGATTCGAGCTTGCGCTTGACGCAACTGCGCCGTGAGGGTGCCGAGTTCGGTGTTCGCGGTCTCGCGCGCCGTGCGCAGGTCCTTTTCCTTCTCGCCAAGTTCGCGCTGTTTAGCACGGAGCTCATCGAGCTGGCGCCCTAGTGCGGCGGCTTCTTCTGTCTGGGCAGCACTTGCCTGACTTAGCGCCTCACGATACAGCGCGGCGGCGCGCCCGAGGGCGTCGCGCAACGGTGTGATTTCACGGTCGGTTTCTTCGATTAGCTTGTTGAGCGAATCGATGCGCGTCTGGACCGACTGAATTTTCGAGGTGATTTCGGCTGCTTCAATCAGCTCCACCCGGCGGCCGGCCGCGTCCTTCTGCGTATCAGCTGCACGCGCCGTTTCGGTTGCGCGGTCAAGCACACGGCTCGCGAGCACGTAGCCGTAAAACTCGGCGGCGCGCGACTGCTCTTGCGCCGCATTCGCGTGCTCGTCGGCAGCGCGCTGCTCATCACCTGCGAGCATCGAGTTGTCTTCGGCGACAGCACGGCGTTCGGCCTCACGGGCGCGCAGTGTGGCGACGGCAACGGCGACTTCGCTTTTGACGGCGGCGCGCTCATCAAACGCGGTGCGATGCGCGAGGGCCGCTTCGCTGAAAGGCTGGAACCGGGCCGCGAGCCGTTCCATCTGGGCGTGCGACTCCTTCAGGCTCTTGCGCGAGCCAAACTTGCGGCACAGGTCCGCAATGACGTCGCGCGCGCCCTCGGACGTTTCGGGGCTGAGCGTGCCGGCGAGAAACTTCTGCACGAAGTCCGTTTCGCTTTTGAAGTTCAGCAGCGTGTCGTCCTGCTGGCCTTCTGTGCGGTTCATTTCTACCTGCTGGCGGAACATGTCGACGTCGATGCCCTTGCCAATCAGGTTTTCCTTCCACTGTTGCTGCTGCTGGAAGTACTGGAAGTTGCCGGCATAATCCTTCTGGCAGGTCCCGAGCCATTTCAGGCAATCCTCGCGATTGCGAAGCGGCGTCTCGCCGAGGGTCGGTGCGGGCAGCTGGTCCAGAGAGAGGGTGTCGGTGGCGACAAACGAGAAAAAGAAGCGTTCGGCTTCCGCCGCGTCACCGGTGCCACGCATCACCACCAGCTGGCCCGTCACAAGGCGCTGGGCAGGGCCGCCGGCCACGCCGGGCAATGCCCACTCGAGCACCACGAAGCCCGGGGTGCCGTTCTTGTCGAAGTATTCCTCGAAGCGCTGTTTGTTCTTGCCCAGATACTGGAGGAAGCGGCTCTTGTCGGTATCGAGCGTGGAGAAGATAAGCGAGATGATGGTGGTCTTGCCGCCGCCGTTGGTCAGGTTGTAGACCGTATGCGTGGGCGCGCCGGTCACGAGGTCCGTGAACGGGATGAGCTGGCCGTCGTACCAGGCGCCCGGGGCACCCGTGTTTGCAACGTAGATTCGGGAGATTTTGTGCATGATGAGTCCGCTTTATTCGGCTACCGCGTCTTGGGGGTTGAGTGCTTCGCGCGCGGCGATGAAAAGTCGCTCGACGATGAGCTCGCGCAGCTGGACGGTCAGACGCCAGGTGGCCGTGTAGCGCGGCGCGCCGGCGGTGGTGTCCTGCGCGACCAGACCACTTTCGAGCAGCTGGCGCAGAACAAGCGCGACGAGGCCGGTGAGCGACGACGAATTCTGGCGTTGCAGCTCTGCGCGTGTTTCCGGCTTGACCAGCACCGAGTTCCAACCCGGCTCCAGCTCCGGCGAAATGCCTTCGAGGTCCTGCTCCGACTTGTGCTTGAGGGTCTGGCAGATGGAGCGCAGGGCGCTTACGACCATCTCATCGGAGATGCGCGGCGAGTGCCACGCGTCGTCGGCGAGATTCTCAGCGGTCGGATAAAAAAGCGCTGCGATGGCCGTGTAGGTCAGCACGTGAAGCGCCTTTTCCTCGCGCTTCATGCCTGATTTGATGTCGCCGATGTTGATGGCGAACATGCTATCGGCGTTTGCTGGCACGACCGCGATGCCGCGCGGCGTCACTGACAGGACCCTCAGTTGCATCCCGTTGGCAAACTCTTCCACCATATCGCGGAAGTCCCGCTCGGCCTCGTAGAGCGCGAGCAGGCGTTTGTAGTGCGGGTCGGTCACAGTAGGGGAAATGCGCTGCAGGCCTTTGTACAGCAGTTCGCCGGCGTGGAGCGGGGTTGGGCGCAACTCAGTCATTGTTTTTTCGACGTAAAGATGAGGCGCGAGCCTCGTGCAAAGGGGATATCAAACCGGCCTTCGGCTCGCACAGTCACCGGCAGTGTGGATTCATCCTCGGCCAGTGCGCGGTAGCAGGTAAATGTCATGTGCTGGCGCGCTTCTTCGGAAAGGCCCTCGTCCTCGGCCGCGTTGAGCAGCTGCTCGATATCGCAGAGGGGGTGTTCGGCAAAGAAGCGCTCGAGGAAACGGTCGCCCGCGTCGATGTCTTCCTGTGAGAACTTCGGCGCGAAGGTCGGCACCTCGACGAGCTGCGGCGGCCCAGCGTCGACGACCGGCGCAACTTCCTGTCGCTGACATAGCAGGTCTATGACGTGCGCGAGATGGAACGCCTTGTTCCGTTTCACTGCGGCGAACACATGCAGTTCGTTGTCGGCAATGTCCGCCAACTGGCCCACGGGAAGGTTGAGCAGCGAGGGCAACACGGTGTCCTCGATGTCCGGGAGAATCTGGCGAGAGCGCGCGCGGAAGAGCGAGTTATTGGCCTCCCGGAATTTCTCGCCCGCGCTGACCACGACGCGCAGCAGGTTCTGATGCAGCGCGTTCTCGCGCTCGACCATTTCCTTCAGGCGCAGCATGCGGTCGCGCGTGCTCGCGTCGAAGGTGTCACGCAGCCGCTGAGTCAGAAGCTCAATGAGTCGCTGCTCATCGGCCTGCCGGCTATCAATGTGGGTGCGCGACTGGGTGAGAACCGGCTGCACGTCCTGCTCGAAGTTGAGCGTGTCCGGGCGGCGTTGCGCGCTACGGAGCCGCTCCTTGAGCTGCGCCTGGTAGCGGCCGGCCTGATGGAAGGCCTGCTTGGAAACCTCAAGCGCCTTGTCCACGTGCCCGCGACTGACCAGCTCAGCCAGCATCTTTTGCATGAGCACCTGCATGTCCTCGGCGCCCAGGTCCAGCATGCCGAGGTAGACAAGCTGCCCCTCGTCGGTGACCGAGTAGCGCGGCACATCATCGTCGCCCCGGCCGTATTGCAGCAGGGAGAAAGCGTGGCGGCACATCTCCCCGGCTTCGGCATCGAAGTACTCGTACTCGAAGCGCACAGAGCGATTCGGCATGTTGTGAAGCGTCTCGACCACTTCGGACGCAACTTTCTTGGCCAGTTCGTCGCTCAGCGCCGGTTTCATGCGCTGGACGTCGACACACAGGAAGTCGACCAGTTCCGCGTGTGTCGGCCCAGAACCGAAAGCGCAGTCGGACATGACCTTGTCCAGCAGCGCGAGCGCCAGATAGCTGGTGTCCAGCCCTGTGAAGGGCGTTTCGCCATCGACGCCACGGCGAGTGCGAAGCGCAAGCTCGAAGACCGGGCGCATCAGCAACAGATTCTTGAGCTGGCGGGAGAGGTTCAGCCGAGCATGCGAGCCGTCCGCCGGCGCGGGAGCTTCGTCGAGGGCAGGGAGCGGGGGGGATGCAGACATGCGTTGGTTACCCTCGAAGCTTCGCAGCGGAACTCACCGCGCCGCCGAACTTGCCATTCGCGCGGCGAACCGCTTCCTCCAGGGTTGCCGTGAGCGAGTGGACCACGGGGGCATGATGGCGTTCAGCCAGCTTGTGGAGGTACGTCATCTTTGGCGCGTCGTGGGGGTAGCCGAGCACCACCTTGCCCGTCGCAATCATGTAACCGAATTCGACGTTGGTCGTGAAAGCAGGGAACACGGCGAGGTCGCGAGGAACCCAGACCACCACCACAGTCGCGCGGTTCAGCGCTTCCCACTCCCAGTGAATCTGCGCGTCGTAAGTTGCTTGCGACGTGTATGAGGCATTCTCGGGGACGAGCACCTCGCCGTCGAATCCGAGCTCCTTGTCGAGCATCTCGATAGCCCCCGGGCGCCAGGACGGCGTGTTCGCGTCACGCGGGGTCGGTCCGGCGAGGAAAATGGACTTCTCAAACGGCTCTAGAGCGAAATGAACTTTCACGGGGCGGTTGCTTTGTAAAGGTGTTGTCCTGAATGCACGAAAAGCCGCGCAGTACAAGGCGAAACTTTACATTACCGTCCGCGTTTATACAAATGCTTTTTATATGTGACTGTTTTGTAAAGCGGCACTCTCCCGGGTCCCGGGTCCGACGAGCAGGGCGTCCAGCAGCGGCGCGGGCGGGCGCCAGCTACTGTCGGTGCTACACTCACGCTGGACTTTACAAAGGAGCGTTCATGCGCCGAAGACCCGACAACTAGTTTCCCTTAACCTGGAGACTGAATATGTCACGATTTATCGAGGAGCCGACGCGCAAGCTCAACAGGCTCAAGCGCCGGATGCCGACGAAAGGCCGGTTCTGGTGCTGGCGCTGCGACCACAACGTGGTCGGCCGCAACGAGCGCTGCAGCGTGTGCGGATACGTCCACACGCCGGGGCTGCTCCACCGGCGAGAAATACCCTAACGGACCACGCCCCTCACCTAGCGAGTTCTGCCCCGTGCTTAGCGTGTTGATGAGGGGCCTCTGATTCGACTATGATGCCCCGCAGGTCAAGGACTTGCGGGGCATCATCATCAGTGCCGAACCGATATGACAGGCCGTTGAGATGGACTAGGCGCCCACGAAAAGCTTGGTGCCTGTCTGGGAGACCAGTATTCCGCCTGTCACCGGGTCCCCGTTGTGAATGCTCTGCAGGTCCGATTCGAACGCGACCACGGCGACCCTTGCCGCCTGCGCGACCTCCAGAAGTAACTGTACCTCGGGCGTCAGGTATAGGTTGATATCGTCCACGACCAACAGAAAGGGCGGCTCATCAGTCTCTCTGTTCTGGGCTGCCCGCTTTGCGATTGCGAAGAACAGGTCTGAAACAAACATCCGGCCAAGCGCGATGGCCGCTGCATCCCTCCCCATGAGGGGCAATACCATAAAGAGCCCAAGGTTCTGCCGCAAAACGTCGTCCAGTGACACCTCCGGGCGAGCGACATCGAGCACCTCTCCGAACTTTCCATTCGCGAATAGCCGAAGCTGTGCCGCAACCCGTTGAAGCGCATCGCTTGAGTCCGACGGAATCGCATCAGCCACCCGGGAAAAGGTGAGCTCGCCTTCCTCCTGTTGAACGGCCTGAACGAAGTTCTCGAGTGACTTCTTCTCGACGTCCGTGAGTTGCACGGCGTTGGCACGCCCCGTGACGTACCGCGTGTGCAGTAGCCGGGTGACGCTCGAAGAAGGGGCCCCGGACTGGAGGGGATTATAGGTGTGGCTTGTCTGCGGATGGTCGACGTTCACCACCCGGAAGTCGTCGCCCCTGTCGCCAATCTTCATGAGGTGGGCAAGCTTGTCCCCCATCTCCCGGTCCGGGAAGCCATGGAGCACAATGAAACCCCCACCTCGAGCAATTTGCTGGGCGACAAGACGGGGTATTAGATAATCGGATTCGCTCTTTTTACCAACGACCAGCGTGTGCCGGCGCAGCGCTTCCTCGTCAAGATAGATGGGGCCTGCCGTTCCTTCTCCGATACAGAGGCCCCGTGCACTGTCGTATGCAGTGTCGTGTGAGCTTTTTACTTTTGAAATCACGGCGTACCTTTAATGAGACAGTTCAACAAGTCACGTATAGGAAGGTCCCCACGTTGCCTATTGATGTAACGCTTCTGCGCGACCCTTGCGGTCTGACGGATTCGCCGAAATTCCAGTCGCGGTGCGAGCGCTGCGACCGCAATGTGGTCGGCCGCAACGAACGCTGTGGCGTGTGCGGATACGTTCACACCCCGGGGCTGCTGAGATACCCTGATGTACGAAACCGCCCTCCGACGGGCTTTTTCAGCCTGACAGCACGGGGCACGCCTTTAGCCTCGAGACTTAGAGTCTTTCGCTGGGCAACGGTCGGACCGAGGTATCTCGTGTTGTACCGCGCAGCGTCACCCTAACAAATGAATGACGTGCCTAGACTGTTTGCAGATGCAACCCAGCAGTTCACTACAAGCACAGGACAGTCATGAGAATTCTGAACACGTTGAAGCAGGCCTTGGCGGCCGCGACCACCGGCACATGGACTTCGTCGGAACGGACAGTGGAAGTCGACAAGCGCGCGATTGCGACGTTTGACCCAGGCTACTCGCTGATAAATGGCGAAATGATAAACACCGGCAATGGCAACGCCGCCTTCGTTGCCCTCGCGCACGAACACATGCGGGCGCTGCTCGCGTGCGCGGAGGGCCTGGCCGACGCGATGCCCGGCATTGAGGCTTACGCTAACAGCCTGACGAACGAGAACTATCGCACCATGTGGTTCACCCAGCTTGCGAAATACAAGGCTGCGCTGCAGGCGCTCGACGCGTCGGCTGAATAAGACCCGAAAAGCACCGTTTGGTAGATGATTCGAAGAGCCCTGTGGTCGATGACCGCAGAGGCTCTTTTTCTATGCAAGGACCCTTTTGGACCAGGCCATCTGTCGGCGCCCGACGAATCACCAGCCGGCGATTGGCTTCCCTTCCGCACGCCCACGGTCCCGCAGGCGCCGGTCAGCGTACCCGTGCCTGCGACCAGAGAGTCATGTGTTGCGCCGAGCTTTTCGCAAAGGGGTGACAAGCCCGTAGAGCCGGCCAAATCGACTCTTTTTGACCCCTTTCGTATAAAATCTCACGGGACATAAGAACTCGAAGCAGCTTACGGGGGTTTCATGCAGCCGCGATTGACAGACCTGCTCAAGGCCGTAAGACCTGAGCGCGCTCTCTTTACCACCTTTACACTGAGCCTCAACTGGTTCGAATCGTTCTGCCTTCCTCTGCTGAAGCTCGAAGGTTGTGAGCACATTGACCTGCTCGTCGACTCGCGGGAAGCTTGCAAACTCAGTGCCGAGACTTCCAGCGCGTATGCCGGCAACACGTACCGGGTCATGCCGGTCTACATGAACAACTCGGGGATTTTTCATCCGAAGGTCGCGTACCTGCAGGGCACGGACGACGATACGCTGGTGGTAGGCAGCGGCAACCTCACGGCGCCAGGGCAGGGCGGAAACCTTGAGGTCATCGATGCGGTGAACGCTGCGGACCATCCTCACGTCTTCGAGCAATTCGCGACTTTCCTCGACCTCTTCGCGAAACGGCCGGGCCTCGCGGAGGACACGCTGGCGGTCTTGCGCACTTATGCGCTTCGCGCGCGGTACGCGGCGGCGCGAGCGAGTGAAGAGGTCCGCGCCGCCGCACCTACCGCGTGGCTCATTCACACGCTGGTCGACCCGGCCCACATCCAACTCGGGAAGTTGGTCGAGGACGAACTGGACAATCCCTCCCAACTCACTATCTTTTCTCCGTACCATACCGGCTCGGGTAAGGCGGTGGCTGCCGTAACCGACGCCTGTGGGGTCATCCGCACCCGCATCGGTCTTCAGCCCGAACGCTCGCCTGAGTCGGGCGAGCTTATTCTCGTTGCACCCTTTCAACCGGATGCCCGGTATCTGCCGAAGAACCACGGCTTCGTCACTGCCGAAACAACCTTCGCGCCGCGCCGGCTACATGCCAAGTGCTTTGAGGTGTTGGGCAGCTCTGGGTGCGTGGTCATGACGGGTTCTGTGAATGCGACGTGGCAGAGCCTTTGCGACACGCGTAACGTGGAAATTTCGCTGGCCCGGAAACTCGAGCACTCACCGTTTTCGTGGAAAGCGGCTAAGCCCGACGTGGCGGTGCCGTGCGAATACGCGGCGCAAGACTACAGCGGACCGGCCGTCGCCTTGCAGGCGTCGTGGAACGAAGAGGAGATTACGGGGACGATTGCGCCCGCGCCGGAGGCGGGGCAAGTGCGGCTGGAGGTCTGGTCGAGGCTGAAAATGGAGTTTCCCGTCGACGCGGTAGTGCTGAACGCAGATGGCACCTTCCGCGTAAAGACCGCTCAAACATGCGACACGGTCCGCGCGCTGCGGCTCAAGGTCCTTCGTCACGACGAAGTGCTCGCAATCGGTTGGCTCAACGTGGAGCGCGAGCTGGCATGTCCCGCCTACGAGCGCGACGTCTCGCGCGCCGCCGCCAGCATCGTCGCGGGCAAACCCAAGGAGGGCGACCTCCGGCGAATTCTGGACTATTTCAAGCGCATCCTGCGCAGAGAACGTGCACTCGCGGAGCAGGCAACGGCGCAAGCAGCATCGACGGCTTCGGTTGATGTCGGCAAACGCGCGGATGCCTGGACTAAAACAGACCAGGAGCGGCTTGGTGTTACCCCAGGTACGGCGGAGCAGGTGCTCGCCGCTGCGTTCGCAACGCTGCGCGAGCGAGCGCGGCAGCCAACGGAGGGCGCGGGTAGCACGCCGGCCGAATTCGACCCGGCTCACGGCGATGATGAAGCCGCGAGACCGGCCGGAGGGCAGCAGCAAGGACGCAAGCCCCCGCAAAGGAAGCGCCGACCAGTCGATGACCCGTTCAGCGAAATGCTGAAGACGCTGCCCGCTATTCTTGCCGTGAACGCGACTGGGCCGTGGATGTCGGGACTCATTTCACGTAGTGCCGGCGCGCTGCTCCATCAAGTCCCGCGTGAAGCCGAAGACCCGGACGCGGACGGCCCGCTCGCGGGCGATGAAGAGCGTGTCGTGTTCGGGCGCGCGCTTCGTCAGTGGGTCGGCATGTACAGCCAGTTTGCATACAGCGCGGAGAACAGGACCCGGCTGCTTCCGCTCGTCTGCGCCGTCGCCGGCTGCGCGATTGTTTTCGGCGGCACGGAGGTTAGCGTTCCACGCCTGAAGGAAAATCTCGAGACGCTCGCCCAGCGGCCGATTCTTGACCATGAGCTGCTCGACTGGGTCGACGATGCACTTGGCACGCCGCCTTTCGCGACGCTGGACCCAGGTGAACGAAGCCTCGCTCTTGAGGCGGCGCTCACGCTCGGCTCCTCGGGTACCACGCAACAGGACCTGGAGGCGCTTGTCCTGGCCGTCATGACCGGCGCGGCGGCAGAGCCGGGCGGTCCGGAGGACGCCCGTTTCGAACGGTATGCAGGCGTCAGGAAAGTTCTGGCGGACTTGTGGACAATACGCGAACGTACGGGCAAGGGCCGTGTCTTTGGGGTTATCAGCGCGGCGGTCAAACCGCTCACGCGGAGAACCCGGTGTCCGGCCTGC
Source organism: Paraburkholderia sp. UCT31 (assembly GCF_014397655.1). Lineage (NCBI taxonomy): Bacteria > Pseudomonadati > Pseudomonadota > Betaproteobacteria > Burkholderiales > Burkholderiaceae > Paraburkholderia > Paraburkholderia sp. UCT31. The sequence goes on from NZ_VZQP01000009.1 coordinate 158,969, forward strand.
GATACCCCGCTGGAAAGCCGGGACATGATTGCGCGCCTCCAGCGCGACGGCGCCTCGCTGCACGATGGCGGCTGCAACATGCCGGTCTTCGTCGGTCTGTCTTGGAAGGTTCTTGCGGCCGCGCAGGTGCCCAGAACCGCATATGACTATGAAGGGCCTCGGGAGGCCGCGTAATGTTCGACTTTCCTCAATATGTGCCTTTGCCGAAGACGAGCAGAAGCGCCGACCCGCTCGGTCTGCAGTCCTCTAACATGGCGCGTTATCGCAGCGTCTTTTCCGGTATGAACAACGGGGTGCGGTACATCCGCGTCTACTCGGCAATCTGCTGGATGGTGAAACAGGTGTGGCTATCGCTTCCGGAGGACAGTGACGACGACGAGGTGAAGGCCGCGTTCGAAGCAGGGCTACCGAAAATCCAGCTCCTGCTGGTTTGGGGAAACAAGCGATGGGGTACGTCTTTGCCCGGCACTGACCGCAAATGGCCGGAAGAGACTGACGACGGGATGTTGACGTACGCCGAGAGGCCAACGGCGGCAGCCTACGAGGCGCAGGAAGACGAAGACGGGGATGCAAAAAACGGCACCACCTTGCTGGCTTCTGACTGGTACCTACCGAGCGCCACGTGGGGCTTCGGGTTTCTTGACCGGCATGAGCGGCTTGACTCGGCCTTCCGCCTCACGGCGGGAGGTGAAAGGCTGGCTGACGCCTATCAGGCACTCCTGGATGACCTTGTCGCACGTGCAAAGCTGAAACGGGCGCAAGTGGAGTGGCTGCGCTCGCGGCAGGAACTGACAATCAACGCGGCCGGAGTCGAGCAACTGCGGGAGGTGCTTAGACTCGACGCGCCGACAAGGCTCGAGCAGGAGCGTTTCGTCGCCCAGTTTTATCCCCTCGACCCGGATGCAGGTTTTCCAGCGCTTTTTTCGGCCCGTTGTCGGGCACTCACGCTTGCGCTGCGCGCAATAGCGGTAGAAGAGGAAGCGGCCACCATGCCCGGACAGTTTGTGCCGGTCGAGCGGATTCGCCACACGATGGCGCGGGGACGGGCAACCAACGGCAAAAAGCTCGTTCTCGAAGACCTCGGCGATACGCCATGCACCTGGCAAAACCTGCAGGTCAGGCAATACATGAAGCTCGCGCTGGAAACGCTGTTTCGCGCAAGCCAACATGAGATACACCATGCGGTCGTAAAGGGCTACTCGGTCGACAGCGCCGGACACCGCACAGCGCGGCCCCGCGACATCGAGTCGATAGCGGCGCGGGTTGGGGCACTCGCGCAAGCAAGTCCGACGTGGGTGGGTCATCAAACAGTTGGGCAAAGGCTCGCGGCCATCGACGATGAGCGCGGCGATGCTCCTTCGCTCTATTGCGCTGGTGCAACCAACCCCCGGCTCGACATCGACGGGAAATTTGCGGAACTCGAACGGCTCCGTCGCTTTACGACGACGACCGGAAACGTCAGGGAGGCGGTCGGCGGCGCGCTGTTCGCATTGCTTTGGTGTGCGAGCGAGGCGCGGCTCATGGCATGCGACAGCCTGGATGGCGACCGCCTGACGTTACAGGAACTGCGCGAGTTCACGGTGGCGCACGCAAACGACTCGGTCGAAGCATACGTCGCCACGCTGGTTCGGGACTACGTCATTAACCAGCATTTCGAGGTTGTCCGGGACCGCACGGAGGACGATATCAACGCAAGAAAGCCTCCAAAGGACCGGAACCGGATTGTGGTGGGCGATGAGGGACTCGAGCTGAACCTGTCAGGCAGCGAAGTCCTGTCGACCGTCCCCGTGTTGTCGGACACGCTCCTGCACGCACTCTATCTGTCGGCACAAGCGGGCCTCATCACACAGGAGCGCGATAAGGATGCGTTCAAGCTAACCACCCTGGGACGCCGCCGCGCGATGCAGCCAGTGACGCTCGGGGATAGGACGGCCGCTTTCAACGCGGCGCCCGTAGCCGCCTAGGAGTCCGTTACTGCACGGCTCGGCAGACTCACCCTGCGGTAGGCTCGGGCACACCGAGTGAAACTCCGGTAACAGGGTGCGGGAGAGGGGCGGCCGTCCGTGGCGCGTCAAACGCGGCTGAGGCGGCCGCAACCGCTTATGCGCCGCTAAATCTAAAATACACGACTATAGTTGGGGCTTCGTACAATAAATCCGACAAACCTTGGCTGATTAGGGCGCGCAGCTCAAAAAATCCGACGAGCTCGCTTGGCGCGCTATCGGTTCGCGACGCTCCCCTAACAAAAATGACAAATGCCCGCCTGTAATTCGAACAACAGCGACACTTCACCTCTGAGCATGCACGGAACTCGAAAAATGACGACAGGTGACGAGTCCCTGCTGCTTTACGCGGAGTTATTCCCGGCCGAGATTCGCTCGGTGCAGCGCCGGGTGCGCGAAGGCACATTGAAGCGCATCGCGCCCGGTGTAGTCACCGGCCTGCCCGAAGAAGCGTGGCCGTCGCTGATAGCTCGTGAGCGCATTCGAGTGCTGGCCGCCCTCTACCCGAAGGCGGTCATTGGCCCCCGCAGCGCCTTTTATGGGGGTGCGCCCAACGAAGGAGTGATGTACCTGTCTTACACCTATTCAAAGAGGGTAGCGCTCCCCGGTTTGACTGTCCAACTACTTGACGGGCACGGCCCCGCTCAAGGCGATGCTCCCATGATGGGACGCGAGCTGTATTTCCCGTCCATGCCTCGGGTGTTGCTCGAGAACCTCACCGTCTCACGTGGGAAGTTCAAGAAGTCCGTTGGGCAAGCGGCGGTAGAACAGCGCCTCATAGAGACGTATGAAGCGCGCGGTGAGGAAGCGCTGGGCGCGCTTCGAGACCAAGCACGCGTGCTGGCCCCAACACTCGGCCTCGAACGGGAGTTCGCAATACTCGACGGCCTCATCGGCGGCGTCCTGGGCACCAGAAAGTCCGCGATGTTGACCGCAGCCGGAAAGGCATTGGTAGCGGCGATTCCCCACGACGCCAACCGACTGGCGCTGTTTGAAAAGCTCGCCGAGGAACTGCGCTCCGTGCCGTTAAAGCAACCAGCGGCAGTCGCAGAGAGTGAGCAGGGCCGTCTTCACGCTGCTTTTCTGGAGTCATACTTCAGCAACTTCATTGAAGGCACGGAGTTCGGTATCGAAGAAGCTAGAGGTTTCGTTCTGGAGGGCAAGCCCATCACAGCGCGACCTAAGGACTCTCACGACCTCATCGGGGTGTTTCGCCAGGCGCTAAATCCCGGGTGGGCGAACCAGACCCTCAGCTTCGGGGAACCCGTTCTGAACCAGCTTCGCGACCGACACGCGGACCAGATGAAGGAGAGGCCGGAGGTTGGGCCGGGGGAATTCAAGGCCCAGGCCAATCGAGCGGGGAGTATCGAGTTCGTGGTTCCCCGCTTGGTGCGGGGCACCTTGGTCGAAGGCTCGAAGTTGCTGCCGACTGTGCCTCCAGGAACCGCCAGAGCCCTCTTTGCGATGTTTCTCGTCTCCGAGGTTCATCCCTTTGCCGATGGCAACGGGCGGCTGGCGCGACTTGTGATGAATGCCGAACTCTCAGTTGTCGACAGCTGTCGGATTATCGTACCAACGCTGTTTCAAGAGGAATACCTCGACTGCCTTCGCGTTCTGACACGGGAGGGCAATCCGAAACCCTTTCTTAGTGCAATGCAGAGAATTCACGAATGGACGGCTGCTTTCGACTACGAGGACCTCGACAAAGTCATAGCGGACATGAGAGCGTGTAACGCATTCGAAAAGTCGCGCACCTTCCACAAGTTGCTGTTCCCTGCAAAGGACCTTTTGTGAACGACCGAACCCTTGCTGACCTGCAGGTCAACTCGTACCTGCTGGACGAAACAGACGTTTTCCGCCCCATCCTGCTGGAGCGCGTGAGTGCGCGAGGCGGCAGCTTTTCGTGGAAGGTCTCCCGGGCGAATGACGTGCTCAACCGCGACGGGGAATGGGAATGGGAGCCTTCTCCGAGCGGCCGAACGGCGGAGTTCCTCGCGCGATGCCGATTTGGTTCCGCTGAGGACGCTTTGGCGTTCTACGAGTCGTGGCGCGCGCGGGTGAACTCTGATTGACGACTTGGCCGAACGGGCAAGACTGCTCGGGCTGTCGCGGAAGGACCGCGCTAAAGAGAAAGGCCCGCGTTGCGGGCCTTTGTGCCTTTCGGCGGATAAAGCACATCATTGCGTTTTTCGACGCGTGCCTTTCGGCGAACCATCGGGACCGAGTCCTCTTACCCAGCGATTGCTGGACCGGCTCACAAGCTTACGCAAGGAGAGGTGGGCGACCTTCTCACTTCTTTCGGCTGGGAGAGGTCCATTGCAAACATGTAGCGCCTTGAGTTTAGCCACTGCGACGCCTTTCTTCGGAGAAGGCACGGTCGCTCACGTTCCGCGCTCCTCGGTTTCCCTGACCAGTCGTCCTGGCGGCTAGGCCGCTTCCGAGACGGGCGGCGCGGGGCGGCGCAGTCGATTAGCTTCCGCTGGGGAACGTTTGCCGTTCTACGAGTTGTGGCGGGCGAGGAACCCTCACGATTGAACGTGTTCGCTACACCCTCGACAGGTCACTACTTGGCGAACGGCAACTTTCTAGAAGAGGCAAACAATGTCAAATGAAATTAAACGCATGTGGATTAATCAGCCTTCCACGCTGCAACCCTTCCACGCATTGCACGGAACAAACGTACTGGCCACGCGCGAGTATGGCGACACTTGGCGGATTTATTTTCTGTCCGGGTCTGTTATCAGCCAGCAAATCAGCGCTTTGGCACTGAGCGAGGGATGGCGCAACGCTTAACGCAATTAAGGCCGACACAGATGCCGGCAGAGCCGCAGCGCCGATAGAAGACATTTACCGGCCGCATCACTGGGCCGTCCGTCAGTTTGGCGACGCAAGGGTCGTCAAGACGGCAAGGATGTAAAGAGCGTTGTCTAGCGTTATTCGAAGCGAGTCCTTTTCGGACTCGCTTTTTTCATCAGTTATGCCGCTTCCGAAACAGGCGTCGCGGGTCGGCGCGGGATGCGCTGGTCGTCCGGAATTTTTGCAGACAGGCCTCTCAGGACCGATACAGGGAAACTGAGCAAATCTTCGCCGATACCCTTCCGGTGGCTGTATCTCTCGAAAATCGGCGCGCCGGGGCCGTTGTAGATTTCCTCGAATGTGCCGTCCTCCCGAAGCTGAAAGCCGAGGTAGTAGTCCGGGACGCTTCCGAAGGTCAAGCTGTTCTGGAAGGTGGCTTTCACCTGAACGAGTCGGCCGTCGGAGCAGACACCGTCATGCTTTTCGCGTGAGGTGTCGTCAATTTGCAAGTCATACTCGAGCGCTGCAATCACTTCGCCAATATGGCCGACCAGAAGCCCGTCGATGGTGAAGCTGCGATTGGGAAACGCCAGCCTAAGCTCCCGGATACCTTGGAAAATTTTGGCGAGTGCGGTGCGAATGGAAGCATGGGACATTCAGGTCTCTCCCGGATGTGGTCGTGCCAATTATTCCCCACAGGAGCCTCGTTCACAATGTGTTCGAGGGAATGCCCTAGTTTGTGTTTGCCAGGCGCCCATCAGGACGGCCCCTTATATCACGGAGGAGGCGGCCGAGTGCCTATACTTCTTCTCTCGCACACAGCGTCGCGAAGGATAACCAGGACAAACGTATCGTACCCACACAAGGACACGGCTTATGAAGTCAAGAGATATCAAGGACAGGCTGAGCGCCATCTTCAAAAAGGCGGGCCTCAAGGACGACAAAATCCCGGATTTTGGTCCGGATGATGACGGCGAAGCGTTCTTCGTCTTGCAGCGTCCCTACGCGTTGCCGAACCCTTTCACGCTGCACTAACTCGGCAGCCTTTGATTGAAAAGCCCGTATCGCTCGATACGGGCTTTCTTTTTGTAAAGTGTGCTGAAGGGGCGCGCCGCGTTATTGGAGAACGCGCGGCGTCATCAAAAGCACATCCAGGTCGCGAGCGACCATCTTCCACAGAAAGTCCTTTTCCGGTTCGCGCTCTCGAAGCGCGTCCAGTGTAACGCGCGCCCGTGCGCCCATCTCGTTGCGGGGAAGGGCGGGAAGTTCTGGTCCAAATACAGCCTTCAGCGCTTTGGTTTCGTCTTCGGTGTAGTGGCTCATGATTTTTCCGCTGGGGTTTATTCGACATTTTAGCTTTCTTCGCGCAAAGGCTCAAGAGTGACTATACGCGTTAAGGTCACATTCCTGACCGAGTGAGCAAGGGGCTCACATCGCGTAAACGGCTGCGCTTAAATCTTGCGCAGCTTGTCTGCGCGCCGTGCCATACCCGAGGCTTACTGGGTGAGGAAATCATCATGAAACAAAACGCTCAACAATGTTCGCGTAACTCCAACGTCGTCAAGAATTTTGGCAAGGGCAGCCAGCCCATCGCGAAGACGCTTCATCTTTCTGTGGAGCAATGCGATTGTCTCGCAGCGCAAGCTCAACGAGGTGGTGCAAGCGCCATCGAAGTGCTGGAGGTCATCACGGACTTGGAAAAGCAGGGATACCGCCTTGGCAAGTTCTGGTCGGATTTGAGGGGTATCGCGTTTCACCGCCTGGGTATTGTCGTTGACCCGGCGCTGCTCGAATCTGAGCATGAGGCTGCACTCCGGTTGGATGAACAGCTTACCGCAGCTCGTTTGCGGCATGACTTGTTTTAAACTGCTTCACGTTTATTCCCAAAGCGAACCCTCTCCCGGGTTCGCTTTTTTTTCTCCCCTCGCAGCGGCGACGCCCAAAGAAAACAGGCTCCCAGATAACCTTGGGAAGCCTGTGAATTAAGGTGATGCGTGGTGTTCAAAGCGCCCGGGTGAACTCAGGAGCTTGCGTTTATCCCTGCGCAACAAGGTGCGAACCTTCACCATGCGCGCGCTTTCTCGACTTCCATCGTCTTCAACAAATCCTGCCCACAGAACCTGGCCGTCTGCTGCCAATCGCATTCTCTTTGGGCGCTCGCCGTCAAACGCTTCGAGGCAGATGTTGCCATTCTCGAGGATGCCGTAGGCGGTGTGGCTTTTCCAGCCCGAGCCAAATACCTTTACAAGGCTGTAGGAATTTTTGTAGAAAAACTGACGGAGGCGCTTTGTCTCAGGCGAAATCGCCATAACGAGGCTCCTTATGTATGTCCTATCCCGGTATAGCCAACAACGCGCCGCGCGCAACTGGCGAGACTTTCGCTATGTTCTTCAGCGGAGCGCCGAAGTCTTGCGCTATCCGCACTTGCTCAACCTTACCGCGCTAAACCCGAATATGCCAAAGCCTTCTCAATCAGAGCCTAACGTCTGCGCGTATGACGGTCAGAGTTTCCCGAGCGACGCGGGCTATGTGCGCCACGTCCTCAATCTCGCTTCGACCGACTTTGCTTTTCGAGCCTACGCGCGGGCCAGCATCTCCCGCATCGAGGAGGGCCTGCGCAACGCCCCCGACGCGTCTGAGCGGGCGGCGCTTCGCGACCATCGTGACCCGGATGCCGACTCCATCGAGCGAATAGCTCGAACTCTTCGGCGCCCGCCCTCAGAGAAGGTCAGAGAGGTCTACCGCGCGCTCGCAGCAGCGCAGCCGGGCGCGCCATCGGCAGAAAGCCAACCCGGCGACAGCTAAATAGACACGATACACACAACATTCAGGCTTCTTTTTCGCAGGGCACATGGCCGCCGCATCTTATCTCAAGCCTTTCGTCGTAGCCGCCGCCTTCGTTGTCGCGGGCGGCGGGATGTATTGGGCCTCAAGGTTTTTGCCGGACGTTGGCTTAGACTCGCCTACGGGTGCGTCCAGCCGGCCGCAAGCCAACATTAGTGCTGCGGCTCCGCCCTCGGCTGCTTCCAAGCGGGAGCAAGGGGCGGCTACCGCTGCTTCGAGCAAGCCCGAAGACCTGGTCGCTGCGCTGCGCGGGGCTGGCGCGACCGACATCTACCCCGTTCTGAATGGGTTCGTGGCTGTTATTCCCGGCTCAGCGATGCCGCTGGCTTTTATCTCCGTCGAGAACGAGGGCGACCACCCCGTTCCAACTATGCTACGTGTCGCGCCGCACGCCGTGAGCCCGTGGACTCCCGCCGACAAGCCATACAACCTGCCAACGACTGAGGGTCACCCCGGCTACTATGACATCTACTGCGTGCATGGCGAGCGAGGTAGTGTCGTTGCCACGAACGACCCGCGTGTGTCAGCTGTGGCCGCGCCGGACTACTCGGCGCTCGTTTCCTTGCAGGGGCCGGACGGTCCGCGAGCCATCAGCGGAGCTGTCGCTGCAAGGCTGCTGGAACCGTTTGACCGGGTGCGGCGCGCGAACTCGGGAGACGCCGAGCTGGTCAGACTCGTCGACGAACTCAAGAGCGGGGCATCGGCCGCCTCGTGCCTGAGCGCGCCGCCAACCGCATTGGTGCTCCCGTGGGGCCTTGCTCGAGGCGCGCGAGTGGAAGATGTGCAGGACCTGTCGCTTCCCGGGGTCAAGTGGAAAGAATCGACCGGTGCAGACGGCAGCAGGGCACTGCAGTCTACCGATGCAGGGGCTGGCACAGAAGTGACGGTCTCCTTCTCGCCTACTGGACGTCTCGCGCACATCACGAATACGCTTTATGCCCCGCTTTCGGCGCTTGCAAAGGTGACCGCCACGAAGGTGGACGAACGCACAACACAGTTCGGCCAGCCTTCACATGCCTATGTGCAGCTGCGGGGCGGCTTGCCGATTGGCACGTTCTCATGGACTTGGCCCAACGGTGATGCGATGCAACTGTCGACAGGCTGCAAAAGCCCGACAGCGTGTGTCGTCACGCAAGACACCGTGTTTGCAACGGACGCCCCGGGTTCCTGACGCTTTACAATCGCTAACCGGACCTTTACAAAAACGGTGAGACGGGCTTATCATTGCGCGTCATCCCGTGTGGCCAGTGGGCGCCTGTCCAGTTGCGGTCTTTGCGGGGATGCGAGGGCAACAAATCGAAACGATGACCGGGCGTTGTACCGGGATTCGTGCTACCAGGTCAATTTACAAAAGATAAGGACGCGCTATGGCGGCCAAGTTGTGGTTTAAGAATCTCTCCTGCTTTGCTCTTGCCAGCTTTCCGGCGCTCAGCACCGAAGACCTGAACGAATTGCTGGAGAAGGAGCAATTCCACCCCTGCGGCGAGCTTGACCGTGAGCAGCACGGCTTCGTCCGCGCGTATGACCAGGACATGTTCGTCCGTAAGGCCGGCGACGCGTTCTGGGTGCAGGTCAAATCCGAGCACAAGCTGCTGCCGGGCAACGTGGTGAAGCGCCTGCTGCAGGAGCGCGTCGAGCAGATTCAGGCGAAAGAAAGCCGCCGTGTTGGCAAGAAGGAAAAGAAAGACCTGAAGGAAATGCTGATTGAAGAGCTGCTGCCGAAGGCGCTCACCGCTCAATCGACGGTCACCGCCCTGATTGACCCGAAGGCTGGTTACCTGTTCGTCGACACTGCAGGCGCGAAGAAGGCCGAGGGCGTCGTTTCGCTCCTGCTGCGCGCGGTGGCGGGCATCGACATGGCGCGCATGAACTTCGACAACTCGCTCGCCGGCAAGATGGCGGACCTGCTGCTCGCCGAAGAAAACGAAACGGCATTCACGACTGACAGCGCGCTTGTGCTGAAGGGTCCGGGCACGCCCGCGTCGACCGTGCGCTTCGCGAAATTCAACCTTCACGAACCGGAAGTCGCGGCCCACCTGACGGCCGGTTTGCGGCCCACCTCGATGGAGCTCACGTTCAACGACCGCATCAACTTCACGTTGACCGAGCCGTTCGGCATTCGCAAGCTCAACTTCCTCGAACTGGTTCAGGAAGATTTGGGCGCCGCAGATGGGGGCAACGAGGACGAGCTTATCGACAGCACGCTCACGATTCAGGTCATGGAACTGCGAGAACTCGTACGCGGCTTGACCGACTGGCTGTCTGACGCGCAGTAATCCGTTGTGCCGGTCGAGGGCGGCGCGCGCTGCCCTCGACGCGATTCCGCTCCATGGACCGCGACACCTTCTCATGACCCGCGAAGACCTCATCCAGCGCATCGCGCTCCTGCACGACGCGACCCTCGTCGAAATCAACCATGATGCCATCGGAGCGCTGAACGCGGACTTCTCGACGTTCTACCTCCCGAGCGCCGGTGTTCCCTTCGAGGTCCGGGACCCGGTGATGGCGGCGCGCTATCTGATAGCGCAAACGGCGCTTCAGTACCGTTTCTGGGATGGCTCTGGGGCAGCGTTCCGCCGCTATTCTCTCGGTGGGCAAGTAGGCACGAGAGGGATGGAACTCGGCTTCAGCCGGGCGTGGGGCATGGATTCCTCTGAGGGTCCGGGTATTTTCGACTGTGCACGCAGCGTTGAAGCCGTGGAGTCCTTCTTCGGGGACATTCCGGACGCCCCGTCGCGCAAAGAGATTCTCGCCGGGGTCCTGCTCTCCGGCTCATTGCAGGACGTCGTCAGCCAGCTCGACCATGCAATTCGCAGCGGCGAGGCGACGGTGAGGGAAGCCCAACTGCTCGCGGATGCGTTTCCCGTTGCCTACGGCGACCCGTTCCTCAAAAAGGCCTTGCTCGCGGTCAGTCTGCTGGGGGCTCAGTATCGGGCAGCGGGCGTTTCGGTGTCTCAAGACCTCCTTTGTTTTGCGGACTACCAGTTGCCGAGCGTCCTGCGGCATCTGGGCGTGCTCGAATACGCACCTTCGTTGGCTGTGTCGGTTGGTAGCCGGCAACTTCTCGCCAGAGGCGGGTCGGAGGAAAACTCGATTCGGGCCGCCACTGTCGTCGCTTGCGAAGCCATTGCGCAGCGCTTCAAAGTCTCAGCAGCGGAGGTGGACTGGTTCCTCTGGCGCCAACGCAAGGCGCCAACGGCGCCATTCCATCTCACGACGACAACGGCGTACTGAGAGAGGCCGTGACGGGTCGCATCTTGCCGGGCCGGGCACAGTCCAGAACCGCTGTTCTCTCGCGTCCTGGTAGATGTCCAGGGGCGATATAAATTAACCGTGGAAAAACTTCAGTGAACAAAGCATTTGCGGGTTTAGCGCTCACGTGCGCTGCCTTTTTTGCGTCGACAGCACATGCCGTTGGAGGGCTGACGCCTCTCGCGGAAGCCCTGCCGCCGAGTTCCAGCACCGCGAACGGCGACCTTGTTGACGACATTTTGCTTGCGGTGAAGGCCGGCGGCGTTGGCGCGCATCGCGCGCCCAAGGACCTCGTTGCGCTGCCCGGCTATTCCGACAAGCTGTTTGGAGCTTTCGCGGGACTCCCGGCAGAGAAGACGCAAGTGAGTGAGTTCGCCGCTTGCGACGGCACGCCGGTGTACCTGTATCGCGTTTCCAAGGGCCATGTTCCAGACGATGACTGGGAGGCCACTGACATTGGCTGGAGGGCCGTTGACCTCGCGCAGCTCGCGAAGAAAGACTCTCGAGCCTTGCTGTACGTCCGAAAGGCTGACTTGCCGGGGGAACTCGCGCATACAGGACTCACACTCTATTCAGACTTTTTGAAATCGGACCCGCGCGCCGCTGTCGAGCGCAGTCAGCTTAATCTCAGGATAGGCTTGTTGCAGGACGCCACTATTCCGCAATCCGAGGTTACCCGTTGCGAAAAGCTGGACCCCCGCGCCCGACTATTTCCGGATTCGCTTGTCGTCGCCGCGCGCGCCGGAGCGTTGTCGCTACTGAAGGACGAGACTGGGGATGCATGGCGCCCGATGCGCGCGCATCGCTCGCAGGACCTCACTCTCGAGACGGCGCGGCCGCTTACGTCTCTGCGCGCCGCCCGGACACTCTTTGAAAAAGGGCTTCAGGCTCGTATTGCAGGTGGCGCGCAGCCTGCAGCGGTGTCGAGAATGTCGATACTGAAGGGGGACCGCACCACGGTTTCATACTGTTTTGCGGTTTTCAAATTCAAGGACGGACGCACTGAGTTCCTTTTCATGACCTATCGTCAAGGCTCGGCTGTCCTCACATGGACAGTGTCCTAAAACTTCAAGACAAGACAATGCAGCGTCTAATCATGCTGTATGTAAGGCGGGTCCGGGTCGCCGCGCGGCATCAATGCGGTGAAAGCGTGATGACCACCGAGGAGGATGCATCAGGCAATTACCGCCGTGTAAGGCGAGACACGCTGTATTGCGCCGACCGAAGCCTTTTCATTGACATCCGGGGTTTGGGCGAACACACCCGGACCCAACTGATGACGGGCGCGATGACCAGGCTCTGTACAAGTCGCTTCAGCTAGACCGCGTTGCCACGGGCTTTCGGTTATTCCTGCCTCGTTCGGTCAGGTCGTTATACGAAGCATCCTTTATAACGGAGCTTCGTATGAGCGGCTATAACGATGAAGTCGTGGCGCTGAGCCCCGCAGAGAAAAGCGAGTGGATAAACAAGCTCCATGACGTAAGCGAGCAATTTCTGCCGGCTACCTGTTACCAAGGCGGCGACAATTCGAATAAGCGGGTGTACGTCGTTTCCTTCGATGGCACGTGGAACGACCGCGATAACGTGACGCCTGGCGGCATCCCGACCATTCCGGCGCAGCTGGAGAAAGAGCTGAGCAGCCACTACGATGGCAAACACATGGCGGGGCACTATTACCCCGGTGTCGGCACGCAGACCTCACCGTTGATGGCCAATATCGACGGCGCTACAGGCCGGGGCGCCGAAAACATCGCGGAGAAGGCGTTCTCGGACTACCAGAAGCAGGCCGCCGAGTGGCATAAGGAAGACCCGAACGCGCCAATCGTCGTAATGGTTATGGGCTTTAGCCGAGGCGCCGCGAGCGCCCGCCACTTCATGAATCTCGTCGATGACCGAGGCATCCCCTCTGACGGGGGCAAGGAAATTGAGCACGGCGATATGTTCCACCCGCGCCAAATGCATTACGACAGCTACCTTGCGGCACCGGGGAGCGTGCACACGACGGCGCTCCTGTATGACACGGTCGCAACTGGGCAGGAGCACAACCTGAACCTGGGCATTCCCCCTTCGACCGATTTCGTCGTGCATTACACGGCGGCCGATGAACAGCGCATCACTTTCCCCCTCACGCCCATCTCGCAGCCGGACTTTGACCCGAACCACCTTCGCACTCTCGAAACATCGTTGCCCGGGGCGCACTCGGACATCGGCGGAGGATATCCGGACGGAGTCGATAAGCTGAGCAAGTGGTTGGGGGAAGTGACGCTCGACAAGCTCGGATTGCCGATGAAGGACCCGGGGCCGCCGCCGCTTGATGCTCTCGATGAAGGGCGCCACGACAGCACGTGGAGTGTCGACAAGGTGGCGCTGCCCATCAAGGAAGAGCTGTTTGGCCCGGCCCGACTGGTCGAACGGGTGCCGAATGAAGCGATGACGCCCGCCGAGACAGCGGCTATGGAGCACCACAACGAGATATTGAAAGCAGCAGCGATGGAAAACGGAATCGGCGTGACGAAGTACACGGTTCAGCTGCAAGGCGACGGTAACGGGGTTGTTACCCTTCGTTCGAGCCACCCGAACTCGGTTTCGCTTGACGGACAGACGCACGACGTTTCGATTGAAGGGCAGCCGGCACACCAACTCACCCCGGCCCAAGTCAAGACATTGCTCGACGGAAAAGACGTGACGCTCCAGTTCGACGCGGGACACGCGCTTGTCGGCGCGAATGATAAATTGGCGCCTCAGAACAGCGTTGAACCAGCCGACCAGGGACAGAAGGCCGACGTCCAGAAAGCCGAGGGCCAGAAGCAGGACCCTCAGCAGCCGGCACCGAAGCAGCCATCGCGGGAGACGGCCGGAGCGGACATGACCATGTAGCCGGTGGCGGCCCCCGGGACGCGCGAAAGGCGTTTCCTGCGCAGCGGCTATGCGACCTTGCGCAACGGCGGATGGGTGGGCACGGGGATAACGTCGTCGGTCTCGACGTCCGCGCACTCGACACCGGTGCTACGCAGGTGGTCGACGATGTACCGGCGAAAATGTGGCAGGTCGAAAAAGCTCTCGACTCCGTCCGGGCACTCGGCATCATAGTGTCGCTTACCGCACGCCACCCAGGTATGCTCGCCGAAGCGGATTTGGTGCAGGCCCACCCAGTCGATGCCAGCCGGTTCGTCGATATTCCAGTCCTGAACCATCAGCAAAAGGTCCCAGCGGTCCTCGTCGAGCATGAAGTTGCCGTTGGACACTGCCCAAAGCGCGTTACCCGGCAGCTCCTGCAGGCTGAACTCCAGTTGCGATGCGAACTCTCGCGACAGCTCATTGGTGATTTGGTAAAACGAGGCAGCCTGTCTGGCTTTGATGAAGTCCTTGCGCAAGCGTCGGATGCCATCGCTCAGGTGCTTCCGGAGGGCTTGTTCAGTAAGTTCCATGGCGTGTGGGAGGTCGGTGTTTTGATGGGTCCGCGCGCTGGATGACCCGACGCGCGCCTTTACAATTATCTCACTGACGCAGGCCCCTGAGAAGCGAATTAGTATCCGGCAGCTTCCTGAAGCTCATGCACCATAAGACGCCGGTCCCCCGACAGCATGAACGTTTCCGCGCGCGAGCGGAGCAGCCGGCCAAAAATGTGGTGTGCCAACTTGCCGGTGAGGCTTGCCCACTCGGACTCTAGCTGAGGGATGAGTTCAAGCTGCGGAGCGACGCCCATCTCAGAGGTTACCTGCGGGCCGATGCACACGAGCTCTTCGGCAAATACATCGCTTGCGAAGGTCAACATTGCCGTTGCGGCACCATGCCCCCGGTGCTTTTTTAGAACGTAAATGGAGTCAAGTGCAACGCGCAAAATGATGCGCGCGGCAGCTTGGTGGTCCGTGACCTCCGACCACGCCGCGCAGGACGGCGCGAGATGCAGTTGGAACTGGGCAAATCCCACGATGTCCTGTGCCTCATCAGCTGCAACAATGCAGTAGTGAGCAGCATTTGGGGCCACCCGCATGCCGGTGCTGAACTCGTCAAATGAGGGGACGCGCAAATCTTCGGCGTAGAGGTCAACAGGCGAGATAGCCTCGTCGCTTGAAAAAACGTCGTGAGAGAAGCGGGGTGCAGGGCGAGCGTGACGGTCTGCCTCGAACAGCTCCTTGAGCTCGGAAGGGGGCACGTCACACAAGCACGGCGCCATGATTTCAAACTCCGATTCCGCACCGGCCTGACAGCCGACACCGGCGGACACCGAGCGATGCAAGCCGAGCGCGTCGGGTGAAATGGCATGCTTGAGCGTTATTCGACGCACCGCATCGTAGAAATGCTTCAGGGAGTGACCCATCTCTCTCTCAATCGTTTTTAACGGCGTGTTGACCACATCCGAACCGCGCTCGCCTTTCACGTTACCTGCCTGCCTGACGACAACCGAGTCCGGCCGTGGTGATATAGCGGTCAGTTAGATATCAAAATGATAAGTATAGTCCGACACAAAATAGTTGTGTAAAGGATTGTCGTTGGCGAAGGGGACAGGACGTTATCCAGTCAAAGGCGATTGCTACACGTTTTCACCCTTCTTCTTCTTATCTTCTCATGTCCATCACAACGCTCGAGTTCGCTCCTTTTATCCGCATCGGGCGCGTCCTCGATTTCGTTGAGCAAGGCGATGCCGAGCTCGCCCAGCACCTCTTTGGCAAAAAAGTCGGCAAGGACGAGTGGACTTTCGAGCTGGAGGGCGAACACCCGCATATTTTCGCGCCGACCGAGGAGGCCGTGCGTGAAACGGCCGAGTGGTATCTGTTCGAGGTATGCGGGGAGCGTGCGGTCGAAGCGCTTGCGAAGCTGAAGCGAGCGCGTAAGTTCGATGTCGCTTTCCTGCTTGCGGAGAAAATCGGCTACTGGCGCGCGCGAGCAGAATATAAAACGCGCATTGACGAAGAAATCAAGCAGCTGACGAATCGGCTTCGCTCGCTCGCCAGGTAGCACGTCAGCACTGGCGCTAGAGCAGCCGGCCAGTGCTTCAGGATTCATCGCGTCCTTTTCGCTATACCTCGGAGATTCGAGGTCAACGAGGACGGAAGTCCGCCGCCTGAAAAGGCCGGTTCACATTGAGGCAAAACCATGTATTACTCCACTCCGACGCGCCGCAACGCAGGTCTTGCGCTTTTTGTCTTAGTCGTGGTCCTGTCGGTCGTGCTGCTGCCATTTCTGCTGGTCGAATTCACGCTCGACTACAACTTCTGGCCGAAGTACCGCCGATTCATTGTGGAAAGCTTAAAGCTCTTCAAGCGCGCACCGGCGCCTGTTAAGCCGGTTGCAGTAAGAGCACCGCAACTCCCAGGCAAAACCTGTTCTCTGGCTCGCCGTTGATTTTATGCCGTCTCGTTCGCGAGGCGGCTTTTTCATGCGCGGTCCGCACAGAAAAAAGCCGCTCAGAGCGGCTTTAAATCAACTACGGCATCGAGCGCGGGAGGGGTCTTGCGATAGCCGCCCGGGCGATAGCGGCCGTGGGCGTTCCTGAGGTCGCTGCAGCAGCAGGGGAGGCCGCCGTCACGCCCTTGGCCATATAGCCGAGTGCAAGCAGGTCGGACAACGATGGGTCCTGTTGGGGTTGAGCGGGTGCACGGCGGGTGCGATTCAGCGGTCCTGTGCTCAAGACAAGGTCGCGACCTTCGCCGGCGTCCTGTGCAGTGGACGGTCGGATGCCGTACCCGGTGCTCAGGATGATGTCGCGCCCTTCACCGTTGATGTCTGCGTTGGATGGCCCGATGCCCGTGTCCGAGCCGAGGATAGTCGAGACGCCTTGGGCGTGCGCGAACGAACCCGGGAGGATGATGGCGGCGAGCAAAACGACAGTGCTAACGAAAGAAGCTTTCATATGGGCCTTTTGTAAAGTGTCCTCAATGGGAAAAAGCGGCAGATACAGCAACGTGTAGTGATTGAGCGTTCTCGCACCCCACAGCGCTTCCGTTCCCGTCTTTACTTTGCAAAGGCAAACCCGATACAATGGCAAGCATTGTAAGACTCCTTCAATGTGTTCAGCCCCATGCTACTAGACGTCCCTGCAGCCTCCACCGAACACGCCTCGGCCGAAGAAATCGCTGGCATCAAGTGGGCAGACTTCTGGTTCCTGCACTACGCCGACCCGCTGGGTTCCGACGATGGCGGACTTCACTTCTCTTACAGACCGGTTCAGGTCGGTGCGCTCGATGCAAACCGTCGTTTCGCCAAGAACCGGCTGACGGGAGAGCTTACGCGCTTGCCACCGCATGCCTTTCTGTGCGCGCGTGAAATGTCACTGGACGCCTGGCTTCCGGATTCACTTCGCGTGAGGGGACTACTGCGCGGGCGGCTCCCGTCGATGCTTGACGAGCCGCTGTCGGTTTTTTCGGCTGTTCGACATGCAACACCGGTCACCCGCGCGCCCGGCCGACTCAGCTTCGAGGTGGAAACGGTCGATGAAGTGGAAGGAACCATCGTGACATTGCCGCGATTGGCGACCGATTGGTGGACATTCATTCGGGGTGAGGTGGTCTTGAGGTATGCGGTAGCCGAGTATGCGGAGAGCTACGAGCGCGAGCGTACTTCACTGGCGGCAGGACTGAGCCGCTCGGGCTTCGTCGCACAGCAGCTCCTCGTGCAGCTTGTGGCGGCGTGTCCGACGGACGGTTCGCCGTCGTAAGCACGCCGTTCTGTCGTTCTGTCGTCCACGAGGTCCACATGTAAAAAGCGACCCCTAAAAAAGAACCCCGAAGCTGAGCGCTACGGGGTTCTGCGAATGACACTTTTGTGTAAAATACTTTACAAAATGCGGCGGGATGGCTCAGTAAATCCGAATTCCTCGAATCGCGAGGCGTTCTCGTGCATGTGGGTCATCGCGATGCAGCTTCGGAGCCGTCAGCGCGGTGATGATTGCATCGAAAATTTTCTTGATACGGGTCATTTTGCCCTCCGGGGGTTGTGTTTGATAAGGCATATAGCAACCCGAGGGGTGGACGGACACTAAAATGTCCAGGCACGGCGGGGTTTTACACGCGGATGCGCAATGATAAGGCCGCACCGGCCAGAAAGGAAGCGGAAAAGGATTATTTTCAACGTCCTTTTAGTGCGTCCGGTGGTCCGTCGCAGCAGCCACGTAATTTTTTCCGGTCGTCGCATATAAAGCCAAGTCGGGCACGCCATCCAGAACATTCCAAAGAAAGCAGCCTTCTATGTGAAGACCGGCAAAAGTGTTTACAGGACTCCTGCGGTAACACGCGAGGCACGCCGCCGCGCGCTAAAGACGAGGGGCAGCCCTTATTGGGCTGTTCGAAGTGGTGGCGTCAGTTCCACGTTGAGCCAAAGGTAGCCGGGGACTGTTTGCCCAAAGTCGGTGAGGGACAGTTCAATTGTCTTTTTGTTGGGTCCGACGTTGTGCCAGACGAGTTTGGTCGCTGTGCCATGGACTTCCGCCCCGGGCGTTCCAACTGGCGCATCACTCTTGACCTCAGGCTCGGAGGGGGCGCCGGCGACGCGGACGATTTCGGCGCGCGCGTGCTGGAACTCTCGCACCAGGCGCGAATCCCAGTACCGCTGCGATAGTCGCACCCACACAGAGCCGTACTGCAGGTGGTAGGAGACGAGGGCCCGTTTGAACTTTGTCCCGCCGACCGTTAGGGACATCGGTACCTCGGATACCGCCTTATGGTCTTCGGCTGCCGTCCGATACGCTTCCGCCAACCCGGGAAGATGTGACTGGTCCACGGCCGTCAGCAGTTGTTCCAGAGTGGCTTCTACGCGAGCCCCCTGAGCGTTGTCGGCCGCCTGCGCTGTCTGTGCTGTCTGTGCTGTCTCCGCGAATGCAGGGGTGCCTGCCAGCGCGAGGACGAGGCATGCGCCGGCGAAGACGAAACGACTGGTACGGGGCTTATTCATAAAGTTGAGCGCAAACGTTGGCATAACGACGGCGTGTAGCGACTGAATTTGGATTGCCCACATAAATCTCTTCAAGACATTGTTTCGGCCGTAGGTCTCGCCATCCCTGCCGTTGATACTCAGCTATCGGCCTACGGCGCCCCCAATGAAAAGCGAGAACCGGTTAAGGTTCTCGCGAAAGGCGTTGAAATCAGCTTGCGAAGCTTTCGTCATCCTCTTTCAGCGCGGACCACTCGGCGTCCGTCTCCACTGTCTTGAAGCCACAGCTTGAAAAAATCCCTTTCAGGTAGTTCAGGGCCTTGATTGCGGATTCTTTACCGATGTGGGCCATCGTCATCTGCGCGCTCGAACGGTCACTCAGGGTCTCGGCGACCATCGTAAAGCCCGAAGTCCGGCTGTCTGCCCGGATGTAGGCGCGAACGACGGGTTTTCCTGCTTTCTTGCTGATGGGCGCTTCCGTCAGAACACTCTTGGCCAGCTGTGCAGCGTTGTTCGTTGCGTAGTCAGATTTCGGTGTGATGTTGCGCATAGTTAACCTCGGGAAAAGTCGTGGCGATGTCCTTGCCATCATTGGCTATTGGTATAGCGACCACCAATCGCAACACGACGTCGATTCGTCGGCACTCGAAAGCCACTTGCTGGCGCTAACCTTTTTCTGCTCGATTTCCTTACTATGTACACGCTGCGCCTCCTCACGCAGGCCGACCTTGACCGACTCGAGGCGCTCCTCCTGGGCTTATCGCCTGAAAATCGCCGCCGGCGGTTCTGCGGAAACGTGCGCGACCACAACATCACCGCGTACGTGCAACGCATCGACTTTTCACGCGCACAGGTGGTCGGTGCGTTCACACCCGCAGGCGAACTCGCCGGCGTGTGCGAGCTTGCATTCGCGGCCGTCGGCGATACCTCCGGCGAGATGGCTTTCGCAGTCGCCGAGGCTCACCAAGGCCACGGCCTTGGCAGCCGACTCGTTGCACGCGCTCTCGATTTGGCGCGCGCCGCCGGCGTGCAGGCTCTGGAAGTCCACTATCAGTCGGGGAACACTCCGGCCCGCCGGCTTACGCGCCGATTCAACGGCGTGGAGCGGTGGTACGGAGGAACTGACTGCACCTCAACCGTGCGCGTAGCGGATGGGCGAGCCGTAAGGGCCTCGTGAGGGCCGCGCAGCCTGCGAGGGCGGCACCGGAAGGACTCGGGCTATCCACGCAAAATTCTGGTGACATTACAGCGCAGCATAGTAGCGACGTCGAACGAAGAAAGTAGTGCCCTTGACAGGTCTTGTTTGGTGAAAGCGTTGACGGAGTTTTCGTAGGCGACTACAATACCTTTACAAATACTAGGACGGGCGCCTGCCGTGACTTCCATCTACGCTTACATTGCAACGTGTCCGCAGACTTCCGCTATCATCGGCGTTTGTCTTGACAGCCCTCTGCACGTTCAGCATCTGCATGCCGTTATTTCCGAGTGGACCCTTAACCGGCGCGCACAGGTTGAGAGGGTAGAAGCGAATTCCCTCTTGCAACGGCTACCGCATGACCTCAAGGTCCAGTTGAACGAGGAAACGGGCCGACTGCTTGAATGGCTTGTTGGAATGGACCGCATAGAGGCACTCCAACACGCGCCGACGCTGAGGAACGGCTCGGTGCCGCCGTCCTTCCTTACGGGGCTGGACGCAATGCGCAGTAAGTCGCAAATGGGCACGTCGGCGCTCGCATCCTAACGCGTGGCTCGTGGTCGCGAAGAGCGGTCACTTTACAAAATTAATTTGGACGGGTGCCTTGAAGCGAATCGTTTACATCAGACCCGGCGACATGGTCGATATCCGCGTTATGCAGGACAGTGGACTTCCCCATACTGCCACGGCGTGGAAGGCTCAGTCCCACCCGGAGCACATCCTGCTCAGACACAGGGGAAACAAGCACCTCGCATACTGCGACGCGTCGCTTCGCGTTGACCGAAACTGGGACGACTTGCTGCCCGCAGCCCAGTTGGCTGATAGTCCCACGCCGCCGACGGTCGTTCTCGAGTCAGAGAAGAGCGCGACGGAGAACGCCGACGATTTCGACGGCTTCATCAACGAATACGAAACGCGGCGCTGGCCGTGGATAGGCTGCCGGGTGCTGGTTAAGCTGAGCGACGGCAGTATTGGGACCGGGCACCATACCGGAGGGTCGTGGCGGGTCAAGGGCATGCGAGGTTCGCTTCCCGGCGACCCAACAGCGCCGGACGCGCATACATACCTGCACGTCGTCGGCTGGCAAATTGACGAGCACAACCTTCCGCATCCGGACACGGTTAAAGCGTATAAACAGGGGGTTGCGGCATATCACGCGCGAAGCGAGGCGGTGGTGCAAGCTGGCAACGGGATGGCAGAGAATCCCTCACAGACAAAGGAGCAGTGATGGAGCGGACTTTGGAGGCGATTAAGCTTCGACCGGATATCGGCGCGCGACTTGCCGGTAAAGTTGTTCATATTTTTTCCGGGGAGCACGGATACTACTGGCGCCCCGAAGCGGCTGGTTATACCGGCAACCCCAAGGAAGCGGGGCAGTGGCCTTTTGAAGAGGCGCTGGCTCTCTCCCGGCACGCCGGTAAAGAAAAGCGCATCAAATACCGGGTGGTCGGTTCGGCCTGCGCCGTAGACGTGAGGCGCTAACATGGGCCGACCAGCAATTCACGGCACACCGCGCACTGCAAGCCAGCGGGTGAAGGATTCGGTGAGCGCGCTCCGGCAAGCTGGCGGCGCGCGCAAAACGTTCCGGCTATCGCCCCAGGGCGTGCAGGCGCTAACGCGTATCCGCGCGGCGCACGGCCTTCGTACCGAGACAGAGGTCATCGAGATGCTGTTGAGCGCCGAGAGCGCTCGCATGGAGCAGACGTCAGAGGTTGCCAGGCCGGGCGGCCCCTTGCCCGGATAAAGAGAGGTTTTATCCTTCTTCGTACCCTGTTGACCCGCCGGCTGAGTTCGACAGGTCCTTCGCGCGCCAGGCGCGCAATGCAACGCTCGATGGCGCAGCGCGCCTCGACTTCGATTACATAGTGCTGAATGAGCTCCGAATTTTTTCAAGACACCTCCGGCTACTGCGAGCTGCGCCTTCTACAGGCGGGGCTGGCTGCGCGCGAATGGGTGTCATCCCGCTTTACTCCGCGCACAAAAGAGCGCTTTTTGCCGCTGGAGGACGGGCAGGACGGCCGGTTACTCTGTTTCCAAAGTGGCGCGCAGCGGCCAGTCAGTGTCGAAATCCAGGCAGACCCTTATCCGCGAAACTCTTTCCTTAGTTTGGTGCAGCTCGACCAGCTCGAGCGGACTTTCGGGTTCGGCAGGCTTGCGCAATCGGAGGTTGACTATCTGCTGCTCGTCAACATTCCCGGCCGGTATGCGATGCTGGTGCACCGGGCGAAATGGATGGAAGCGGTCTACACGCTGGCCATTCAGCGTATCGATGTGCGCCATCACAGTCTCTTTGCTGTGCCGGATACGGACGTTCCCGATGCTGTGCTGAGCGTATCGTACGGGCTTGCCGTCTCAAATCTCGAACTGCTGAAGACCTATAAGGCGGCCGGCGGGACTTTGTCCATCTGGGACCTGCTGCCATACGTGGGAAAGCCTGCGACCGCCGACGCAATTGCACAGGCGCGGGCACTTCCAATCGAACGGGCGTACGAAGTCGTGGAAGAGGGCCGCAAGGACCGCAGGCGACTGGCTGAATGGCTTATTACGCCGGGCGATGTGATGATGCCTCTGGACGGGCTGGGTGAGACCTTAT
Source organism: Paraburkholderia sp. UCT31 (assembly GCF_014397655.1). Classification (NCBI taxonomy): domain Bacteria; kingdom Pseudomonadati; phylum Pseudomonadota; class Betaproteobacteria; order Burkholderiales; family Burkholderiaceae; genus Paraburkholderia; species Paraburkholderia sp. UCT31. The sequence continues at coordinate 181,521 of NZ_VZQP01000009.1, forward strand.
CCGCGCTGCGTCCCGACGCGGAAGCCGCGCCAGTGCTCCATCCCCGGATGCGCCTGTTCGTCACCAAGGCGTCGAAGGAAAGCGTGGTGACGCCCGAAATCCTGTCGGTCGTAAGCTGCGTCGAAGGCCGCTACACGCCAGCGACGCCCGCCGTGGGCGCGTTCTATAACAAAGTCCCGTTCGTCGAGTTTTACGCTCCCGCGTTGAAAGCGAGCCCCATCGAGGTGACGATGCATACGCACAGCTGGCCAGAGGACATTGAGGAATGATTCGTCTGGGCGACAAGAAGTCAAGAATATGTTGGAGGCGGTAGGGCAAATCGAGAGGAAACGCCGGCATAACGTTGCTACACAGCGTTAATAGGCGAACCATTCAACGCACCGAGACGTTAGTAACACACAAATGAAGAACCACAACATCGAAGCGATGGCAGAAATGCGCCGGCTCCGCGACACCATTGACGGGCAGGCCACGGAAATCCTCCGGCTGAACGCAATGCTCGAGGAGGCGCGGGAGTATTTTGCGAAACTGATGAGCAGCCACGAGGACATGGAGAAGCTCCTGCAGCAGACGTCCGAACAGGTCCTCAATCTCCAGGAGCAGCTCGCGCAAAGCCAGGGGCAGACGCATCGGACGACAGCCCTCTACGAAAATGCCCTGCGGGCGGAAAACGACGCACGGCGGCGCCTGGAAACGACGCAGGACGAACTCACGGCGGCGTTGCGTGAGCTCGGGCAGCTGCAGCGCAAACAGCGGTTTTTGCCCGGCCGGTCGATGCTCTCCACTGCGTAGGCGTTGCGGCCGGCGGTCGGACTTAAGCGCGCCAGTTCCTCGCGCGGGGGCATCGGCACGCGCACTGTGAATAAAAAGATACGCGAATAGATTCGAAGCAAACTCATCGTGTAAAATCGCCGGCCAGAATCCTAATTATGCTCGCCCGTGCGCCGAAGACCCGGAGCTGATGCGAGTTGAGGAAGGCGTTGTCGATTGCACCTTGGGGCAGCACGCGGGATATGTCATACCAAAATCAGATGCTTGCGGCTTCCCCGCTTACCGCCGCCGTAGGTAGAGCGGGGGCGTCGCTCCCCGCGCTTTCAAGGCTTGACGACAGCTTCGTATCAATCTCGTTGGCCGCAGCGGCGCGCTCACCGGGCAGGGGCGCGCGGCGTTGCTCAAGATGAAGAGATATTTGGCTGAGGTGCCGTTTCGAAAGCTGACTGGGACGTTTCTCATTACGGGCGCTGTTCTTACCTGCGGCGTGTATATGGCGGCGCGTTCCTTCCTGGTCCGCGCTGACGCGATTAGCAGTTCCCCCGTCTTCGACGAAGACATCGACTGGGCACCCGCCGCACTTCGGCGTGCCGACGAGAGACTGTCGGAGGGAGCTGCGTTAGCTCTCGCAAGCGGGCAGAAAGAGGGAGAGGTGCTGGACCGCTTCGGGGAGTTAGAGGCGCAGGTCGACGCATTTCAGTCGGCCGACATGGCTAGACGCCTCGGCAGCCTTACTGCGTATCCGGAAGTGGTCGCTGAAATGACTGCGCTGATAGCGGACCTTCGGTCGAAAGTCGAGGCGCCCGACCGGGACGCGTTGCTTTATATCCGTGAGCGGGTCGCGGCGCTTATTCCGTATCTGAACGACCTGGTCATGCAGGCGCGCGCGAAAGAAGCGGAAGTACGAATGGAGCGTCGCGGTCAGATAAAAGAGAACGGGAACCGTGCATTTATCGCGATTATCGCGGGCTGGGCCGTGCTTCTGGCGCTAGGGTGGATTGTCATCTTGCGACTTCGGGCAGACTCGATAGCGCTTGCCAGGGAGAAGGCAGCCCATGAGGCGGTCGCGGAGGCCGAGCGCGCCCGCCATACCTTCATCGGCAAGGTATCGCACGAAATCAATGCTCCGCTGCAATCGATAGTGACCAATATCCAGCTGCTAGAAGCGCAGCTTGTGAGCCAGCCGTCCTTCGACAAAACGTTAAGTCGCCTGCGCACGAGTCTTGACCAGCTGCGTTTTCAGGTCAATGACTTGCTCGACCTGTCTGAAATCGGGAGCGGAGAGCTAACGCTCGAGCTAGAACCCGTTGACGTGGAGGCGGTTGCGCGAAACGTCATCGCGGTCCAGCAATTGGGTGCTGATTCCAAACGCATCTCCTTGCAGCTCAAAACCGAAAATCTGCGGCGCGTCGTGACTGACGGGCGCCGTTTCAGCCAAATTTTGACAAATCTTGTTAGCAATAGTATTCGGTATGCCGACGCCGGCGTCGTCTCGATATCGCTGAGTCTTGATGCGCTGCGGACCAATGTCCGCCTTGTTGTGGCAGACAATGGTTGCGGTTTTGCCCCCGAAGTCCTCGCGAAGCTGTACCAGCCCTTTACACAGCCCCAAAAGCGTCGCGGAGGAACCGGGCTTGGCCTGGCCATTGTCAAAGGCCTCGTTGAGCAGCTCGGAGGCCGCATAGAGCTTGAGTCTCAGCCGGGGCAGGGCTCGAGATTTACGATTGACATCCCTGTCACGGAGCCGAACGCGAGCGAAAGGCGGCTATTTCTGGAAAGCTTGCCGCCGTGCGCGGCGGCCACTCCCGCGAATTCGGATGCGATGCCCAGCACTGGCGACGAGACATCTCCGCTCGTCCTGCTGGCTGAGAGCGACGAAGTCATACGCGAGACGGTGTGTGACTTGCTGAAGGTGAACGGAATTCGTTGCGACAGCGTTGGGGGTGCTCAGGAGGCGATAGGTCGGATGAGTCAGCGTGAATACGGGGCGATTCTTATCAATGCCCACCTGGGTATGCCTGGATGGATATCCCTCGCGCGCTCGGCCAAGAAAACGGTCAACCGGTTCGCTCCCTTGGTGGGAATGGCCACTCACACTCAGGCGTTCGACGAACCCGGCGCAGAAATTTTCGACGCGCGCGTCGTCGCGCCGGTCGACGCGGCCTCACTGGTGAAGTTGGTCAGAGAGCAGTGCGCACGTGATGACTGACACCAATCGGGAGCACCGCTGTAAGTAGTTCTTGGTGAAACTGCCAAGGGCGTCGATTCTTGCCCGGGCCTCAATGTTTGCCGCGATGTGTCCTCAACATATTTTTCAAAGTCTTGCCCAGCGCAACGTTGTCGACAGGTTTTTGCATATAGATTGCATTCTCTTTTTCGTCTAAAGCTTGTCCAACGGTCTCGTTGGCGTCGCCTAACCCCTGAGAAAGAACCCCTGTCAACAAGATAAGCGGCGCCGCCGCACTAGAAGAGCGCTGAATCCGTCGCATGACTTCTAGTCCAGTGTAATCTCCAAGGTTCCAGTCGACGATGAAAGCGTCGAAGACGGGGCCGTCTCCGTCCGCCTGCAACTCTTCGTAAAACTCAGATACGTCGGAATAGGCAAGAGCGTCCAGTCCCTGTTCCTGCAAATATTCTGCGATAGCCTCGGCGAAACTTGCATCGTCATCGACTATGGCAACTCTATCGCCCTGACCCAAGGGGAAACGCATAACGAAACGGTCAACGATGAATGGCTGAAATCCCGCGCTGGAGGCGAAGTCGACGACTTCCCACCGTCCCTCTTTTTCGAGCGCCACGAATTCTGGGCGTCGGCCTAAAAGGGGAAAGCGTTCCCCCACCCAGAGCTTCCCCGGTATGACTTGCTTCCCAACGATAAAAGTAGCGTCGACAGAACCTTGGTCGGGGTCCGTGGGAGGTTGTAGGAGGCGTTCAGCCTGCACCTCGAAATGCTCCGCGACCTGACGTAGTTGGGGTACGGTCAGTGGACTGACGCCGCGTAGCTTTCTGGAAGACTGGGACGGACTCAAGCCTAATATCTGCGTGAGCTTGCTCGCGCGGGAGCGAGGTGGGATGCCCTTCTCCTCCATAAGTGCGTGGAGGCGCTGTGCCATCTCTTCCGCTTCGTTCTGCGCGAGCGGGCTTTGACTTTCAGACATAAACGACCTTGGAACAGCAAGAAACCAAATTTGCGGGAAGCGGCGGGGGCAGGTGGTTCAAATTTGGGGCTGGAATGAGAAATAAACCTAGATGATAAGGTGCGTACCCCTCGTTTTGCAAATATTACGCTTTATTCCTTGCTGTCGTTATGTGCCGAATATTTGGCGGACGCGAAAGAAGTATAAAAGGCCCCCAAACTTTGGGGTTTTGAGGGCTGGAATTACGAATGAACGAACCTGTCACTAATGACGAACCTGTCACGGCTTCAACATGGAACGCCTATCGAACTGATAAGCTTTTCCCGTCACCCGCGCATAGCACCCATTGACGTCCACACCAGATGTACCACCGACTGCTGCCCGGACACTGGAACAGCGACTTCATAGGGCGCGGCAACCAGTCATGTCGGGAATCTGTCCGCGTCGGTCTGTGCCGCGTGTACGCGGCATGCGTGTGCTGTGGCCATGGCGCAGCCAGGCGATGAGAGGCGCAGTTCGCCGCGCGGCTGGGCGGAGATGGCCGTGTAGAGCGTTTCATGCGATATCTGCTGGGGTGAACATTTCCACTCGAGCAAGGTGAGAACGATACGCCAGCAGAAAAAGAGCTGTTCAAGATACCTCACAGGTGCAGGAGTTCTTTACTCTGGCCACTTTGCACCGCCGTTCCTGACCTTAAGGTGGTTGTACGCTTATTCGCGAATGAGTTAGAGTCCCGAGATTGGGTAGAGAGCCTCGCACATTCAAGCTTCGACGGAGGTAGCGTGTCAATACTTGATGGCATTATTCGCGCGACAGCTCTGATTTCGAGCGGCGTGTTATTTTACCTTGCGGCTTGCGTGTACGAAAACGAAGAGAAGCGTCTCCAAAATAGGATAGAAGGCTGGTGGGCCCAATTTGACGATTTGCGCTCTCAGATGATAAGTCGCAGCGCTGCGCTTTTCGCAATTTCGGCAGAAAAGACCCTTATTGGATTGAACATGCTGCTCCCCGGGTCAGACAAGCGCATAGTTGCCTATGGGCGCTCACTGCTGGCCTGCGGTTCAAGCTTTTTTATCTTTCTCGCCATATTTTGGTATTGCGGTGAGAGAGGTTGGATTCCAAAGTTCACGGGACCTCGTTCGGACTTTGACTCAACCTCCGACATCGTGTTCTGGCTCTTCGGACTAGTATTTCTTGCTGTATGGATTATGGCCGGGTTGGCATTCGAACGTCGATACGTCAGGGGTTTATTTTGGACGGTCATAGGTTTTAGTTCGCTTTTTATTGCCGATGGGCTGGTAGGTCTTGCCCAAGAGGGAGCTAATTCTCTCAATCCGGCGTCTCCCGAGAACCGGGCCGAGCTCGTGTCGTTCCTGCTAGGATTGCCAGTTGCGCTGAAATCGACTCTTTGGATTTCGAGTTGCCTGCGGCGCGCGTTGACATCAGCAGCGACCGGGCACAAAGGACTTCGCTTAACAAAAAATTTTGTCCTCCCGACAGTCTGGGTTGTTGCTTTGGTCCTGCTGAGCATTGTCGCTCCGGCTCCTCACAAAGCAACAAATTATGTGGGATACGACATATTCATCTCAGTCTTTTTAGTTCTTTTGTGCAATACTTTCATCCTATGGGTAGTCACCCTGCTAGCATTCTCAGTTTTCTTGGTCATGCTCTTGCATAACGCAACATGGCCGATTTTAAGCAGACTGCTTTACAACGTTCCTCGCCATGACATTCTGAAACAGAAAAAGACGTTATTCGCAACGTCAGCTACGCTGTTCTTGATAGGCGTGACCGGCATCTACAGCTGGTCCGATTTGCGGCACCTCGTACTAGGAACCTAACCCGTTTGACGATGAATCGCGTCGCGCCTCTTGCCGTACATTCGGGCGTAATAGCCTTTGGATGGTCAGTCGGGAGGCCCGAGGCAAACTATTATGGACACGCCGCCACCTCACCGGGGCCTTTCGGCATGCGCTTTTCTTTTGCGGGGTTGTCAATAGCGGCTAACTCTGGCTTGATTACGTTTTATTCTTGCTGAAGAGGCCCAAGGATATTTGCGCGGACGCAGAGAAAGTATAAAAAGGCCCCCAAACTTTGGGTTTGAGGGCTGGAATTACCAATGACGGGCCTGTCGTAGCTTCAACAGGGAACGCCTATCGAGCTGATAAGCTTTCCGGTGTGGGCGCAGAGTGGATTTTCGTCAGTCTCAACGACGCCGAACCCCACGACCCGCCAGCCATTATTTGTCTGCGCGATGACAGCGTCGCGGATTTGTCCTGCGTTTTCCTGCGCCGCTTCAAAGCTCAGAAATTCTCCGTCGTCCGCCAGAAATGCACATTCGTAGCCACCCGGCCATGCCCATTTGCCATGCTCGAGTGCCTTGTTGAAGTCGAAAACGTGTCTGATGTCCATGTTGGGTCCTAGTGTTGAATGCAACAACGTCTAGCGACTCGAGCGCTTGCCTTGTCAATGGGCCGGGGGCGGCGCGTACGCTTTGCAGGCAGCGATGATGTGCTCTGCGTCGTCGAGCCATTGCTTGAACGCGGACTCCGCGTTCATGGCCGATTTCGGGGCCTCCGCGATAATCCGTAGCTCGTCGTCGCGGCCGATGCGCAAGGAGTAGCCCGTCATGCTCAGGCGAAGCTCGCGCAGAGGGTGGGCAAGCGAGGTTTCCGTCTGTGTTTCAGGAGTGGGTTCGAGGGCGGCTGCGGCGGCGGCAGTGACGCGGCGCGCGACGTCTTCCGTAAGGGCCGTTCGGCCTAGGGTCAGGTGCAGCACCGCTAGCACTGCGCGATGTATTGCCTCTTGCTGAGTGCTGTCGGACGACGGGGACGTAATATTTTCCATGTGCAGTTTCGTACTCGTCCTTTACAAAAGAAGCATTTTACCAAAGCTGGGCGGTGCTCTGCGGTGTCCGCCGGCTTTCGGGGGCATCCTTGCGCGCCGGGCGTACCGGCACTCCGTTTCGGGTTCGACCCCGCCGGCGCGCTGAGTTGCGCATGAGCTGTTCTTGAGGACCAGCGCTGGAAGCGGTATTATATTGGCCCGAAAAACCGATACGAACATTCCCGATGTACTCCACGGTAACCGCCACGCCAACGCGACGTAACGTCGCTCGCCGAATCCGGGAAGTGCGGCTGACGAAAGGCCTCACGGGCCGCAAGGCAGGAAAGCTCGCCGGATGTGGGGAAGGGCACCTTCGACGTATCGAGGCGGGAAAGGTCGATGTACGGCTTGCTACGTTGGAAGAAATAGCGTACGCGCTGGGCACCGACGTGCGAACATTCTTTCGAACGCACGGTGAGGCGCCAACCCACCCCTCGTTCGCTATCGCGCGAGTGGCCAAGAATACACGTCGTTCGTGCATCAAGGCCCGAATGGTCATCGCCGCGTTCGAGCAGGCGGTGGGGCTAGCTACCGGCACCCTCACTTCGATGGAGAAAATAGGACTCGACCTCTCTGTGGATGCCCTCGACAAATTTTGTCGGACGCTCGGAATCGAAGCGGATACCCTTCTCGAGCCTCCGAGTGCTCCAGCATCTCGTACCGCTGTACCGTCCAACGGAAAGAACCAACAACCTAGCCCGATGGTTGCGCTTCCATGGTTTAAGGCCCCTCGCCGCGCGCCGGCCGCCAACGGCGGGGAAAAAGTCGTCTCTTGAGCGTCGGATTGCTCTCCCTGTTCCTGCTGTCGCTAGACGTCGTAGGCCCCCTTATTTGGAGTGACACCCATGGTTAAGATTGACGATGCAGACGCGCTCGACCGTATCGCGGCGATAGAAGGGCAAGCGTGGCTCGACCTGCAGCACCGCAGCAAGGAGAATCCCTACGGGTTCTTTCACTTCCTGGCGGCGTGGAAGGCCAAGCTCGAAGGAGAGCTCGCCCACGACCCCGAGATAAGCTGGAAAGAGTACCTCGAAGGTGGCGACGGAGCGATTTACGGCGCCGGCGGATACCACCGTTACGTTGTAAGCGATGCTGGCGTCATCGGGTTTTCGTCGTTTCACGCGCGCGAAGAAAACAGGGCTAAAGCGCTGGCCGAGGGTTTCGACCTCGTTTGATTCGAAAGCACCAGCCCTTCAAGGGCCGGTGCTTTCTTTGTTTTGGCGGTACCAAAAAGAAAAACCCGCACATAAGACTGTGCGGGTTTCGAATAACATCTGACCAAGCCTACAGGCTCAATCCCAGCTCAACGCGCCGCCCGTCTGGTACTCGACGACACGCGTTTCGAAGAAGTTCTTTTCCTTCTTCAGGTCCACCATCTCGCTCATCCACGGGAAAGGATTCATCTCGCCCGGGAAGAGCGCCGGCAGTCCAATCTGCTCCATACGGCGATTGCAGATGAAGCGCAAATAGCCCTTGAACATCCCTGCGTTCAGGCCGAGCACGCCGCGCGGCATGGTGTCTTCCGCGTACGCATACTCGAGCTCGACTGCCTTTTGGAACAGCTGCATCAGGTCCTGCTTGAAAGCATCGGTCCACAGATGCGGATTTTCGAGCTTAATCTGATTGATGAGGTCGATGCCGAAATTGCAGTGCGCCGACTCATCACGCAGGATGTACTGATACTGCTCCGCCGCTCCGGTCATCTTGTTCTGACGACCCAACGCAAGAATCTGCGTGAAGCCGACGTAGAAGAACAACCCCTCCATCAGACAGGCAAACACAATCAGCGAGCGCAGAAGCTTCTGGTCCGCCTCCATCGTGCCGGTCTTGAAGGCCGGGTCGCACAGCACATCGATGAACGGAATCAGGAAGTCATCCTTCGCGCGAATCGACGGAACTTCGTGATACGCGTTGAAGATTTCCGCCTCATCGAGTCCGATGCTTTCCACGATGTACTGGTACGCGTGCGTGTGAATAGCCTCTTCGAACGCCTGGCGCAACAGGAACTGGCGACATTCCGGCGACGTGATGTGCCGGTACGTTCCCAGCACGATATTGTTCGCAGCCAGACTGTCGGCCGTCACGAAGAAACCCAGGTTGCGCTTGACCAAGCGCATCTCGTCTTCGCTCAGCTGGCCGGTTTTCCACTGTTCGATGTCCCGCTGCATGTTGATTTCCTGCGGCATCCAGTGGTTCGCGCACTGGGCTAGATACTTGTCCCAAGCCCACTTATGAGCGAACGGAACCAGCTGATTTACATCGGTTTTGCCGTTGATGACGCGCTTTTCTGCGGCATTGACGCGGCCGGCGGCAGCCGGGGTGTTGTCCTTCGAAGTCGAGGGCAGACCGCTTTCCTCAAAAATACGCATGATTCAATTCCTTTTGTTTGTCCTGGTACTGCACGTTTTGTAAAAAGGTCCGGGGTAAGTGACTCGCCCCGGACCTCTGGTTAATTACCGAATCCGGGCCGTGATACGGCCCGTCGACTCGTTTTTACTGGCAAGCCTCGCACTCGTCGAAGCCTGCGTCGCCGGGGCGCATCATGCACACCGGTCCCGCTACTTCTTCTTCAGCGGCCTGAACCGACGGTGCTGCTGCCGGTGCTGCTGCGAAAGCCTGCACGCCGCCGTGAGCTGATACAGCATTGAGCTCACCACCGCGTCCCGTCGATTTCTCGGCGGCACTGGCACTCTGGGTGCGAAGGTAGTACGTCGTCTTCAACCCACGCAACCACGCCAGCTTGTACACGTCGTCCAGCTTCTTGCCCGATGCACCTGCCATGTAGATGTTCAGCGACTGGCCTTGGTCAATCCACTTCTGACGTCGCGCGGCGGCTTCGACGAACCACTTCGGGTCCATCTCGAACGCCGTTGCGTACTGCGCCTTCAGGTCGTCAGGGACTCGGTCGAGTTTGCTGACGCTGCCGTCGAAGTACTTCAGGTCCGCCACCATCACCTCGTCCCACAGTCCGCGAGCCTTGAGGTCGCGTACCAGGTACTCGTTGACGACGGTGAACTCACCTGCCAGATTCGACTTCACGAACAGGTTCTGGAAAGTCGGCTCAATGCAAGCCGACACGCCGATGATGTTGGAAATCGTCGCCGTCGGCGCGATGGCCAGACAGTTCGAGTTCCGCATCCCATACTTCGCGATGCGTTCGCGCAGCGGCGCCCAGTCCAGGCCTTCGGTCGAATCCACCTCGAGATAACCACCGCGTTCCTCTGCAAGCAGCTTCATCGAGTCTTGCGGCAGGATGCCCTTGTCCCACAGGCTGCCCGGGTAGGTTTCGTACGTGCCGCGTTCTTCTGCCAGCTCGGACGACGCCCAGTAGGCGTGGTACGCCACCTGTTCCATCGACGAATCCGCGAACTGCACGGCTGCGTCCGACCCGTACGCAATCTTCATTGCGTGCAGGCAGTCCTGGAAGCCCATGATGCCCATACCGACCGGGCGGTGACGCAGGTTCGAATTACGGGCCTTCTCGACTGCATAGAAGTTGATATCGATGACGTTGTCGAGCATCCGCATGGCGACCGTGATGGTGCGCTTCAGCTTCGCTTCGTCCAGCGTCAGGACACCGTCCTCGCCTTCGACCAGGTGCGCGACCAGATTCACCGAACCCAGGTTGCAGACCGCGATTTCATCCTTGCTGGTGTTCAGCGTGATTTCCGTGCACAGGTTGGAGCTGTGAACGACGCCCACGTGCTGCTGCGGGCTGCGGATGTTGCACGGGTCCTTGAACGTGAGCCACGGATGGCCGGTTTCGAACAGCATGCCCAGCATCTTGCGCCAGAGGTTCAGCGCCTCCACCTTCTTGTACACCTTCATCTCGCCGCGCGCGGCTTTCGCCTCGTACTCGACGTACTTGGCTTCGAACGCACGGCCGTACAGGTCGTGCAGGTCCGGAGCTTCGGACGGCGAGAACAGCGTCCACTCACCACCTTCGAACACGCGCTTCATGAACAGGTCCGGAATCCAGTTGGCCGTGTTCATGTCGTGTGTGCGACGGCGGTCATCGCCCGTGTTTTTGCGAAGGTCGAGAAACTCTTCGATATCCGCATGCCACGTTTCGAGGTACGCGCAGACTGCACCCTTGCGTTTGCCACCCTGGTTCACCGCGACTGCCGTGTCGTTCACCACCTTCAGGAACGGCACCACGCCTTGCGACTTGCCATTGGTCCCCTTAATCCAGGAACCCATCGAGCGCACGTTCGTCCAGTCGTTGCCCAGGCCACCCGCAAACTTTGAGAGCAGGGCATTGTCCTTCAGACTGTCGTAAATACCGTCGAGGTCATCCGGAACGGTCGTGAGGTAGCAGCTCGACAGCTGGCTGCGCCGCGTGCCCGAATTGAACAACGTGGGCGTCGAGCTCATGAAATCGAAACTCGACAGAACGTTGTAAAACTCGATTGCGCGAGCTTCACGGTCCGATTCGTTCAACGCGAGGCCCATCGCCACGCGCATGAAGAACGCCTGCGGCATCTCGATTCGCTTTTCCTCGATGTGCAGGAAGTAGCGGTCGTACAGCGTCTGCAAGCCGAGGTAACCGAACTGCAGGTCACGCTCCGCGTACAGTGCTGAACCCAGAAGAGCCAGGTCGAACTCGGCCAGTCGGGGGTCCAGCAACTCCGCTGCAATGCCCTGTTGGATGAACGCCGGGAAGTACTCCGGATACGTCGCCTGCATCTCCTCGGCGCTGAACGGCGCGCCCAGAATTTCCAGGCGGATGTCGTCAAGCAACAGCCGGGCCGTCACGTAGTTGTACGCGGGGTCCTGCTCGATTCGCGTACGCGCCGCCAGAATGGCCGACTTGTTCACTTCGTGCTCGGGGATGCCGTCGTACAGGTTCTTCAGCGTCTCCGTCAACAAACCATCGACGTCGACCTCTGCGTAGCCTTCCGATGCGGCAGCAAAACGACCGCGCAGTGCCCCCAGATTCAGCGGCACAATCCCGCCGCTCGTCAACACAACGTTCAACGGCCGTGCCTCTGCCGTTGGCTGCTGGGCGGCCGTCTTGGCCCGCGCTTCAGCGCGACGTTCGCGGTACAGCACGTACGAACGCGCAACATCGTGCTCACCCGCGCGCATCAGCTGGAGCTCAACCTGGTCCTGAATCTCCTCGATGTTAATCGAGCCACCTTGCGGACGGCTACGAACCAGCGCACCGACGACCGACTCCACCAACTCGGAAACGCCGTCATGCACACGCTTCGAAATCAGCGCGTCCTTACCGCGAACGTCCATGAAAGCCTTCGAGATGGCGACCTGGATTTTCTGCGGCTCGAAACCAACCACCGAGCCGTTACGACGGACCGTCTTGTACTGCGACACATCAACACTGCTCAGATGACCTGACATGATTTTTCTCTCCTAAGCGAAGCCGTAGCTCCGTAAAAACGGTACAAAAAACTGGATGTCCCACAGATTTGCAAACAGCCCGGGTGCCTTTACAAAAAGCGGCCGGAATCGTCGTGCGGTCTGAAGGGCGAAGGAACGAACAACACCTGAATCGTTGCCTCTTTCGAGGCCTGTTAAAGAAATCGGCTGTCCTGGTGTGTATAGCGCATTCCATGGAAAAACGGCGAGGACCAATGCCGGCGAGGCCTGTGGGGGCGACCGCTCTCGTGACCCGTGTTCCATCCGGGGAAGCCGCTAATTTTTGCATGCGCCAGCCGGCCTTGCGCGCGGGACAGCCGGAGGCCTCAACGGGGACGCGCGCGGCCTGAAGGCGTAGAGAAGGAGGTTGGGGACAAACTTGGCGCCAAGGCAATGGCGGCAATAGACGTCGCTGTTCGCGAGCGCAAGAGCAAATGCGTCGTTTCCGAGTTTCTCGCGACGAACTTCATGGACGGGCGGCCCCTCGTATCCGGGCTTACGGTACAGATACAGTTCCCCACCGGCGTCTTTGAGACACCTGCAGCAGTGCCTACCCGCGAGATAGCTGTCGGTCGCATCTGTGTACGTCTGCTTGACGACCTTGTTGCGGGTGCTGACCCGCGTGAGGTACTCGTCCCGATTCTCTGCGTAGTGGTCCTTGGTGTACGCGTTCTTGCAGGCTTTACACTTGGTGTGGAGCGTGCCGAGCGCCTTGTTCTTGAAGCTGAATTCGGACTTGGGCTTGATTTCCTTGCAGGTTCCGCAGCGCTTCGTTGCGGAGGGGAGAGCCGGGAAGGGCGACAGTTCGCCGGCCGCTCGAAGGGCGGCGGGGGATTGAACGAAGTCCAATGCGAAAATCCTGAAATGTGAAGGCGGAACCGGGCCGCCGGGCATCTTTCAAATCAGATGGCCCCGGAGACGGCTCGCTGTAAAACTGACGCACCGATTCTAACCTCATGGCCCGTAAAGAGTCGAGCAGCAAGTGTAAAGATTGAGTTTCTGTGAAGGTTTTCAGCCACGTTGCGCGCCGTAAAGCCGTATAATAGTGGCATGACCTCTGCCGCCCTGATGGAAAATTGCCTCCGCTGGAATCGGACCCGTGCAAGCTATCGTCCGGCCGGCGAGGTATTTGACACAACCCGCGCCGAAGTTGTGGGCCTCGACGAATCAGACGCCAAGCTGTTTGTCAAGGCGCATCACTACAGCGGCTCTTATCCAGCCGCCCGGTTTCGCGCCGGGATTGTGGTCAAGCCGCCATTTGCGCCCGCCTACCTTGGGGGTGTTGCGGTGTTTTCGGTTCCGATGACCCAAAGCGTAATTCCTGCGACGCTGGCGCTGGCACCCGCACACGGCGTCGAGTTGGGGCGCTTCGTATTGCTGGATTCTCTTGAGGCTAACGCGGAAACCTGGTTTCTGGGCCGCGCATTTCGTCTCCTGAAGAGGCATCTCCCGGAGGTAAAGGGCGTGGTCGCGTACTGCGACCCGGTCGAACGCAGAAATGCGGCCGGAGAGCTGGTCAAGCGCAGTCACACCGGTACCATTTACCGAGCCCACAACGCAATTTACAGAGGGCAGGGTAAGGGCAGGACACTGTGGCTACTACCCAATGGGCAAGTTGCGTCGGAGCGGGCCCTGTCCAAATTGCGCTCAGGGGAATGTGGCACTGAGTACGCCGCGCGTCAATTGTTGGAGCAAGGCGCACCGGCTCGCCTGTTCGCCGAATCAGGCGCGGACTGGATTGAACGGCTGAAAAATACCGGGTTTTTGCAGCCACTCGCGCATCCCGGCAACCATCGATTTGTCTGGCGGCTAGACGGAGCACGGCTATCGCCCGACTCTGGCACGCGCAGGCCGGAGTAGAACGAACCACTCCACCCCCCCGGCACATGCGTACTTTTGGGAAGGGGCTTCTCGATTATGGCGCGAAGCTCCGCTTGGGCGGGGACGGTTCCCCGCCAACTCCTTCTCGGTTCCAACGAGCACCCTCGCACCAGGGCGGGCGTCGTACGCACGTCCCTGTCAAATTCAAGGTTGGCTTTGTGGCGCCGGTGCAGCAGCCTTTGGCTCGCGGGTGGGAGGGGGACGGAAAGGCGCGGCGCGCCGACGCTTTTTTTTGTAAAAACGCCGGACTAGCGTCGACTTTGCAAATCGTCCACTGGTTGTGAAGCGCGAGGGGCGCGGGGCAAAAATTATTAAGACGCAGGCCGGCGGGGATTGGGGTTTCGTCCGAGGCGGCCTCTAAATTTGCTATTTCAGCTAGTTTAGCTGTACAGCAAAAATAGGCAAAACGCCAAAAGTAAGACGTTTTGTCGGCGCACATGCGCGAAGGGGCCGTGCAAGGGCGGCTTCTGCTGGCAGGCGGACGGTAGAAGAAAAAAACACCGGCGCATCCTCAACGAATGGCCGGCTTTCAATCAGGGGACGGTCACTGGCAGAGGCTGTCAGCGAAAGTAATGGTGGGCGACCGGTTGCGGTATCGCTTCGCAGTTCACCCATTTGCTGCGGAAGTGGCTTTTCAGGAAGTCCGTTGCCTCGTCTCTCGACATCGCCTTTCCAACTCGGCGCGAAATTCGGCCGGTTGAGTCGGCAACGCAAGGGTAAAACTGACCCTCTTTCACAGACAGGGCGGGTAAAACTTTGGGGTTTTGCGGTGACATAAGTCTCTTCCTCAAGTGGCTCAGTAGCTGAACCGGGTTATGGCCTCAATGCTGTATAGGGCTTCCAGGCGGGCACGGCTACGCCGACTGCGGAATTCGGTTCAGGTTGAGTGACGTAATCGAGTTCCCCAGCGGCCCGGGTTCGCCCGGTATTACCGCTTCGCGCCAGCCCGGCCGGCCTCCGAGTGTTCGCTGTTGCGCCCGCGCCCTCGTGGGGGGCCGTCTGACCGAGACGGACCCCTGAGCTATACAAAATGGTCCGCTAAGCAAGCGACCATTCGCTGTTCACAATTGCAAGGAGGGCATTTCTTGAACGCTTCAGAAGACTTGGGACAACTCATCGCAGACGCGGCAGAAGGGAAGGTGATAACGGTTTTCGCGGAGCCCACGGCACGTCGCGACGCCATTATCGAAGCGCATCTGGGGAGTCTCTTCCCAGAAGGACATCCGCAACGCAAGCAGGTGCTGGCGGCAGCCCACCGGATTGTGGAAGAGTGTTTTCCTCAGATTCCCGGAATATCGACGGACGGCTGGATTCCACTTAGCGAGCGGATGCCGGCAGAGGGCCTCGAGGTGTTCACGCTGACGGAGCACCCTGACGCGGCGGGCGACGCCATCGATACGGACTGGCTCGAGCAGGGCTTTTTCGCGGGTAACAAGGGCCGACCAACGCATTGGCGGCCGAAGTACCCCGAAGTTGTGCATCCCCCGCGCAACTACGACCGTGAGTTCGCGGAGGCGGTCAGCTCCCTCTGACACCTCCGGGAAGCTGATTTATCTAAGCCCCGTCCGCATCTTCGCGGCGGGGCCTTTTCTCGGGCCAGCAACTCGGTCGCTACATAGGCTGTAAGGGTGCAGATTTTCGAACGACCTAACTTGAGGACACTAAACAAATGCGACTTACAGAAGACCAGATGCAGGGGCCAACCCCCGAGGCGAAGGCAATTCAATTCGCTCAGGAGACCGCGCTTCACGCGTATTACGATGCATCGAACAGGGCCAGACTCGAGAATCGAACTGACTGCCCGGTAAAAGTGGCGGCGCTGGCTACCTACAACGATACCGTGACCCGGCTCATCGCGCTGCTCGGGCCCGAGGCTCACTGCAGGCGGTGTCGATAGCGAACTGTATGATTCGTTCTCTGACTTTTACAAGAGCGAGGTGGGTTGCCGTCCCCGGTTCCACATCACGCGCGACGGCGTTCTTGAGTGGATGCGGAATCACGGCGGCCGTTGCTAAAGTTCGGCGCACTTCCTGATTGGCCCGGCGTTGTTTATACGACGCTGGGCCTCTTGTTTTTCCACCGCGACCGCAGGGTTGCGCAGGCGGGGTCGCCGTGGCGCCCCCGAGCCGCTTTCCATGCACGTCGGCTATACACAGCAGGCCAACAAGGAGATTTTCAATGAAAGTGGTACCGTATCTGATGGCTTCAGAAGCCGTGGCGCGCCTTCAAGCCCTCGGGGATGTTGTAGGAGGGGAGGACCCTGTGCTTATCTGGAGCCGTAAAGCCCGAGAGTTTCGGCGTTGCACTATCAAGCTGGTGCGTGCCGGAAAGGGCGATGTGTACCACGCGGTCAGTCGGGGTGGTCAGCCGGTCATCGTTGCAACGGCGGACGATTCTTTGACGCCGGTGCTGTCGACTGATTCGGCCGTGACCCGCATCAAGGCGCTTGTGCTGGAGGCGGGCGTTCAGGACCTGCCGTTTCTCGCTGGGGCTTCGCGCCCCGGGGAGTTCGTTCTGTGTGACCTCTGGTCCGGCAGGGTCGGACTTTCGGACATGTTCCGTAGCGTTACGCGCGGCGGCCGGCCGATTGTTCAGGTGGCGCTGAACCCGCCCACGAAGAACTGATGTTCTCATTCATCCGCAGGCTCGCGCTGCGGATTTTCTTTCGCGTGCTCGGGCAGTCTCTCGTTTTCCGGTCGCGTCGAAGGCCTGCTCGCTACACGGGAGTAGGTCAACTAAAGAGGAATACTCCATGTCAAAGCATGTTCTGGTGTTCATGGGTTCGCGTTGTCACGGTTGGAAGCACTTTGAGAATCTTCACGCCATTCTTGATTACGTCCCCGACGCAGCGCAGCTTGTGGAAATGGTGCAGGCGTTTATTGGCGCTACGGGCGATGAGACCGATGTCGACTGGGTGGATGTGCTGGTTAAGGAGCAGGGCGCAGTTCCGCAGCAACTGTACTGGGAACTCGACCACGCCGATTCTGCGGATGAACTCCGCGCAAACGGCTTTTCGAACATATTCCAACTCGGGGGAAGCGCGAGCAATCCCGCACACGACGGCATCTACTACGGTATTTGCGAGATGACGCGGGTAGGCCCGTCTCGATACGCGGCAGGACGGTACGAGTACGCACCCAAGTAGCTCGTTGACGGCAAGCAGATGATTTTAGGCGCCCGGAGGTCTCTGACTTCGGGCGCTTTCTTTCGCCAGCGTAAGGCGGCCGGGTGCACAAGTGCTTGCTACAGATGAGCGTCAGGCTGGCAAAGAAAAGCTGGCGAAGACCCGGAGGTTTCGCCAGCGAAATGAAAGTGCGTATTACGACGTGGCCGCAGCGTCGTTTCCTGCCCGGCGCTCCATCCGCTCCCTCAACTCCGTGAGTGTTGGATTGAGACCCAGATATCCTTCCTCGTAGTCGGTTGACGCGAACACGTATTCGGTCGGCTCGCATTCCGGGTCGGCTGACGCCGGAATCGCGAACGTGTCGACTGCGATGCCGTAGGCGTGCCCGTTCAGATACTCGTTGTAGTCCTCCAGCGCCTCCCGCGCATATTTCTCGCACAGGAGCACGATTGCCTTCCGTGTGTACGCTTCTTCAGCAAGGGAAGCGTTGCCAAGCCAGTAGTCGCGGGTGGCTTTCACAGCGGCGTTAAACGACTCGTACGTACCAACGACGACGCCATTGTGGATAACCTCGTGAACATTCTTGGAACCGTCGAACCGGTGTCCGAACGTCACACCCTGGGGCTGGAACATCGCTTCGTACAGGTACTTCTCCAGCTCAGCGTCCGGCACCCATACAGCATCAGCGGAGAACTTCTCCAAGTCGCCCGTCAGACAGTGCTGGTCGACTCGATACTCGATTGCTCCGTGTTCGTACTTGTCCAACCTCACGGCAAACGGGTTGCCGACTGCGCCTGAGCGGCGGGCGCGCCGCCAAGCGGTCAGCCATTGTTCTTCCGACAGGTCCCCGGCGGTGCTGCCCGCCCGTGCTGCCATCTCTGCAGCAATGGCTTGGACGGCCGGGTGTTCGAAGTTGGGGTGGCGGAAGATGTCGAGTCCCAAGACCTCCAACAGCCTGCCAGACTCATCTCGGGGAGGCATTGCATAGATTTTGCCAACGGCATCGTCATCGGTCGGGTCTTGAGCATCCTCTTCGACCAGATAACCGATGAAAGCAGTCCGGCCTTTCACCGCCACCTGCGCTCCGCCCCAAGGGCGGCGCGAGAGCGCCAGGGCCTGGCCATCGACGTCGATGGTGTACTGCGTGCTCTCTTTGACGTACGCGAAATGGATTGATGTTTGCATAATGTTGTCCTCTTTTTTGGGTTGTCCTACATCCGTATAGCTCACGACTCGGGGCTTTTGTAAAGACAGTCACCGGGACGGTCGGCATTTTGTTAAGATTCCGTGGCTTTACAAAAACGTCGCTCCGGTTACCGCTTGCGGCGGCTCCACGGATGCCCTGACGGTTGAGCGTGACTTAGCTCGTGGTCAGCAATCCATCGACCTTTTCTACGGTCGTCCTGCGCGAGCAGGGATAGCTCGCTCACACACATCCTTGAGCAGGCGAAGATGCAGTCCCCCCGCGTATGCAGGGATAGCTCGACCCGGATGCTGGCACAGGTCCGCGATACAGCGTCCGCCCTGCGCGAGCAGGGATAGCTCGCATTCAACGACCCGGGGGTGGGCGCGTAGAGCGAATGCCTTGCGTGAGCAGCGATACGCCACCGGGAGCAGTGCACCAAGCAGGATACGAAACAAATGGAAGGCATATGGACTATCTGAACTTTTGGGGTAAAGCCCACCCCTTGCCTGAAGCGCGCTCCGTCGGTGCGGACTGGCATCCGTTGGCATATCATTCTTTGGATGTTGCAGCGGTAGTGGGGGTCTTTCTCGAAACAAACCCTGCCGTCTTGCGCAGGCTTTCCATCTTGCTTGCCTTACCCGAGAGCGATACTCGCCACCTTTCAATGTTTTTGGCGGCGTGTCACGATGTGGGTAAATTTGGCATCCCTTTCCAGTCCAAGGCTGATGAGGCGTTTTCGGTCCTGTTCCCGGGCGAACGTCGGGTGGTGGAAGGGGAGCCTCACTCCGAGGTAGGGCTGACGACACTGCTGGAGTTCTTGGCCGCCCATTGGATGTCTTCGGACGAGGCCGAACAATCCGAGGCGTTTCTGGAGCCGTTGGCCAATGCGACTTGCGGGCATCACGGCCGACCCGAATCGCTACGCGTGCGGCCACTCAAAGGCCTTTCGGGCAGGGCCGCCAACGCTTACCTAGTAGAAGTAGCACGCCTCTTCGGACAACCGGCACTACCTTGGCGAGAGCTTCCTGACCCGCAGCGTTTGCGGGATGCGTCCTGGCTGCTAGCCGGTGTTGTCACCCTGTGCGACTGGGTCGGTTCTTCGCAGGACTTTTTCCCGTATCAACTGCCACTTCAGAGCCTCGACGACTACTTGTCCGACACTCTGAATCGAGCGGAGGTCGCTGTAAGCAAATGCGGACTGGTTGAGAAGCCGCGCAGTTCGCGCTTCGGATTCGACTGGTTGTTTGGGGCGGCGCGGGCACTATGCGAACCGGGCTACGCGGCAAAATCGCCGACACCGCTGCAGGATTTTGTAGATACCGTGGCGTTACCGTCCACGCCAGAACCCGTTTTATTCGTACTGGAAGACGAGACTGGCGCTGGCAAGACAGAAGCGGCCCTTACTTTGGCATCTCGTTTGATGTCAAACGGATTCGCGCGTGGCGTGTTCTTCTCATTGCCGACGCAGACTACGGCAAATGCCGTTTTTGAGCGGGTCGAGCCGCTCGTCAGTCGATTGTTCGAGCCGGGCCACCAACCTATCGTGACGTTGGCGCATGGGCAGGCGAAGACGGCTCTTGCTCGTATGAGGGCTTCACGCGCGCAGCCCGGTACTGTCTCGTCGGAGCTTGATTCATGGGCGCAAGAAAGCGCCAAGACGGCCCTCCTGTCCGACGTGGGAGTAGGGACGATAGACCAAGTTGTCATGGCGGGACTGCCTGTTCGCCACGTCGTACTTCGTCATGTGGGCTTGGCCGAGAAGGTCTTGATAGTCGATGAGGCACACGCTTGTGAGCCGTACCTCCTCGATATTCTCAAGAACGCGCTCACGCAACATGCGCGGCTAGGGGGCAGCGCCATTATTCTGTCGGCAACACTTCCGCGTACGACCAAGCAGGCGCTTATCAAAGCGTTCGCGCGCGGAAAGGGCGGGCCGACTCCGACGCCACTTCTCGAGAACGCATATCCGCTGGCTACCGCTTTTTCGGGTCTGGCCCAGCTAGAGAAACCAATCCACGCCAAAGGGACTCCGCGCACGTTGTCGTTTGAACGCATTGGTGAAGCCGACGCTATCGAAAAAATCGGTGAGCTACTGGAAGCGGGCAGGTGTGTCTGCCTGATGCGCAATACCGTAGGCTCGGCGCAAGCAGCGTACGACCTGTTTGCGGAGCGGTACCCTGGAAAGGTGTCGCTTGTTCACGCCCGTTTCATGCTGGGCGATAGAGGGGCCAATGACGAGGCATTGCTGCGGTCATTCGGTAAGAACTCTACCCAAGCGACGCGGGCCGGCCGATTGGTGATTGCTACCCAGGTAGCAGAGCAGTCGTTGGACGTGGATTTTGACGAGATGTTCACCGACCTCGCGCCCGTTGATAGCTTGTTGCAGCGCGCCGGTCGGCGCCGCCGGCATCCGCGCGACACGCAAGGTAATCCTGCGGAACTGGACGCACGAGCGCCCAGTCCGCTGTATGTGATTATGCCGGCCAGCGTGGACGGCGAGCGGTTCTTAAACGACTTGCCCGGCGGCACAGTGTACGTGTATCCGATGCCCGGGGTCTTGCTGAGAACTGCCCAGATTGTTAAGGATTGGCAGAGACTGCAAATTCCTAGTGAGGTGCGGCGGGCGGTCGAGTACGCGTACGATGAGCGTGCGACGGTGCCGAGCCCTATGGAGGGTGCGGAAAAACGCGCGCAGGGTAGGACCTCGGCGGCACAGCAGCACGCCCGCGTCAGCATGCTTCGTCTTGACTGTGGGTACAGTACAGAGGCCGGCATTGAGACGTCCGAGCGGAGCGTGACGCGACTGGGAGAGGCTTCTGTTCAGGTCGTTCTCTGCGATACTGCTGCCAGTCCTCAGCCACTGTTTCGGTCGAAGCGTGACGGAGCTGTCTTGTCTCAGATTTCGTTGAGAGCGCGGTTGATTGGGGAGCCTGTCCAGAATGACGGTCGCGTGTACCTCCGAATGTCCGAGGTTGCGCAAGGCACTTGGCGTGCTCAAGTACGCGACGCGCGGGGAAAGGTGTTCACTGCGCGCTATAGTCGGGAGAGAGGCTTTTCCTTAGAGTAGCCGCCCTGCGTGAGCAGGGATAGCTCGACGCCGTGCCGAGGGTAGGGGCGAAGGAAGGCGTCCGCCCTGCGTGAGCGGGGATTGCTCGCTGTGGCTGCCATATCCCGGGCCGAACTCTATGTCCATCCTGCGTAAGCAGGGATAGCTCGATGCCTTCCTCGTGGGTCCAGGGCCGTTCATCGTCCGCCCTGCGTGAGCAGGGATAGCTCGTCGAGCGACTCGCCGGCACTATCCAGATGGGAGTCCGCCCTGCGTGAGCAGGGATAGCTCGAACACCAGTCGTTCGTACATGGCTCACGCTTCGTCCGCCCTGCGTGAGCAGGGATAGCTCGCCGACGCCGTGCGCGCGCGAACGAACGTTACTGTCCGCCCTGCGTGAGCATAGCTCGAGCTCCTTCATCGGGACCTTGGTCAGCTGCCGGTCCGCCCTGCGTGAGCAGGGATAGCTCGGTTTTCAAGTCCATGTGGACTGGCGATACCGGGTCCGCCCTGCGTGAGCAGGGATAGCCCGAAAAAGAACACGACGAGGGCGCTGCCACGAGCTATCCCTGCGTGAGCAGGGATAGCTCGTGGCAGCGTAGTACGGGAAGGGGTACCCGGCCGTCCGCCCTGCGTGAGCAGGGATAGCTCGTTTTACGAGTACGAAGCGCAGGCCAGCAACGGGTCCGCCCTGCGTGAGCAGGGATAGCTCGGGCTTGATAACGGCGACGCGCCGATTGAAGAAGTCCGCCCTGCGTGAGCAGGGATAGCTCGCAATGCGGTCCCGCGCCGTGGGCGTCGCGGAAGTCCGCCCTGCGTGAGCAGGGATAGCTCGTCCGCAATCCCGCGAATAGTCGGCGAGATATTGTCCGCCCTGCGTGAGCAGGGATAGCTCGGCGTGCAGCCCTATATTCAGGATGACCCGCGCGTCCGCCCTGCGTGAGCAGGGATAGCTCGTAGTCCATAAACCACCACATGCCCGGCGTCAGGTCCGCCCTGCGTGAGCAGGGATAGCTCGGGCAATAGATGAATTCAGTGAATCGGAAATCCGTCCGCCCTGCGTGAGCAGGGATAGCTCGCAGACGCTGGCCGCGCACCGTGCCCAGCTCGAGTCCGCCCTGCGTGAGCAGGGATAGCTCGATAACGAAGCCGCAGGGGATGAGGTCTTTTCAGTCCGCCCTGCGTGAGCAGGGATAGCCCGTAAGCCGCCAAAAGCGGGCCTTCGGGTTTCGGGTCCGCCCTGCGTGAGCAGGGATAGCTCGGGGAACACGTGCGCGCACCTCGTCAAGTAGTCGTTCGCCCTGCATGAGCAGGGATAGCGGCCCGGAGGGTCAAAGACGCCGTGGCGCCCGAGCTTTACGTCCGCCCTGCGTGAGCAGGGCGGACTTGCATGAGCAGGTATTGCTCGAACGAAGCGCTGAAGGCGTAGGCGTCGTAGCGTGGATAGTTCCAGACACCGCACAGGCCTCGAGTCGGCCGGCGCCTGTTGCCTTAAGCAGAAATAGCCTCCGACTGGGGAGGCATGGAATCTGTCACCTGACAGGCCTAACAAGCATTAAGCCCATGCCAGCGAAGCGCGTCTTGCCAAAGCCTGCAAGGTGTCTCGCGAGGAACGACTCGGGATTGGTGACCTCGAGTGTTCCTTCCATGTCCAGAACAGGGACTTTGAACGGTTGTTCTTTTTCCCTAATTGTGACGCAGTGGTAGTTGCTTGCGGCGGAGTCGACCAAGCGAAACCCCGCATTCTCGCTTCGGGCCGATAGCCATTGCGACGCGGCCATTTGGGCTACTTGCTGCACTGGAACCCGGCCTTCGAACTCGCGATATTTTTCCATCACCAAATCTTTGCGCTGGCTGCGTTTTCCTTCCTGAGCCTTGTCCACCGTTACCGCCGCGCGCAACTTGAAGTTCAGCAACTGGCCTTCTCGGAAATCCGGCTGATATGGCTTGACCTTGGCTGTCCAGGGCGCCCGCACGGCGTTGAGCGGCTGTTTTGATAGAACCAGGAGCTCAAGGCCGGCGTCGGTTAAGTCCGCCCGATAAAGGAAATCGCGGGTGGCGCTCTGCGAGCGCCCGGCCAGTTCCCACAGCAGCTGATGCTCGCCGTACTTGCTGGATAAGAACTGTGCGATGCTCGATGCGGCCTCGGCTGACTTCGCCAACCTCAGTTGAGTGATGTGCATGGGACGTCCTCGAATAATGCGGTGCCTTCAAAAACGTCTCGGAGGTCAAAGTGGTTATGCGTAAGCCGAGTCCGAACGTCGCTTTTTCGAATTTTTGCTAGAGGAGATGCCTTGCAAGCGACACGGCCATCCCAGTAGAGCGCCGCCTCCCGGGGCAGCGTTGCCCCCGTTCGCTGCGCCCATTGCCGAAGGGCGTCCTCCGCGAACTCTGTGTCAATCAACAGGGGGGCTGTGTACGCGGATAGAGCGCAGGACTTCCGCCCGAGGTAAAGCGTGAACGCCGGGAAGGACAGGGCTTCGGCTAAATCGTGGAGGGTTGACGCATCACCCGGGACCGCAACTAGCCAATGACCGTCCTGAAGGTATTCTCTACGCGTCACAATGGTCCCGGAATAACCACCCTTGGACCGCTGTTTAACTTCTAGCTCGGCAATCTGCTCCGCTCGAGAATCGGCTTCGCGGTTCACCGGAGACTGGACGGTATGAAAGTCCAGCAGCTTCAGGGGCTCTTTGAGAACGCAGACTGCCATGTGCAGCGAACTGGCGAGTCGCTGAAACGCCTCCGTTTGCTCCCTACGAATGCCCAGCGCTGCGGCTAGCAAGCCAGTTACGGCCGATTTACGGGGCTGCTTGTCCGACAAGCGCATCTCGCCCACGCTGCTGCCAAACGATGACAGCGGTGCTTTTAGCTGAAAGATGAGAAACATGCTGAGGACTCAGACGCCAAGAGCGTCGCAAATAAGCGCTTCGACGTCCGCAAAAGAACCTTGCTGACGGACTCGGTCTACCATCGTGGCTTTGGTTGCCTGACGGGGGAACGCGCTTTCAACGCTATCGCGCGCGGTGAGCAGCGCCGAAATGGCTGTTTCGGTCATCGGCTCTTTGTTCACCGGTGTCAGAAACGCATCGGCGAAGGACCGGGGCTGAGCATTCCCGTGTTCGGCCATCAAAAACGAGGCGTAGGAGCGGGCAGCGAACGAATTCTGCTTGCCACCGGGCGCGACCGTAGCGATAACTTCCGCCAAGGCAACGAGCAACTTCCGGGCTTTCTCGACGTCGCCGCTCAAGTTGCTCAGCAGAAGCGCTAGGTCGACGTTCACATAGCCATAGTAGAGGCCGGAGCCAAAACCATTGGACCCCATGTGACCCGACCCGACCTCATTCAAATCGTCCACAGCGACAAAGAAATCATCGTCAACTACGGATTTATTAACGGTGAACGGGTGCGCGACTTGAACGGCGCCCTCAATAGCCAGCGCGCCGTTCGAAGCAACCATTCGCCCAAACATGGCTACATCGCCGCTGGCTGGCAGTGCCTTGATTTTCTCCGCGACGTCTTCCGCTTTGGCTGGCGTCCCGACTTGGGTCAGGCTGTCGATAACGACTGAACGGATAAACTCTCGTTCCGATTTGCTGAAATAAAACAAATCGCCCTTGAGCGCATCGAGTCCGCCAGATGGTTTCTTCTTGCCGACTTTTTTGCCTTTCGCTGCGTCGGCAGGGTCTTCGCTACCATTTTCTTCACCGGTTTCTTTGCGGGCACCCTCAAAAGCTTCGCGGACCGGCGCAATATGCGCAAGTACGTTTTCCGTAGAGTGTCCCGCCTTTACTAACTCGGCCCCCAATTGAAACCACATTTCGCGACTACGAACGCCTACCTCTCCGGCTAGGGCTTCGTGAACGGCATCGCTGATTCTCCACGCGCGCTTGATGGATTGCGACGAGATGCGCAGGCGCGGCGTGGCACCGAAAACGAAGCTTTTCGGACGCGAAAGGTCATCCCGGTTCAGATTGTTCGCACTGAATGCGGTCAGGAAATGCAGCTGGAGGAAACGCGATTTAGCCACGAGAAATATTCCAGTAAGATTAAAGGCAAGGCCTTCTGGCCTCGACAGAGGTTATCCAAACGATTGGAAAAACTAACGATTTCTTTGTTCTAGGCCGCAGCCTCCTGCGTAAGCCCGTAAAACTCAGAAATCAGCCTTTTTCGGGTGTACGGCAACTGGCTTTCTCTCCAACCGAAGACGATTCGAGCCAAATCGAAAGGGCACACCCTATTGTCGCAATAGCGCACCGCCCGCTGCAGGTGAGTGAATAGCTCCTCCGGCTCCTCACAACGAATCAGCGTACTGAACCGCTGCGCCGAGTAAGGGGAAGTCGAGCTTGCCAGTGCCCGGGCAAGGCGCGTGTTACTGGGTTTTTCGTCCAGCCTTGCGAGCAACAGGACTGCAAGCGCGAGCAGTTCGTCTTTCACCGGGGACTGGTTTGCCTTCAGCTCTTCCTTTATTTGGTGAAAAGCCGGCTCTAACATTGCGTCTAACAGGGATGTGCCACGCCTCAACCGGAAAAAGCTGGGGTCCTGGCTTTGGCGTAAAGCGCTTACTTTGCCCACCACGGTGTTCTCAGCGCGCGGCGAAGTTCGTTGAACTGAGAGATTAGTCATTTCTTTGGATTCAATTTTTTGGATAGATTCACCCGGCGCGAAAGCACTCCACGGGACACCTGTGCGTTGTCGCCGTAATCGACGGTCACTCGGTCAAAGATTTTTAGGGCGGACGCGCAGGCGCTTCTCCTGAAGTCCGTCGCCGCATCAATCGTAATTGGCGTATCCGTAATCGACCGAAGGATAGTTGTAATGGCTCGGCCCAATTCGTCCCACAGCATCTGCCCTGCTTGGGTTGGGCTGGTCACGAGCGGAAGCTCAGGGTTGTCAATTCCCTTTTTGGGGTCTCGGAACAGGGACGCTTTAAGTGCTGCAACAGCTTTTTGCGCGGCCGTGACTAGTTCTCCCGCACTGGTTTTTAGAGCGTCGCGGTTAGCGGGGTCGTGCGGTACCAAAATCGGTGTAACTTCATCAAACCACGCCACCGGCGAATTTTGGTTCATCGCAAAGCCAAAGGCGCGCAAGCGTACTTTCTCGGCCTGATGCCAGTTCAACTGCCCCCACGCAGGTAGGCTATCTTCAAGTCTCGCGCCAATGGTCAAGGCTTGCCAATGTTCGAAACTGAAGCCGTCATTCGGCACTTCGATAGCGCGACCTACTCCCTTGTTCGCGTCAGGCCTCCACCCGGTTCGGGGGTGCTTAATAGCGCCGGCTAACTTGCTTGCCGTCGCCTTCCAAGACAGCGATTCAATGTGTTCTGGATGAATCTCCCCGCAACCGCTGCAAACTTTCCCATCTCGATTGTCGGTGACGTGAAGATGCAAGGCGAGGGGCGTCCACCAAAGGACCCCAAAGCGCCCGAACTCCCCTAAGGGTTTCTCCACTTTCTCGCGGAGGCTGACCTTCGGATTCGTCCACGGAAACGAGTCGAGAATCGACGGCGCATTCTCGCCCTCTAGGCCCGTTTGCGAGTCAAACCAGCCCACAGGTAACAGATTTAGGCAGACCGTTTCCCATAGAGTCGCTCCCTCGATGATAGCGGCTAGCGCACTGAGTGCGCGGGGGCCGACACAATAGCCTTGGCCACCCATCCGTGCATGGCTTTGTACTTGATACAGTGCTACTGGAGTACATTGCAAGCAGAGGGAGGACACGGCGTCTCGGGACACGAAGAGGTCTTTGTTCAGCTTCACCGTATTTGCGCCGGGGGCCTCAAAAAACAAGGCGGAGGCAGGCGATGCCGACTTCGTTTCGAACGGAGCCACTTGCATGAAGCGGGGGCCGTCACCGACAAGCTCAAAAGCGGCGCGCAACCCCTCGAACTGGTCAGGGGTGGGCTGCTTTTTCTGCGACACATACTCCGAGCATTGCAGCCGCGACGCTGGCGCACAGAGCGTTTGAAAAATGTCAATCAAAAGCTCGGTGGCGAGGGCCGAATAGTCAGCTCGAGCGTGCGCGACCCGAAGAAACGGTGAACCCGGCAGGTCGACCGGAGCAATCGTTGTCACTTCCCCCTCGGGTGCTTCGACGGGGAGCCACTTGTCAAAAAGTAGGTTCAAAGACCGGCTCGGGAGTTATTGGTGATTTTTCGCATCCTTTACAACGCAAAGGACGTCGGCGAAAGACTTTACAAAGTATAGGGCATCGGACGTCGGCTTTACAACTGCTAACTGGCTGGGTAGCAAGAAAAGGCTGCGGACCCTCAACCCCAAAATAGATGGCGGCAGGCACAATACGCCCGCCCGGCTGTGCTCCGCGCGATTGCCCCGCGCTGCGCGGTCATAGCGAGTGCGCCAAATCGGCGTTCCCCAGGCGACGGGCGTCATTGCTTCCGGTAGAATTTTCGGTAGAATCAAGGGCGGCTGAAAGCGGCCGTATTTTCAAGGGCTTAGTGAAAGAGTCGACCCTGCGGGAGCAGGGATAGCTCGGGATGCAGCTGGGTGTGGCTTTGCGTTAGGTAGGTCGACCCTGCGGGAGCAGGGATAGCTCGCCGATAGTGCCCCCTACTGCCTGCCCAAGTACGTCGACCCTGCGGGAGCAGGGATAGCTCGTTCCTCAACAACTGGGTTCGAACAAACAAGCGGTCGACCCTGCGTGAGCAGGGATAGCTCGGCCAATCTGCCGGGATTGCGCATGCATGACCTGTCGACCCTGCGTGAGCAGGGATAGCTCGGTGAAGACGCAAACACGGTACAGGGGCGAGGGGTCGACCCTGCGCGAGCAGGGATAGCTCGGCCGGTCACCCTGACTTTACAAAAGACGGGTTGTGGACCCTGCGTGAACAGGGATAGCTCTGACTGAAGCACAATCCTTAAAAAACTGCCGCTGTCGACCCTGCGTGAGCGGGTATAGCTCGCCCCGAGCCGGCCTCGCTACAGGCTGCCTGAGGTCGAGCCTGCTAAGCAGACCTGACCGCGCCCTTCTGTCAGGTCGGCAACGACAGGTAGCGCAGCGATGACACCACCGAGTAGGGTGTATCCTCGGAGCCAAAGACAGACAAGGGCAGCGCGAGTACTCCGTAGCGCTCGAGAAGTTGCTGATGGGGCGCGGGCACGACGCGCAGATAGCGCGGCACGGGAGTCAACGGCGCGAAAGCATAGATGCCGCGTTCAGCCAGAGCGAAGTTCAACTCTTTCTCGCTGCGCTCCAGCGCTGACGCCAATTGCTGTGGAAAGTCGGCGCAACGCTGCATGAAATATTGCGCGAGCTTGAGCTCTTCCTGCTCGGCGGGCAGCGCGCGGAAGGCCGGCGTGAGGCGGTCGACATCGTCGTGCGGAACGAGCGCGACACCGAACACTTCGGGCGCAGCCCAGTTCTTCGCAAGCGAGTGGAGGACGATACATTGGCCGGTCCCGTACAGCCGTTCCGTGACCGCCGAAAAGCGCGCACCGAAGGCATAGACGGCATCGAGAACGATACGCCGGGCCGGCCGCGCGGTGAGCCATTGCATCAGTTGCTCGCACTCCTGTTCCGACAAGCCCGACCCGCGCGGCTTGACCGGTTCAGCGATGAGCAGGATGTCAGCCTCAGGCAAATCGGCCAATTGCGGAACCGTCGAAAACGAAACCGAACGCAACTGTGCGGCGGCCGCGAGTGCGCCATAGACCGGATAGATGTCAGTGGGCAGGGCGACGATTTTTTGCTCAGCATGCCAGACTGCGAAGAGCGTCGCGAGGCTATGGCGAACACCGGACGAAACCAGCGCGCGAGGCTTCCACTGCGCGGGCAATCCGAAGAGACTCAGCCAGTCCTCTGCGAGATGACAGCGGTGTGCGCGACCCGGAATCGCGTCGGGGATAAACGATGGGCGCACGGGCGCGAGAACGCTTGCGAAACGTGTCTCTGACAGGTCCAGGACGGTGTCCGCCTGCGTTTCGAGAACGTGCTGCCGATGTTCGGCGAACTGCTTGATATCCATCGTTGGGCCTATCGGGCGAAAAAAGTAACGGGTGAGGTCTGTCCGGCATTGCCGTCGACGTCGCTTCGCGGGTCCTCGAGCGAGACAAGGCAACGGCCGTCAGCCATCAGGTTCCAGCTGCGGGCGACGCCGGTGTGCCGCTCCCAGAAAACGGTCGGTTCGGTGTAGGCGGCGACCGCCAGCGGCCGGCCTTTCCACTGTCCGACATAGATTGGTGCGCCCCAGGGCAGGCGCTTCGCTACGGTAAAGCCGAGTGCCTCGAAGTACGTGGTGACCAGGCTGAGAGACACCTGATGCTCTCGCGACCACTGGTTCGTCGCGTTCGGGTGATACGCGGACTCCAGCGTCGACGAGACATAGAGTTCCTTGAAGCAGAGCGCCTCGACGCCCTGTTCGGACGCCCAGTCGACGTAGGCCTCGAGCGACGAGGGGCTATCGATGCCACCTTTCTGAAGGACACAAATCAGTCGCGCGGTGAGGCTCGCCGAAGGATAATCCGACGCCCGCAGGGAATCGAGCACAGCCCACGTGTTCGTGTCGGCCCCCATGATGTCGTGGTTCGTCTTGCGGTCGTGGTGATGGCTTGACACCGAAAGCACTGACAGCCCCGCTGCGCGGTAGTCGTCAAGCATCCAGCGCCGCACCGCGCCGGTTTCCTTCCACAGGTGGATTCCGTTGGTAATCAACACGACCTTTCGGAAATGCTCGCTGCCAATCGCCATCAGCCGGACCAGATGTTCGTGCGGGAGCACGCCTGGCTCGCCACCGCCGGTAATGACGAACCGCTCGGCGCCAGCGGCACGCGCACGCGCCGCCCAGGCGGCAATATGCTCAAAGTTGGGCATAGTTGGTCGTTGCTCCGCCGACACCGACGCTTCGGAGAAGCAGAAGCGACAGCGCGCCTGACAGGCCTGCGCAATCGGGAGAACCGAGAAGGTACGCGGTCGAAGAGCGCTATAAGGCTGCAGTTCCCCTTCCAGAAGCGAAAGGGAGGCCGCGTAAGCTTCCTCGACACTTACCGGCACCA
The DNA here is from genome assembly GCF_014397655.1 of Paraburkholderia sp. UCT31. Classification (NCBI taxonomy): domain Bacteria; kingdom Pseudomonadati; phylum Pseudomonadota; class Betaproteobacteria; order Burkholderiales; family Burkholderiaceae; genus Paraburkholderia; species Paraburkholderia sp. UCT31. Next base: position 211,939 of record NZ_VZQP01000009.1, read on the forward strand.
GCTCTCCCGCCGGACCGACGTAATGGAGGCCGGCGAGGGTGATGGTGTGCTGCGCGACATACTGCCCAATGCCCGTGCGCTGATTCGAATGCAGGGCATTCGGCGCCACGCTGGTCTCGAGCACCAGCAGGCGGTCGTGCGGATTGTTTCTGCGCGCGAGTAGCGCAGTCGCTTTGGCAATGCCTGGTGCGAGGTCTTCGCGTTCAAGCAGGAAAAACTGGTCGGGATACGTGCTCTCAGGTATCGCTGCTTTGGAGTAACTCAGCGCGTATTTATCGAACGCGCGCGCGAAATTCGAGAGGATGGTGACGTGAAAGCGAGCCACGCGAGCCACCGAAATCGGGTTTGAGGTTGTCATTGTTCTTGTCGTAAGCCAAAGGCAGTGTAGCGGCTCGCGCCGGCGCGCCTACCCCTGTATTGCACGCATCAGTCGATAACGACGTCATGAGAAGGGAGGCTTTCCCACACATTCACGTCCAGGAGCCTATAGCGCGTACCGTAAGGCGAGCCGCCGCAAGACTGTTCGGACTTTCGTTGGTAATGGTCTCGGACCTTGCGCTCGGCGTCACGCGCGTCGTCAGCAGTGACCAGATGGAAAAACCGCCGGGTGTCGACGGTCTCGCGTTCGTAGCCCACATTAACGATGCGTACTTCGCCTTCGGCGATGAAGAGAGTGCTGATATCCATTTCATTTCTCCACGGGCTTGACATAGACGGACAAGACGCACCACAGGCCGGGGACGCCTGCGATGGCCCCGTGGGGCTTGCTAGCGTCGAACAATAGGACTTCTCCGGCCCGAAGGCGCTGGTATTCGCCGCCGACTACCAGTTCGATGTTGCCGTCGTCGGATACGGGAGCTGCGAGCGTCCAGAGCGCTGTGAGCTGCTCGTCTGTGTGCATCCCGACGCCGTGCAGGCTGGCGAACAGAAGGCAGGGTTCCCTGTTATCAATCTCGTAGCCGGCCTCACGTAAAAACCCGACGAACGCTGTGGGCGGCTCGACGCCGTTCTCAAAAGAATTGAGTTCGAAACGTGCTCCGAGGGCACGGACGAGAAGCGAGGTGTCCGGGGCGAGCCGACCAATCTGTCGGACGAGTGCATCACCCACGGCCGCCCTCCCGTTGACGACAGGCGAACACTGCCGGGCCGGGCCCCATTTTGGGACCCGCGATGTTAAACTTGCGCATGAGTTTTGACTTGGGTAATCCGTAGGACCGGCCAGCGGCCAGGTTGTTATTGTAAAGGATAAGCAGTTGTTTAGACAGGCGGTGCTGGAGTTTACATTGCGACTGATGTTTTTCACTATACGTCGCAGGTCAACTCGGAGTTTAGAAATGGAAAAATTTCAAGGTCAGAAAGACGTGCTGGGTCGCGAATACCGGGGAATGGGCTTTTCAGAAAGCGTTGCCATCCCTGTAGGCTCGCGCGTGCGTATTGTTCAGTGCGACTACCTGAGGCTGCGCACGGAGGCACACGTCGGTCGTGAGGCGGTCACCCTGTTGCCCGCGCAACCGGACCGGGACCGTGGCTTTTATCAGGAGCAATTGGTGCGGCTCGTACAGCCGGCGACCGACTGCTACGTGAGCGACAGTCTGCTGGTCGCGCCGTTGCGTTCGCTCGAGGTGCTGACGGTTGGGGATGGTACGGTCATGCCCCGGCGTGACTACGTGCTGAGCAAGCGTGAAATCTACGACGCGCGTTTTGCAAAGATGGACCATCGGATTGAGGGCTGGACGAATGCGGCTACGTTCATTGCGCATCTTTACCTGCGTAATTCACACATCCACTACGAGGCAATGCGCGCGTTCCGGCGTGCTGGCGGCTCCATCAACCCCGCGCGAATCAAGAGCTACTTTTACAGGAACGCAATCCAGATTGATGACTGGGCGAAATTCCCGGAGGGCTTTCCGCGTTACGACCACTATCGATATCAAATCGACTGGAATTCGATAGCCGGGGAGTTCAACCAGGTATTTGCGGAAGCCGACAGGCATCGCGCAATCGCGTAACAAGAGCAGGGCGGTACGGTTTGATTGAAGCGGCGCTTGCGCCGCTTTTTCTTTGTGTTGAGCATGCTCAGCAGTTCGGGGGTGGGAGTTCCTTCTGTCCGGCGAGCATTGTAACAATTTGGTTGTCCTGACAATCATACGTACTCTATGCGAAACGTGACCAGGAAGACGGTTCCAGCGCTCACTCTGTGAGCGTTTTTCTTTTCTCCCCGCGCTGTTCTGGCCAGCTCGGGGCTGCAGTAACAGGATGGCACTCGGTGCGGCGGCCGTAATGCGTAGCAACATTTTTGGGGCCTGGGTCTTCATTTTGCCGCTACACGAAACATGACCAAAAAGACGACAGGTGTTTTGTTATGAACAGGCGTAGTGCTCGTGCGGCGCAATTGGCCGTGTTCGCGGCCATAGCCGTCTCTTCGTTTTCCCAGGCGGCGCGCGCCGGTTCACTGCTGGACCCATTTCAGGTCATGCATTCCGCCCCGGCGCAACTCGACTGCGGCGTAGGCGACCCGAAGGCCGCGTTGAGCGTCAGCGACGCAGTGGTCCGGGCGTTGTGCCAAGACCCCGGCCTTGCGGCGGCCCTCTATGCTGAGCGCGCCGCATCGGCCCAGGTGGGCGTGGCGACGGCCGCGTATCTTCCGACGCTAAGCGTGCAAAGCACCATTGGCCGAGCCGATACAGCGAGCCAGTTTGGGTCCGCTTCAGGCCGCGATGACAGCGTGACGGCGGCCCTTTCGTACGTGCTGTTCGATTTCGGCGCGCGCGGTGCGAAGCTCGACGAAACCAAGGCGTCGCTCGCGGTCCAGCGCTACGCCCGCGATGCGCAATATCAGCAGGTCATTCTGAACACAGCATCGTCGTACTTTGCCGTCAGCTCCTTGAAGCTTCAACTCGATGCGGCCGTCCAAGCCCAAGCGGCGGCCCAGGAAGCACTCACGGTCGCCCTGGCAAAGTACAAAGTCGGTGTAGTCGCACGCTCGGACGTGCTCCAGGCTCAAACGACGCTCGCGCAAAACCAGCTCGCCGTTGTTAATGCGCAAACCGCTCTGCGCGTTCAGGAAGCGAGTCTGAAGCTCGAACTTGGCTTGCCGATGGATGCGCCCTTAGAGCTCGCACCGGCCGATGTGAAGGGGCAGGCGCTCGATACCGCATTGCTCGATGCCCTCCTCGCTCGAGCCGCCGACCAGCGCCCGGACATCCGGGAAGCGAAAGCGCTGGTCGAGGTGAACGCGGCGCGCATCACGCAGACTCGTGCCCAGTATCTCCCTTCGTTGTCGGTCACTGCGCAAACCGGCACGAGCCTTGTGCCGGGGTCCGGCCGTACACGTTCGAGCGAGGTACTGCTCTCCCTCAAGATTCCGCTTTTCAGCGGCTTTGCTGGCCGCTACGACAAGGAATCGGCCCTCGCGACCAAGCAGGCGAGCGAGGCGGACCTGGCGAACACGCAGCGTGCAGCGGCTCTCGACGTTTTTACTCAGCGGGCCTCGCTCCTCAATGCTCAGGCGTCGCTTGCCGCCGCACAGGCATTCAGCGACAGCGCGGCCGAACAGGGGATGGTGGCGTTCAAGCAGTACAAGGCTGGAGTGGGAACCATGACGGACCTGCTCAATGCGCAAAGCCAACTTGCACAAGCGCGCCAGCAACTGGCGCAGGCGTACGCGTCGATTCAAACCTCGAAGCTGGCTCTGGCTAGGGCGCTTGGCGAGTTGTCGCTTCAATCCCTGTAATCAAAAGGTGAACCAATGACAAGAAACAGGACTATGCCGCTCACCGTGGCGGCCCTAGCCGCTGTTGTGCTGTTGGCAGGTTGCGGAAAATCCGCAGCGCCGCCAGAGAAAAATGTTGGGGCGACGGCAGTGGCGACGGTACACCCTTCAAAGATGCTCTTCCATGAGATGCGGTCCGTGGAGGGTGACGTGGTGTCCTATGATTCGCCGGATATCGCTGCTCAGGTCGCCGGCCAGATTCTGGCGGTCACCGCGCTGCCGGGGGCTCGTGTAAAAAAAGGTGACCTACTCGCACGAATCGACCCGACCGACTCCACTCTTGCGAGGGCAAATTCTCGAGGTGCGCTCGCCCGTGCCTCGGCGGTCCTCGCGGAGAAGAAACGAAACCTGACGCGCTACGCTGTCCTTGCGAAAGAGGACCTGATTTCGCAGCAAACGCTGACGGCCGCCCTATCCGATGAACAGGCCGCAGAGGCTGATGTCGTTGCCGCACGCGCGAGCGCCGACCAGGCAGGAGTCACGTTAGAGCGCACGTACGTGCGTGCACCGTTCTCAGGTGTCTTGACCAACCGTAAGGCGCAGCCCGGCATGTACGCTCACCAAGGCGACACGCTTTTTACGTTGGCGTCCGAACGCCCGGCGCTCCTTCAATACAAGGCCCCCGAGAGCTTGCTTGGCGTGGTTCGGCCCGGACTGCCCGTTACGGTCGACGCGGGCGGCGCACCCATGCACGGCAAGGTCGAGTCGGTCGAGCCCGCGATTGACCCCGTCTCACGCAATTTCACGTTCACCGTGCAAGCACCGGCCGGCGTGCCGGCGGTGGTTCCTGGACATAGCTTGACGGCTCAAGTGGAGCTGCGGGCAACCCGCTCGACGGCGGTACCGGATAAGGCCGTTCAAACGGTCGGGAGCGCGAGCTACGTTTTCGTCGTCAGGGCGGGGAAGGCGAAGCGTGTCCCAGTCAAAATCGGCGCGCGTGAAGGCGGCTTCGTCCAAGTCATGGATGAACTGTCGGCGGACGCTGACGTGATTACGGACGGTGCCGCTTTCGTCAACGACGGCGCACCGGTGAAGACGTCAGAGGTGCGGAAATGAACCTCGCCCGGCTGGCGGTCAATCGCCATGTTCTTGCTGCCTCGTTTTCCCTGTGCATCGGCCTCTTCGGACTTGTCTCCTATAACCGGATTGCGGTGGACCGCAATCCTGACGTCGAGATTCCCGTTATCACGATTTCGACGACGCTCGCCGGGGCGACGCCCGATACCATCGCGAAAACGGTGACGAATCCGCTTGAATCGAGCCTGAACACCATCTCCGGCACCGATACTCTGTCGTCTACGTCGACCACGGGCACGTCTATCATCGCGATGCAGTTCGATGTCAACAAGGACTTGAACGAAGCGTTCAACGATGTGCAAACAAAGGTCAATAGGGCGCGCGGGAGTTTGCCGAAGGACGCCGACGCCCCGGTTATTCAAAAATTAGACACCTCTTCGCAGCCTGTTCTGTGGTTGTCGCTCTCGGGACCGCGTAGCCAGCTCGAGCTTTTCGACATCGCGACCGCCTTGCAAAAGCGCCTGCAGACCTTGAGCGGCGTGGGTCAGGTGCAGCTAGTTGGCGCGCCGACCAAGCAGATGAACGTCCTCGCCGACGACAAGAAGCTCGCCGCATACAAGCTCACCGTAGCTGATGTTCAGGCCGCACTTACGCGGAACCATCTGGCCCAGTCGGGTGGTCGGATTCACTCGGCGGGTAAAGAATTCGAGCTGAAGCTAGACTTCCAGGCCTACAAGCCCTCCGATATCGCGAACATGGCTATCACCGAGAAGAACGGTGTAGTAATTCGAATCGGGGACATCGCGACGGTCACAGAAGGCACGACCGATTCCCGGCAGTTCGCGCGTTTCAATGGCGCGAATACGGTTGCGCTGGGCATTGTGAAGGTGACGGGCGGCAATACGGTCGAAGTGGTCGATAATGTGACCCGGCGCCTTGATTCGGAACTCAAGGCGACGCTGCCAAGCGACCTCAAGCTCGCCATCGCGACCGACGACGCCAAGCCAATTCGAGCGATTATCTCAGCGCTGAAGGAGCACCTGCTTGAAGGAACCGTTCTCACGGGCTTGATTGTGTGGCTCTTTCTGAAGAGCTTCCGCGCGACGGCCGTCATCTCGACCGCGATTCCCGTGTCGTTACTGGGTGCCGTTGCCTCGCTCTACTTCTGCGGATACAGCCTCAATTCGTTCACGCTCCTAGGTCTCTTGCTGCTCGTCGGCGTAGTGGTTGACGACTCGATTGTGGTGCTCGAGAACGTCTACAAGTGGGCTGAACATCATCCGGAGATGTCCATCAAAGAGGCCGCCGAAAAAGGGTCGAGCGAGGTGTTCTTTGCCGTCATGGCGGCAACATTGACGCTAGTCTGCATTTTCGTGCCGATTGTATTCATTCCCGGCATCACGGGCCGGTTCTTTCGCAGCTTCGCGGTTGTCGTCGCGGTCGGCGTGCTGGTGTCGTGGTTTGTCGCGGTGACCCTCACGCCAATGCTGACGTCCCGATACATGAAGGTCACTAAGGATGGGCCGGTGGCAGCGCGCCTTGAGAACTTGTTCCGGGCGATGGAAGCTCGTTATGTATCAATGCTCGGCTTAGTGTTGCGGCACCGCATCCTGACGCTCGTGCTCGCGTTAGCGACGCTCTTGCCGGCGGCCGGCGCGGTGGGCAAGCTACCCAAGGGATTCATGCCGGACTCACAGGAGGGTCGGCTGGTCGCCACGTTCAATTTGCCGGCGGGCCTCTCGAAGGTAGATGTCGAGCATATCGCTGACCGCATTGAGGCGGAGGTAAAGGAGCAGCCTGAGACACATCACTATTTGACGACATTTCAGGACGGCGGCACATCGGGCCAAGTCGACCAAATCAAGATGACGATTACCCTTCAGGATAAGGATATCGGCACGCGCTCACAAAACCAGATGATGGCGTTTTTCCAGAAAGAGTTCAGCGCCATTCCCGGGGTGCGTGCGGCGGTCACGCCTGCAAGTTCGATGGGCGGGGGCGGCGGCGCGTCGTTGCAATTCTCGCTGCTCGGCCACAATTTTGACGAACTCGCCACGACCTCCGAGGCTTTCTTGAACACGCTTCGCGCGCGGCCGGGTATGCAGACGATAACCAGCAACCTGAATCTGTCCACGCCTGAGGTCACTGTGGTTCTCGACCGTGAGCGAATTGGCCGGCTTGGGCTGAGCGCGCAGGATGTCGCACTGGCGGCAGCGAGTGTGACGGGCAGCGTCATTCTCGGGCAGTATTCCGACGAGGCGGGGGACCAGTACAATATCGCCTTGCAAACCGCAGCAGGTCTGCACCTCGGCTCGCCAGACGCGTTGAAGGACGTTCAGATTCGAACCGACCAAGGCGACTTCGTGCCTTTGAGTGAGGTCGCTCACCTGAAAGTCGAGGGGGCGGCCGCATCTGTTACCCGAGTCGACCAACAGTACGCCGTGACGTTCAGCGCGAACCCCACCATCAGCCTTGGCGAAGCGATGGCCGACGTGAACTCCGAGGCCGCAAAGCTGGGGGAAGGGTACACCGTCAAGTACTCCGGGCAGTCGCAGGAAATGGGCCGGATGGGAGGGAACCTTGCGATGGTCTTCGGCATGGCCTTTGTGATGCTGTACCTCGTCCTCGGCTCGCAGTTCAACAGCTACACGCAGCCCTTCCTGGTGATGCTGGCGCAGCCTCTTGCGGTCATCGGCGGTATCGCGAGCCTCTATCTCACGGGGCAAGGCCTGAACATCTACTCGATGGTCGGGCTGATTTTGCTGACTGGTCTCGTGGCAAAAAATTCGATTCTACTGGTCGACCGGACGAACCAGGTGCTTGATACGGGCAAGCCAGTCAACGAGGCGCTTGTTTCGGCCTGCCCCGAGCGTTTGCGCCCGGTGCTGATGACCTCCTTGACCATCATCCTGTCGTTGTTCCCGGCAGCACTGGGGTTCGGGGCCGGCGCGGAGAATAACCAGCCAATGGCTATAGCGGTTATCGGCGGCATGGTCTCGTCGACCTTGCTGACGCTGCTGGTGGTGCCGGCCGCGTACTCCCTGTTCGTTAAGCGACACGAGCACGCATAGCGCGATGCGAGGTACACAGCGCAACGCCGTGCGGTTGGCTTAACGACGCGCTGAAGAAAAAACGCCGGTCGGAGACCGGCGCTTCAATCAAACACGCTGATACATTTCCTGACCTCGAGCGAGCAGTTCGAGGTCGTGCCGATGCAGTGCGGCCGCGCGTGTGGCGCGAACCCACGTCTCAAAGATACGGCCAGCGCGCTCATGCGACACTTCGATGCGCACGCTGCCCGATTCGCCCGGCTGGGTATCGTCGACGTCCAGACGCATTTCATATACGCACGGCGTGCCCGGTGGCCCGATTTCCAGCCACTCGTTCTTGCTGACGCCGACGGACACGGGCTGGAAGAAGCTGACCAGAATCGAGCCGGCGTGACTTCCGTACGCAGTGTCCAGCAACATGCCCTCGGTGTAACCGACGCGCAGGCGCCGCGTCACAGCGACGAACTCCTCGATTGAAAAGTTCTTCAGAAACTCGAAGCCGCCCTTGGGCTCCTTCAAAAACGGTGTTTCGACGACTTTCATGGTTTTTGTCCTCTAAAAGGTGGCCCCGCGTCGGGGACCCGGCCTTCACCGTCTAGCGAAAGCTCGCGCCTGTTACGGAGGGAACCTGCTGGTCGCAGTGTCTCACGAGTCGGCCACGCACCAAAATCGCTACACCCCGTGACAGGTCAATTTTCTATAACCCTATAAGGAACGGAATGATTCGTCATTTATTTGCCAGAGGGTTCAAGGCTGTGCCGTACCTCGAAACGTCACTTTTGATGCAGACGCATGCAGAAGGAGTGGCTTTTTCGGAAGACAAGCCGAACGTCATTGTTGGTCCGAATGGCGCGGGCAAATCAGCCTTGTTGACCGCCTTATCGTTGCAAACGCTGACGTATTTCAGTGGTGTCAGCTCGTTCGACGAAAACTACACGACGGGCGTCGATGCCGGGGGCTTCTGGGAGCAGGTCGGTTCGCGCTGGAGCAACGATTATCGATTCCTCCCCGGCCTGACATGCGACACAGATAAAGGACCGGCGATGTACTACCGGCCGCACCATATCCCGGGCAACGACAATGATGTCACCACAGCCATGATGTGCGGCTATAGCAAGCAGGCCCGCGCGTACGAAGAAAAAGTTCGCCACAAATCGGCCGGACAACAGTCGCAGGCATTGCTCGAAAAGCTCAACGACGTCCTTGACGGTGACGTCTCAGGCGTCCGGTATCAGTACATCAACTGGCGCCACGGCCGCGAGGTGTGCGAGTTTGAACGTGGTCGCTACGTCTGTGACTTCGAGTACCAGGCCGAAATTCTCAAAAGGGAGTTCGGGAACGTGGCGGGCGATGCGAAGCCGGTTCTGATTCTCGACGAGCCGGAACAGTCGCTCGACGCAAGGGCTGAGGCGGTGATGTGGGGCAAAATAGCGAAGGTAGATACAGCCCGCGTGCAGGTCATCATCGCCACGCACAGCCTGTATCCGCTGATGCACCCGGAGAAATTTCACATCATCGAAGCCGTTCCCGAGTACGTCAAAGAGGTTCAAGCTCTTCTGTAATTCCATCGCGCCTGGGTTTCGACCCAGGCGCTTTTTCGTCCGCCGCGCGAGGCAGTGCCGACGTCAGTCACTCCCGACTTGGCGTGCTGGGCGAGGGGTCACGAGCCGCCGACGGCCCACTCGAGGAGAATGTCTAGTTTTGTGTGATAGTGACGTAACCTGCCGTGTCTGCTGCCACATATCCTAAGGCTCCAGTACCCAAAGCACCGCCGTTATAATGGCCGTCTGAGCTAGCCCGACTGGTCGCGGTTGGTGCTAGAAACGAACCGCCGCCACCACCACCGGCGACGCCACAATGGCGAACAGCCCATCGTAGATCTGCACGATTTCGTCCCAGTTCGGGCGACGCGTCCGGCAGCGAT
>NZ_VZQP01000010.1:0-203525 GCF_014397655.1 Paraburkholderia sp. UCT31
CGCCAGCGCCGCCGCCGGCACCCTTTAAGCCGCTGCCCATTGACGCTCCGCCGCTGAGTTCGGCGGCGTCCGAGCGCTGGTCTGTGTTTGATGTGCTTTTGTTGCGGCTGGCTTCCGCGTTGGTGCTCTGGTCTTTTTGAGTATTCTGCCCCGTCTGGGCATTGCTACCGGTTCCCTCTTTAGTTGCACGACTCTGGCTCAACGTCCCGCTCGAATTAATCTGGTTGCCGCTGTCATGGCCCACCGAGGTGCCAGCCGTTTTCCTCCTATCCCCACTGAAGTTGTCTGAAGCGCTCAAGTTATGCCCCATCGATGTCTTGTGGGAGTCGTCGGTGGACACACTCGCGTTAAGCGACCCGCCGTCCCCTTGCGCCGTGGAGCCTCCACGGTCATTTGAGGTTAGCGCGGAGCCGACGCCCTCGAACGAGTTGGTGGCTTTTGCCCCAACACTCGCCGTCGATGCCGTGTCGTATTTGCCTCCGCTGACGTTGCCCGTCGAAACACTTCCGGTCTGAAAGGAGCCGTTAGCCGCGCCCGAACCCGCGCCCGCTGCAAAGCTGTTACCGATGCCGTGGGAGATAAAGTCGGTGAAGGCGAGGCCTCCTTTGACAACGCCCCAGGCGAGCAGAGGGACCATGGTGCCGAGGAATTGGGCGGCGATGACCAGGTTATTGGTCATCTCACTCACGGCATACTGATTCTGCATGGAAGGTCCACCGTTCCAGACGGTTGCGAAGTTCTGCCCCGCGAACAGAAGAATGAGGTAGTTGATGATGGCAAACATCGGCATCCACAGCGCCATCCAGACAAGCAGCTGAGCGAAGTTCGCGAAAATCTCCCTGCCCAGACCGGGAATCATCAGCGCCACAATCACGATGGGAACCAGGCCGAAGATAAAGGCTTGGAGAACCGTGTAAATGTAACCCATCGAATTCTGGAATATCTGAGCGCCCACCACCCAGGTGCTCTTCTGGTTCTGCTCGGCCTGGGTGACCAATGCTGCTGTCATCAATTCGTTGTTGCCGGCCTGAACAGCGGCCTGCCTGAACGCTCCTGTCATGCTGCTCAACAGCGCCTTTTGCTGGAAGTAGCCTGCGGGGTCGATACCCGTCGCGTCAGAGTTCATGCCACCGCCGGCCCATTGAATCGCGGTTGTCATCAATGTCGCCATCGGCGTGTTCACCCCGGTCGTCGCCCAGGAGTTAGCGCTCGAGTTAAGGAGCATTGACGCGTGCCGTTTCAGGTCGCTGTCCAGGCAGGTGTAGGCGGTCGCACACGAGACCGTAGCGCCCATGCCGCCTTCCTGCGCGATGCCACCACCGCCCGCCGACGCGCACGCAGCATTCAAGACCGCCGTTCCAGAGCTAACGCCACCGAGAGCGGCCCCATTGTCGTACGGAAAATATTTGGTGAGAACCGCATTGAGCTTAGCGGCAGACAATGTGCTCCACAAATTCGTCGAAGTCGTCAGCGCGTCCAATGACAGCGACCCTTGCGCCATCGCGGGGACCGCACAATCCGAAATGAAGGCGTCGAGGGACATCTTCAGGTTAGAGTTGGTGATGTGGATTTCGTTCGAATCCTTCATCAGCTGACCGAAGATGTTGTAGAAGCCCCCGCCCGTTAGCGAAAACTGAGAGGGCGTGCTAAACCCCTGTTCCATGCGATAGGTGAGCTCGTGACCGACATCTGAAACGATAGCGGCAGGGACGCCCACCAGCGCAGGAACGTTAGGCACAACAGAGTCGTAGGCCGTAACGGGGTCGATGATATGGATATTCGCGCGAATCCCTGTCGTCGTGAGCGTGACGGCCCACACTATCAGGATGTAGGTGAACATTTTGACCAGGTTTTTGCCGGCGTCGAAGCCCGCCTGAACGGCCATGACGAGAAACCCACATACAGCCATGAACAGCATCAACATCTTGAAGGCGCTGCTTGTCACGACGAGCGTAATAGCCGTCAAGATTTGCGCAATGGCGGCGCCGTTGCCCATTACATACATGTCCCACGCATTAGTACTGCCCGTGGGGTTGAGCATGCCCGGCGCTGCCATAACGGCAAGCGGTGCGCTGGCAAGCGCGGCGCCGACCAGGAGCTTCTTAAGATTTCGCATTAGTTCCCCGTAGTCGTAGTCGTCGCCGGCGGGACACCCGCGCCGGAAGCCGCCCGGTCCATAATCGCCTTGACGTAGCGCTGATTGCCGAGCAGCTCGTCGGTCATCACCTGCTTTTGAATCTGCTTGTTGATTTGGGCGATTTGAGCCTGAATCGTCTCTTGGATGGTGATTTTTTCACCGACCTGCCTCATGAGTTCGCGGCCTTCGCCGCGCAGCGCCTCAAGCGCGACGGTAAGGCGCTGGACCGAGCGCGGGTCCGCTCCTTTGCCGTCCGAAGGCGTGATGCGCAGGGACACCGACAACGTGTCATCGACGAGATTGGTAGCGAGCGATTCGGCTACCAATAGCGTCATCGAAGCAATAATGGCGCGTGTGGAGGCGGGATATACCGCCGCAGCGTTAATAGCCTGGTAAATCGGATATGGCGCGGTGTTCATCAGACGTAACAGCTGCACGGCGCGCGCGTCCTGATTGCCACTGTCGTAGATTGGGTTATTTTGCTGGATGGCCGTCACGCCGTAGTCAAGGAGGGAACCGACTTGAGCAACGAATCCCGCGCCCTGCAGGACGCCACTGGCTCCGAGCGTCGTGGTCGTTAGGGATTTGCACTCCAGCCAATCGGCGTTGTCGCACGTAATGATTGGTGTATTTTGCAGGGTCTGCGCACTACCTCCTGTTCCCGTGTACTGGGCGAAGAAGCTCCCGCAGTAATCGTCCACGATTTGCTTGACATAGTCCGGAGCGCCGGCATCAGTCGAGCCGCACATAAACAGCATGAACAAAGTCTTAGCGTCGATGTCCGGTACCGCCACGAAGGTGGGATGGCCGTAGTTAAGGGCGTCGGGCTGGACGCCGGATGTCATCCCGTCGGTGGTTTGCCTTACTGACGGGGCAGAGGCAGCGGATGCCCCCGATGCCCCCGATGTCGAGGCGGCAGCCGTTGTGGCGTCGTTGCTGCCCGAATTTCCCGACACAATGCTCGTCCCAAGTAGATTCATGAGGAGCACCATCTGCTGCCGGTCGCGATAGCCGCCAGACGAAATCGGGTCATTTCCGGACGACGGGGTCATCGGGTTATAGCCCATGATTTTCAGAGCCTCCCACGTTTCGTTGCCGGGGATGCCAATATTGCGTTTCATCTGGGCCGCCTTAACCGGGTCACCGCCGGCCATACCATTGATGGCCTTTTCCACGTTGCCTAGCGCGTCATTCACGGTCGAGCACGCGCTATCGACCCCTTCCATGAAGCTGTTGTAGTCGCTTCCTTCGTTGGAGTAGGTTGTCATCGTGGTCCCGCACACGGAGCGCGTTCCTGTCGCCGTTGGGGCAAGACCCTCCGATTTAACAAAGTTTTGGAGATACGCCCCTGCCTGGCAGGAGTCGATTGCTAGAGCGGCGGCTTTTTGAGAGAGTGACTGCATGACCTGCAACACCGCCTCGCATTGCGGGCAAAGCGTCTTGATGACGAGCTGCATAACAAGCCCAGTCGAGTTCTGCGAAATGTTCTTGATGAGCTGCTCAATCTGCGCACCCGTGATGAAGGAAAAGCCCCCAAAGTGGGCGCTAATCCCGTTGCACCCAATGTCCAAAGTGGGAGGGGTAACGGAGAAGAGAGTCACGCCGCTCGAGCGCGGAACCCGGACGTCAATACCCCCGGCCATGTAGATGTTTCTTGACTGGCTCGAGTACGCCGCTGGCCCGGAGCTGGTCACCATGTTTCCCCCCAGCGACCCGAATGCCGAGTCGAGGTTGACGGCTTCCGACGTTAGCGGGCAGGCGAACGCAAGGAAGAAACAGGCTAGCAGTATCGATTTTTTAAACATTGGGCGCACTCGGGGAGAAGACGGGATGTATAGCGAGTGTGAAAGCTTCATTTCCCGTCACCGAGCATCTTCTTTACGTCGTCGTCAGTCGGCAGTTTGGATTCGGCGGGCGCGGTGACACCCTTTTGATTGCCGGATACTTTGTCGGCATCAGAGAAATCGACCGATGCCCGTCCTTGGCTGCCATTGCTTATTCCCTTGAGTAAGGCAGCGCGGTAAGCGCTGAAAAAGGAGACGATGCGCCCCTCGATGGTCGCTGAGTCGGTGACGCCTGTCGCCACCCGAATCCAGGTCGACGGCTGGATGTAAAGGAATAGTGCTGGCACTGTGGTGACCGAAAGTTTTTCGGCCGGGGGAATAGAATCCTTTCCGGTACGGCAGTTGGCCGTCATGCCGGGAAGGCACGTATCATCGAGCGATGCGTCATACAGGGGCAGCCCTGTATCGTGCGCGACGTTTTGATAGGTCGGCGCCATTGAGTGGCAGAACTCGCAGTCCGAGCGGGAAAAAAGGATAAGAATTGCGTCCTCTTTCTTCAGAGCAGCATACATCTCCTGAGCGTTGGCACTGCGGACATCGGTCATCAGCCGAAGTCCGAACGAGCTGATGGGCTGATTGACAGAAGCGTCCAGGTCCGGATTCTGGACGGTGTTGTAGTACCAGAGGTTGGCAACCTCGCTAGCGCGCCCCATGACCCAGCGCATGTAGTACTGAAAAGCCTCGACCGCCTTCGGGTCGTTATTGCTGAGGCTCATGTTCTGGAGAAGCGCGTCCCGTTCTTTTTCCTGAAACGCCATGTCCTTGCCGGGGTCGACAAAGCCGCAATCGGCGGTCCATGCCTTGGGGTCTTTGCACTTGTCTTCTTTCTTTGCCTCCTTAGGCGGAGGAGGCGTCGGCGCCGGCTGCTTTTGCTCAGCGACGGGTTCTTCTTTTTTGGGAGCCTGTTCGTAAAAAAACCAGCCCTTCTCAGCGTTTTGCTGAAGGGACGTGGCAGGGGCTTCGCGTTCAGCAGTCTGGGCGAATGCGATAAGCGGGAGAGCGCAAAGCAGTGCAGCGAGCAGGCGTGTCATGGGGCCGATTCACAAAGGTTAGCCCAGTGTAGGGACGCGCGTTATACCGGCTAGAACGAAGAACCCCACCAAGCGGTGGGGTTCAAGGAGGTGCGACGGGGAATCTCTGCGGAAAGCTACGCAAGAACGGAGGTTAGACCCTCGACGAATGCGTGCACCTCAGTTTCCAGGCGGTCAGGTCGCCCTTCGTCGTTGATAAAGGTGGCATTTGTCGGCCAGTATTGGAGAGCGAGCTCGGAATCGTGAGCCGCCGTCCCCTTCGTTTCCCGGTCGGCCGCAGCCGATGCCTCGAGCAGTGGGCGACGGATGCGAAAGAGGTACCCCTCCAGCTGGGTGACAAACTTGGCTTCGTTCGGAAAGCGGACGTCGGTGATGACGAAGTTTTGTCCGGGGGAGCGGTCAATTTCTGCCCGCACAATATCGAGCCAGTAAGAATCCTTGTCGAGTGCACGCCGGTACTCGGTTCCCCATCGTTGCAGCACCTGACGCGGGCTTCGAGGGGAAAAAAGAAATTCGTCTCGAGAGATGTCCGCGTCCAGCGTGCGACACACTCCGACAAAGCGGGTATCTCGGCAATTGCGCAACGCTAGTTCTTGAAGCGGCAGTTCTTTCGTGTCCCGATTGTTCAGGAACTCGACGGTGACGCCGAACGTATCGGCAACTTGCCGATATAACTCGTCGGCGAAAGCGATTCGCCGAAACGCTTTGTCGCGAAGAAAACCAGCAGCCGTGTCTTTGCCGGCCCCTTTCATTCCAATCAAGCCTATTACGAGGCGCATATGCCATTTCCCCCAGATTGGATGGCGTAAAAAATGCCGCCAGAGCTGGCGGCACCTGGTCTACTGGCTTTTGTGGGTTACTTGTTTTCGTCAATCCACGTCGAAATCGCGCGGAAGTCTGCGGCGATTTCTGGCGGCAGCTCGACGCCCTTGCGCTGAGCGATGTTTCGCGCGAAGTTCAGTTGCTTCTCGGATGGAGGCGATGGCGTTGCGTTCGCCTGCTCGATGTTGTCGTCGATGAATTGCCGACAAACGCTGAGATTCGTCTCGATATCGTCGGGCAGCGTCTTGTTCAGGCGCTTCGCGATGGTCTTTGCAAAAGCCACCTGCTTCTCAGAAGGGGCCATGTTTTGTGCGCCGGTGTCGGACATAGGTCGTTTTGCTCCAGTTGACGTGGTTGGTTTTCGGGTTTCGACCGCTTCGCTGCGGGTCATAGGCCCATGTGCTTTCAATATAGAAACCTGTTTTTGGACTTCGGCCTCAATGGCCTTCTCCCATGCACGCCCGCCTCCGCGTTCGGCGACAACGCCAAGTTCGGACTCCCAGCGTGCCGTCGTGGCGATGTCGTAAAGCGATGCGGGGAGGTAGGCGATTAGGTCGCGGCCTTTCTTTGTTGAAACGATGTACTTGCCGCGCGTTTCGAGAAGCTTCTTGTATTTGAGCTCCTCGATGATGGAGTCACGGGTGGCGGCCGTTCCCAGCCCTTTGGCTTCCCGCATGTCTTTCTTGAGTTCTGCGCCGTCGACGTACTTTTCGGCCCCCTTCATATCAGCGATGAGGGCACCTTCCGTGTAATAGGCCGGTTTTTTTGTCTTCTTTTCCTTCAGCTCGATGGTCAGAATGCTTGCCATTTCGCCGTCGACGACGGGAGGCAGCTGTTGCTCAATCGGCTCATCCTTCTCGGTGTGCTTGCTGGCCATGTTCAAAAGACAATGAGGGGGTAGATTCGCTCTGCGATTTCAGTCGTGGTAACCAAGCCGAGATAACGGGAGTCAAAGCTTTTAGGCGACCGTGTAGAGCCGAGGTAATAGCTCCCCGGAGGAATAACCACATGGGACCAGTTCGGGAGCGGCACGGGCCGTCCTGCGCTGTCAGCTTCTCGCATGTCTCCCAGGTACGTCGTTTCTGCCCCGTGCTGGGCGAAGAGGGATAGGCCTCTTGCTGTAATAATGTCGCCCGGTACCCCGAGGACCTCTTTACAAATATGTGAACCACTCGGGAGGTATCGACCACGGGCCCAGTTCGGCTCGCGGTATACGAAGCAAATAAGCTGCCCCTTCCCGATGTTGGAGACGTTCCGGTTGGCGAAGTACAAACCGAGAGGCAAGCTCTCGGTGCGGTTGACCGCCAGCCGCCAGGGGACGACGTCGAAGCCGTAGACGGCCGTAATGAGCGTGAGCGCGAGGGTTACCGGCCAGAGCTTGAATTTCATGGCAGAATTGAGCCCCCGCCTGAAGACAGAGCGGCGCGCGGCGCGTTTTTGGGTGCTGAAATGATGGCGAGATTGGTGGGCGCCACGTCGAGCGTGTAGGTCGTCGGGTCCTGGGTCGGGACGTCGGTAGGCAGACCAAGTGCTCGGAGCACGTCGTCGGTGATGTCCGGCACGTCACCTTGTACGATTCCCTGCTTGACGAGAACCAGTGTCCCTTTGCCGGCAGCCTTGGTTATCGCCTCGCGTGTGCGCGTTGACAGATTCAAAAGGAGCGCCGCGTTGTCCGTAGAATCGGGGCCGCTTTTCAGGAATTGTGACGCTACTGCGCGTTGCGCATTCGCGAGCTTTACCACGTCAAACTGGACCATTTGCGGACTTCCGCCGGAAGAATAGTGTGCGTAACCAAAAAAACGCAGTGCGCCAAGAACTAACGTGGCAGCAACCAGCGCAGTGGCGATAAGGTAAGGCGCAAGTGTGCGCAGAATCTGTTTCTGTTCGTCATCCATGGGCGCAGCCCTATTATGTAAAGGATAGTGCGTATAGGCAGGCGGGGCTGTCGGCGCGGCGCGTCGTTTAGCAATTGTAAAGGATGCGGCGGCCACTGGTCAATGTAAAGGCGCTGCGGTGCGGTTGGCGCGGCGCGACAAATTACCCGGCCCCAAGAAACGGAAAGCACCTCTTTCGAGGTGCTTTTGGGTCATGCTGCGAGCTGGAAGCCCCACATCTTTTGATAATCCTCGCGCGCAAGGACGTCGATGGCCTCGGCGATTGATTTGCCTTTGGCCGTCAAGCTGTCGATGCGGTTGATGTCGGCGGGTTTTGTTGTGAAGGTGTAGTAGCTATGCCGGTCGGTAACGAATCGATACAGGCCTGCACCTGCGCTGCTGCTCTTCACGTAGACCTCTGAATAGCCGGGTCCGGACTGCACCGTCGACAGTAGCTTGTGGGTCTGTTCGTCGCCGATAACCCGCTGGTTTTTCAGGGCGAACGCGAGCGATTCCGGTCGCTGATACAGGATGAACTGCCATTCGGCATTCTCGATGGCCGCCTTCGCGGCCCCCGAGCGCTCAAAGTCCTCGAAGGACTGCGTGATGACGCCGGCAATGCCGTTGTATTTTCGCGCCCGGCGAAAAGAGGTTTCGATGAATTTTCCGGTCCTCATGCCCGAAAGTAAATCCCATGCCTCGTCGATTGCCAGCAACTTCGGGATTTTCCGGTCGCTAAGGTACATCTCCTTGGTGACCTGGTGGATGACGAGCGTCATCACAACGGCCTGGAGTTGGGGGTCCTGTTTCAGCTCCTCAAGCTCAATGACGACTAAGGGGTTGTTGAACGAAACGGTCCGAGGGCCAGTGAACCAGCGCGAGTAGCGTCCATGGGCAAAGTCGTTCAACAGGAACGCCATGTCCTTGGCGCGCGGGTCGTCATGGTCCGCCAGCCAGCGGTGCACATCCTTCAGGTCGGTGCTCGAGCCATGTACTTCGAAGGCCGCATTGATAGCGTGGCCAATTGCCTTGTATTCCCATGGCGGTACGTCTTTCTCTTCCGTCATCGGATACATCATCTGCCGCAGCAGGTCCTGCAACATCGGCATGAGTTCGTCGAGGTCGTCCTGGCTGCGGAGGTCCGAGAACGGGTTCATCGACATCGGGTTGTCCCGGGAGAAGATGACGTTCTGACCACCCATCACAGAGCAAAAACGGAAGTACGACTTACCCACGTCGATGATTCGCGCGATACCCCCTTTACTCAGGAAGTCGCACACAATCTCATTCGCCAGGAATGATTTGCCTGAGCCCGATGCCGCGATAATGACAAAGTTGTAGTTAACGCTCGTCTGCAGCAGGTCAAAGCAAGCGAGCTGGCCGCGTCGCGACACCATCAACGGGCCGGCGCCGTACTTCTCGACAGAGCCGTCGTCTTTCAGTGCGCGGGCCGGGCCGGTGCCGCTCCAGTCTCCCTGAATGGGAATCATCGACGCCGCGTTCAGTGAGTGCATCAATTGCGCCCGCTGCATCCCTTTGTTTGGCGGGTCCATGGCCGGGCTGTACTGCATCGGCAACGACGCCAGGAAAACTGGGAAGGAGATGTATCGTTCTTCAGACACGCGAAACCCTGCCGCGCGCCAAAGGCCTTTCACGCTTTCCACCTGTTCCCGGATTTCGCCCCTCGGGGTGTACAGGTTGATTCCTGAGTACGCGCGCACGAGCCGGTGCCCGTTGCGAGTCTGGTCAGAGAGCATGGAAGCCATGTCGCGCCGGTCGTATAGATGGCGCATCATCGACCGGTACCAAGGGCTCTCTGACATCGTCTGTTTGTTCAGCACGCCAAGCTTGGTGGTCAGGGTGTCCTTCGCGTTTTCCGCGTCGAGAACGTGGATGGTGGTATACGCCCAGTACGGGCACGTGATGCGCTCGTCGCGGGCCGTCGGGTCGCCGAGAGTTTGCGCCATCCAGGGCAGGTAGAACTCGCGGGGCGCGGCATCGGTCGTGATGGACGAGAGGTACACTTCCGGCTCTCCGGCTGCACCGGCAAAGCCAATTGTGCCATCGTCCTGTACGGTAATACGGCAGTTCCGGTCAAGGAGGTCCTCGTGCAGCGGCACCGCGCGCTGCGACGTGGCGAGTCGCTCAGCCGGGTCAAGATGCGGATTCAGGAGTTCTCGAAGCAGGAATCGCAGGCTGTCGCCGGTCATTTCGTCGGAACTGATTTGTGCGCCGGTGAGCGCGCCTTGTATGGTGTTCCGAAGGTCCTTCATGCTCTTGATGAACGCGAGTCGCTCCCCCTCGCTAAAGAGGTCTCCCTTAAACGGCACCCGCGCAAAGAGGTAGTACTGCATCATGCGGGGGTGCAGCCGGGTTTTCGGCAACATCGACGGGCCAGTTGCAGTGGTCAGCATGAATTCCCGCCGCCGCATGGCAATCTGTTCCAGCAGAGGGTTCGTATTGCCGCTTAGTCTCGAGTTCACCCACGTGTTGACGAAGCCCTTGATTTGAGGGCTGCTTAGGACGCCAAACTGTAATATCGTGTCGGCGGGACAGGCGTTAATCGCCGCTTCTATCTGCGTTTCCGAGTCTGTGCCCGCCATAACAAGCGGAGCTAGCAGCAGGCCGAAAGCAATGCTGAGTTGGGAACCATCGTCGAGATACGACAGATTGTCTTTCTCGTCGAAATCGCGATAGTTGAGCAAAGAGACGAACCGGTTCCGCTCGGTCAGCGCCCTCGCCTGCGCCATCACGAGCGGCGTTGCGCCCGGCTGCTCGGGGCTCAACCACGTGCGGACGCCTTTGAGGATTTTATTGACTTTCGGGTTCATCGGTTCGTCTCGAGATTAGAAGCGTTGCGCAGGCTGAGTTACGCCATCTACGGTCGCGGGTCCCTGCTTTTCCACCGGCTTGCCGTTCTGAATAGGCATGTTGACGGCCCCGTTCTGGCCGGGCGGAGGTGCGGGCGGCGGCGTCACCTTGGGTTTGTCGGTTATCGGATTGAAGCCGAGATTGCCTCCGGCACGCGCCGGGCCAAAGCTCGCGGAAGCATCGCCGGGCTTGTGCAGAGAGCCGTAGTTCCACTGTCCCGGCGTTGTGAAATACGTGTACTCGCCACTGCGCAAATTTCCATCCGCATCGACATAGGGCGCGACCCAGACACGCATCACCTTAGGCTGGCGGAAGACCGGCATCCCACTTTCTGGAGTGTCGGGAAGGCCCGAATCGGCGGCGTCAAACACGGGCTGCCGCGCTTCCCGCCGGTCCCCGGTAGAGTCGGCTTGCTCAAAAACGCTCTCACGCTTTTTAATGGCCGTGGTCCGTTGGACGGCCCCGGCCGCTGTGTACGCCTGCTGCATGGACGCACACTTGCCTTGCGGATTCGGTTTGAGCTCGCATTCGTACCCCGGAGAGGTAAACATGCAGCCGGACAACATAGCGGTCGTCAGCGCGGCGGGAATTAGCAACTTGTTCATACTCTTACTCCGGCGTGGTTAATTTATTGCCCGTCGGGCTTAACTTCCTTGGTGAAATTCGTGTCGCCTTGGCCCCACTCCAGTGACGTGCCTTCTGTAAAGACGACTGTTCCGACCCGACCTGCGTCGACGGTAATCACCGGGAAAATCGCCTCAGCTTCCTTCAGGTAGAACTGGGCAAGTTGCGAAGACGCAGTTTGTGCACCAGTCAATCCGGAGGCCCGCAGCGCTGCGGTACCGTCAAGAGAATTGGTGCTGCCAAATACGCTATTGGTCGTCGTGCCTTGCGCCGTACCGAGCGCGCCAGCTAGACCCTGGGCAAATCCCGCGAGCAGTGCCTTACCAAGGCGCGCGCCCTGCCGGTCGACGACAGTGCCACGCAGCCCGAGCTTGCCGTCCGAGTCAACGAGGTATCCGCCAATCTGGGACGTCAGAATGAGCTTGTTCGCCTTGTCAACGCATGAAAGACGGGCAAGGCGCACATATACGCGCTCGGCCGACAGGTCTCCATAGCCGCTGCCCAGGATGAAGCAAGACTTCAGGCGATAACTAGCCGAACCTGGGAGCACAGCGTTGTTCTGAATCTGCATCAGAATCGGCTGCGGGTTAGACTGGTTCATGCTTGCCGTGCCCGCGTCGAGGCCGTTTAGTAGCGCGACATCAGAGAAAGCCCCAGCGGGCAAAAATCCCGAATATGGATTTTTGCGATAGGCGACTTTCGCTTTAACGCTATCGATGGCGTTGCCCAGTGCATCGGTTGCGGGTTTGCTCACATCCCGCTTCTCGGCCTTGAACACCACCGGCTTAATGTCATGCGGCAGTGAGTCAACGGGCGGCAATGACGGGTTAATCGTCGTCGTGGGCTGCGTGGGCGGAGGCGGAGGCGGCACGACCGCCGGCAACGTAGGCATCTGCTGTGGTGACGTCGTGCCCGGCATCACCGGGGGCGGCACATAGCCTGCCTGCGCGGCCTGTTTTGCAGCGGCGTCCTTGTCGGCGAGCGCGCTTGTCAGGCGGTCAAGTTTCGCCGCGAGCTTCGCGTTCTCGTCTTTCAGTTCGGTGATGTCGGATTGCGACTGTGCCTGCCATGTTTTCTGGTCGGCGCCCTTCGGCGTCAAGTCCACAACATCGACTTTCTTTTCGCGCTGGGGCGGGGGCGCATTGCTGCCGTTCATGAAAGAAGACACGACAATGCCAAAACCGGCTACGCCGGCGACTACAACCCACCAACGCTTTCCCACGTTTTTGGGTGTGATTGGCCCGGACCCGCTTGCTCCGTCAGATTTTTTCGACAGCCAGAGACCCAGACCAGATTTCTTGTCATCACTCATCGCTCAGTTCCTCGACCACGAATAACTGCGGGGAGCTGTCAGGCGTGACGCTGTCTCCCGTCAACATCACGGCCGTTATCCCCTGCCGGTAAAACTGCGGCGGAGCGACGACGGCGGATTGTCCGCTGTTGGAGACGAGGCTGAAGGCGAGAACGCGTCTCGCCCCGTCAGACCACCCCGTGAGGGGCACAGCGGTGAATTTGTCGAAGCGCGTCGGTGCCGGCAGCGTAATCTGGTCGAACCCGGCCGGCACGTCGCCTTTGACGACGCGCTTCAGAAGCTCAATGTCTTCTCCACGTGCGGAAGGTTCTCCGGGAGTCGCGTCGGTCGGGTCGTTTGTAGCGGCGGTCGATTGGCCGGCCGCTTGGGCGCTGGACGCGACAGGGGTCGCGTCATGCCGCGCGTCAGCCCGATAGGTGATGCCGTTGATAGGACGTGGCTTCAGATAGAGCTTGAACACCTGCCCGTTTTCCGCCTCGGCAAGGAACTGAATGTCTTTGTCATATCCCTTCTGGAACTGGAGCAACACCTGCGTGTTGTTCGACAGATAGATGGACTGCGACACCGGCGTGCCCGCCGGCATAATGACCTGGGAGATTGGCACCGGAAAGATGAACTGGTTCAGGTCCCTGTCCGACACCATCACTTCGCCGGGCAAGGGGGCCTGAATGTGTACATCGTCCGACGCGCCGGCGGCCGTATGCTTGACGACCGTGACGGCCGGGTGAACCCCACTATGCTTGCGTCGTGCTACGCGCTTTGTATTGACGTGTTTGGTGGGGGCGCTCGAGGCAATGCTTTGCGCGGCGTTCGCGTCGGCGCGAGTGTCGGAGCTCGAAGGCTCGGTCTTCATGGACGCACTTGGGGCAGGCTGCCCCGAAGTTACGCCTGAGGAAGATGCTTGAGCGCTTGCGGCAGCCGGTGCGTAGACAGACGCGGCGGGCCCGCTCGCCACGGGCACAGTCGTTTGTGGCTGCGGCGTGTAGGAAAGCTTCGGCTTTTCCTGTGCGTTCGCTGCTGACGCAAAAGCCACCCCCACGAGCGCAGCGAACAGCTTACTTTTGAATCCGAAGTCCGGAGACATGGAGGAACCCCTTGAACGGTGTATACGAAATGGTGTAGGTGGCCTTCATTCGGAGCGACTCTTTTTCCCCAGTCCATCGAACGAGGGTGCCGTCCACGATTACCTCGTTCTTCGAGGTCGCACGTGCACCAGTTGGGTAGAACGACTGTGTGGTGCCGGTTGTGCGATAGTCATTCGCCTCGGCGAGCATCGACACGTTCTGCTCGGCGTAGAGGTCCGGCGTCATCCGGTTCAGAAAGCGCTGATACTGGACAAGCACGTCGTCCGGGGTCCAGTTCAGGACAAGCGCCAGGTCTCCCAGAGCGATTTGAGCGAGGTAGTCGGGGCTGGCATCGGCAAAGTTCCCGTTAGGGCTGACCGTTTGCTTGCCGTCCATCGTCGCGAAGTTGAACGGAACTAGAACTACGGGGCTATTCCGCGCCTGGTAGACAAGTCCGAAGGTAAGACCCGCGCATACAGCGCCAAGAGCGAGGCAGGCAAACTTCCATGCCTTTGCCTCGCCGAACGCGTTTGCCACGACATCCAAATAGGTTGTTTTCGACATACACCAAACCGGTTAGTGCCAATGCGACTCAAGAAGCTCTACTCAATGAAATCCCTCATCCATGGCTGGGGAAATTTCGTCTTTAAAGGCTGGTCCAACATCACACCCATGCTCCACAGCAGGTGCTGCATGGCCCCTTGTTTAGCGCCGCGTTTTAGATAGCGGCTGCCTACCAACACGAGGCCCCCAGACACCATGCCGAAGACCCACAGGTTCATGACGATGCCGAAGCCCATGAGTGAGAGCGCCATCACGAATTCGATGGGCTCCCAGAACATAATCGGCACCGGCTTCTCAATGTCAGAAGGGATAACGTGCGCTTGCGGGTCCATAGGTGAGGATGCCTAAACCTAGAACAGGTAACCGTTCAACATGATGGTTTTGATAACCGTCGGGCCCCAGTGAAGGAACGCCGCGCCAGCAACACCAGTAAGCGCGGGCATCGGGCTGTTCTTTGCGACGCCGATTGCGCCGCCCATCAACAGCATCGTCGTCGCTAGGCCCATACCGAGCGGGCCCGTCACCCAGCCGTTGACGGTGTTGTAGTATTCGTAAAATGCGTCGCCAGTGTCGACACTCGCGAACGCGGCTGCGGACGTGAGGGACAGAGCGGCGGCGGCAGACGTCTTCTTGAAAACGCTCTTCAGGTTCATTACGGCTCCCAGGTTGGTGGAAATGCGGCTTAACAATTTCGTATAGGTAGTTGTGGCCACGGGCCGTTAGTTTTTTTGTTGAGCCGCGTCAACTGCCTCTACGTACCTGTAAAAGCCCCACCAGTACTGGACGACGTCCTTTGCATAGCGATAGCCGCGCGCGTACCGCTCCGGAGTCCATGATGCGTTTCCGATGTGATAGGCGACGGTGGCCTTGAACCAGTCGTGGCCCTGACGCTGCCAGTTGTACTTCAGGATGTAGGCACCAATGGCGACATTGGTGCAGGTCTTATTCATGATGTCGTCGGGGCGGATGCCATAACGACCGAAGAAAGACAGCCAGCGAGTATTGATTTGCGCGAGTCCGAGGTCGTACGTTCCATCCTTGTTGGTGGAATACTTGCCCGTTCGGCCGTTCTCCTTCATCAAAATCGAATGGAGGAGCAACTCCGGCACGTCATAACGTTGCGAGGCCTCTGCGATACACTGCAGGGCCTCGGTGTTGATATGCGCGTAGGGCGGAAGAGACGGTGCGACAGCAGTCATCCCTCAGCCGTCGCCTATTGCTCGGTCAAGCCACCGTCGATGGTGATGCGCTCTGTAACCAGCTCAACTGTCAGGTAGCTGCGGCCATCGCCGGTCGGCTTTGCCACGCCCTGCAGGCGGCCGTTGATGAGGATGCGCTGGCCGACCTTCAGTGTGTCCCGCAGTTCCGGGTACTTGTAGGAGGGCACCCGAACCAGGACAGCGTTCACGAAGTCCACGGGACCTTTGGACTCGTCGCGCTGCACGCCGTACTGGCACAGCAGAACAGCGGACGGCTTTTTCGTCGGGTCCTTGGGAATCGACTCGTCGATTTTCTTGATTTCAGCCAGCAAATAAAAGCCGTTGATGGTACCGTTGCTCACGGTTATCTCCTCTTAATCTAGGTAGGGGGAACATGCGTAAAGTCCTGCAAGCCATACCTATAGGGACGGCCTTTTAAACTATCGAAGACGGGTCAGTTTTCGGTAATGAAAACCTCAGCTTTTGACGCGCTGTCCTTTGAAACGGACGATTCCCGCAGGACATACCCCTCACCTGAGGAAATTGTGAAGCCTGCCTTCGTAAGTGCATCCTCGACGGCGCGTTGGCGTGCATTGGATACGCCTGCCTTTTCTTTCTGGGATTTCACGCCCTTAACAATGAACTGCGCATGCGTGGGGAGTTGTTTGAGCGCCTTGTGAAAGTCGGCGGGCAACCGCGCGCTATTCGGGGCGAATCTGACGACCATGCCGAGTCGCGCGCGGTTGAGCGACAGGTCGGAGTCTGCCCGGACTGGGAGCGGGTCCAGAACCGGGTACACAGGGGTAGCAACGGCCGAGCGCGACAAATCCCAGTTCGTCCCTCCCTCGATTCGGACGTGCTGGTCGATGACTGGCGGATTCACTACGTAGGCGGGTACGTCGATAAAGGGCACGAAGGCCTCCCTATTGTTTGTCGGCCGAAGCCTTGTTCACTGCGTCGATGACCGCTGCACGCAGGGCAGCCATGCTCGTTTTGTTGACCGTGTTGGGGTCGAGCGAAGTGACGACAACGCCGTTCTTGAGAATGAGGTACGTTGGCAACTGCGACGCTCCCGCGTCCAGCGTCATTTGCGCGGCTTTGCCCACGGAGGCCTTGGCAGCATCTGCACCAGCCTCCGTAGTGAGCTTTTGCCAGTCGACGTGGAGTTCCGGTTTAAGGTCGCCCTGTAGCCAGACCATGACCTGAGTCAGGTCGCTGAACGGCTGGCCCATATCCTGAGCGCCGCGAAAAAGGGATTCCTTAACGGCGTCCGCTATGGGGACACCCTGGCTACGGCTTGCGTAGTAGACCTCTTCCCGCGCACCTGTCCCGTCTTGCTCGGGTATGGGTGCGACTACGTAGCGGCCGCCCGTCGCTTCAACCGCATCTTTGATGACGCCGTTCTGGAACTCGGAGGCCCTGCAGACGGGGCAAGAGAAGTTGACAATCTTGACGACGTCAACGGGCGAAGCCGAGGCGATGGCGGTAGCCAGCAGGAAGGCGGCACCGACAGCGAGTTTGCGTATCACTTGGCGGCCCCCGCAGAAGCGGGCGCTGTCTCCGACGCGGCCGACGCGCTGGCCGGAACTGCGGGCTTCACATCTTCGCCTGTCGCGATATCGCGCAACTGGGAAGCTTGCTGCCCTTGACCAACAGCGTGGTTGTAGTCGTTCTGGTAAATGAGGCGCCAGGCCGTGTATCGGCATCCATACTCGAGCTTGTCGAACCAGCCCTGGACGGTTTTCTGGTTTTCTGGCAGCACAAGCGCCGAGAGAGAAACGACGACACTACCGGACCAGCCAATGGGCCGGCAGACTCGGTCTATGCGCTCGGAGGGGTTGGCGCTCACGAAAATCCAGCCAACAAACGCTAGAAAGAGGAGTCCCCAGAATTCCTTATGTATCACTTTTTACTCACCGAAAGAAAGAGTTCGGGGAGTGTAGGAACGAGTTTTAGAGGTATTGCGCGGCGGCCGATGCCTGCGTCTGGGACGAGGAGAGGAGAAGTGCTGTGGGGCACCGACACGGCGCGGGTCCTGCGCGCCGCCGAGCGCGCCGCCAGGCCGCGCTGCGCGGATGCGAACCAGTTACCTTCCGGAATCAGTCCCGCGTTGCATAGAGTTCATATTCGAGCGCGGGCAGGCCTATCGGAAGCGCAGCTGCAAGTTTCGACAGGCCATCACGCGCTTGGGTATAGACCGTCATTTTGTACTCGAACAGTTCGCCCGACTCCTTAACCTTGTAGGTCAGGTCGGAAACCTGGAAGCCCTGTGATTTGAGGAATTCGCGAACGCGTACTTCTGTAAGTCCGTGTTCGACGCGGAATCGCACGAGGTAGTGAACCATGAGGCGCCGGGGAATAAGGTCTTCGATTTTTCGAAAGACAGACAGAATCCCCAACGCGAGTGCGAGGGTGATAGCCGCTTCCGCATAGAAGCCCATACCAATCGCGATGCCGAGGGCAGAAACCAACCAGATGGACGCGGCGGTGGTCAAACCTTTGATTGTTGCCCCGTCCTTCACGATAACGCCGGCTCCGATGAAGCCAACGCCAGCCATTACGCCCTGCACGACCCGGGTGGAGTCAAACCCGCCGAATCGCTGCGTGAGTCCTGGAAACTGGCACACCACCATCAAAAGGCAGGCTGTCAGGCAAACAAGCGAAAGTGTTCGAAAGCCTGCGGCTCGGCCGCTGTAACTGCGCTCGATGCCTACGAGCGCGCCGGCGGTTATAGCGGCGAGAAACGGCAGAATTATTGTGGGATGCATTGTGCGGCTACCAGAGTGGACTTGCGCTTTTTACGGAAGTCAGGAAGGGCGCGCATAAGCTTCCACCCGTACTTGGTTTCGACGAGTCGTTTGTCAAAAATGGTGATGCGGCCTCTGTCGGTTTCACGGCGCATAAGCCGGCCGACCATCTGGGTAAGTTTGACGAAGGCGTCGGGCAATGAGTGTTTGTTGAAGTAGTCATTGCCCAGCTGCTCTGCCCTTTCCTCCTCGACCGGATTCGTCGGAACGGCGAACGGAATGCCTGTAATCATCACGTGGGTGCAGTACGCACCGGGTAGGTCAAGCCCTTCGGCGACGGTTGCAAGTCCCGCCAGGATGCTCCCGCCCCCTGCATCGATGCGTCCCTTGTGCTCGACGAGAAGTTGCTTGATGCCCATCTCGCCCTGACAGAGGACCCGGTCACCAAATTTTTTGCGCAGGGCGGGGACGACAGCATTCATCAACTGTTTTGACGTGAACACGATGAGGGTGCCCTCCCCCGGATTGATTTCCGAGGGCATCGCGGTCTGCAGCTCCTTGATATATTCATCACGCGTTCCGCGCGCCGGAGTATTTTTCATCGTGTCATACACGACGAGCAGATTCTCCTGGTACGGGAAACTATGCGGCATCGCGAAGGTACGGGCCTCCTGAGGAAGTCCGGAGCGCATGCGAAACCGCTCGAACCCTTCCAGGTCCTTCAGCGTAGCGCTAAGGAGCGCGACTCGTACGCGCGGGTTCTTCCACATGAGCTCGGTCAGAATCTTGTCGCCTTCGACGGGCGAGGCGAAGAGCCATGCGTCGGTCTCTGTGTGGTGGACCCACCGGACAATCTCACTCTGTTCGGTGAACAGCCGCAGAGCTTGCCAGGCAGAGCTCAGAATCCCGTTCACCATCGACGCCTCGTACAGCGCCTCGGCGACCATAGGTTTGAATCGCGCGTCGCGGTTCGCGAGGTTGGAGCTTTTGAGCGAGGACGCCGCTTTTGCGACGTTGTCCTTGAGGCTGCCCAGCTCGCTGAGCAGCTCAGCGAGCGGAAGCCGCAGCGACTCTGGCACTTGCCCCTTCGTGAAGCGTTTGGTGCGGCTGTCTGGGTCAACGCTAATTTGACGAATGAGGTCGATGGCGTTGCGTAGCAGCGTCTGCGTGCGGCTGATATCGAAGTCGTAGGTTGTGATGCCCTTGGAATCGAGAAACTTCGCGAACTCACCGTTGACAAAGAACTTTTTGGCGGCCGCTGCGACGGCAGGAAGCTTCTCGAGCGTCTCACAGAGGTTATCGTTCGCCGCGCCCGCCTCCATGGCCTTGCTCGGAAGGTGGTGTGCCTCGTCCACAAGAAGGATGTACCGGTTGAACGGGAAAACGGTTTCCTGGTCGGACATCTGGGCAGACAAGTCTGCGAGGACAAGGTCGTGGTTTGCGATGACGACCTTTGCCTTCGCGAGGCGGCGCCTGTCCTCGAAGTACGGACAGTCCTCGTAGAAGTCGCAGCGCGGTCCGATGCAGGTGTCGCTCGAAGCCTGCACGGTGGCCCAAAAGACAGGGCGCTTGTGGCCGTAGGTGTCGATGTCGCCCTTCCACGCGGCAGTGTGCCACGCGGAGGACATTTCACGAATCTCGTCGATGCCGTCGACTTTGACGTTCGACTCGGGGTCGAAGATGTCGTACTGCATGTTCTCGACCTCGCCAGCGAGCAAGCGCTCGGCGGACAGGATGCAGAAGTACCGCCCGCGCCCTTTCGCGATTACCGCACTCCCCTGCGCGATGACTCCAGCTTCCATGAGTTTGGGCAGGTCACTCGCGAGGATTTGAGTTTGCAATCCGACCGTGGCAGTGGCCACAACGATGGGCATTTCCTCGCCGGCGACAGCCGACTCGAGCCTCTTCACGGCGGACACGCCGCCAACAAGATACGCAATGGTTTTGCCGGTCCCGGTCGGCGCCTCTGCGGCAAGCGGCACGGACGACGCGAGGCAGTCTTCAATGATTTTCGAGAGATTGGCCTGCCCGTCTCGCTCACGAAAGTCCGAAAGGCGTTTGAGCTTACCGTACGCTTCGCCGACGTAGTCGTACGTTTCAGCAGTTACTCGCGACTCTCGCAGCTGGACGACATTGGACATAGAAGCGTGCTTTCGGGTGGGTGCGTTTTACTCGTTGAACTGGCATCTTAGCATATTGTAAAGGCACGTCCCAATGCCGCTACGTTCTTTTGTAAAGGCGACCCGCTGTTGAATCACCCGTCGGCTTCCGCCCCCGCAGCCGCCGGGGCGCCAACCACCTGATTTAGGCGTTCCCCGGCTATCTCGACGGTTATGGGCACCCCGGAGACCTGCCGCGCGCAGCGCGCGAGGTATGCAATGGAAGAATACGGGAGCGCCCGTGGATGGGCTTTACAAAACGTCACCTGGTTGAACCGTATCGAGGGCAGCGTGACAAGCGCGTGGTGCCGGGTGGTCAGAACGTGCGCCAGGGGGTAGGTGCGCGAACTGCCTGGGCCGCTTTGAACGCAACGCGCGGGATATCAGGTGTCGCGTAAGACGGGATGGGATGTTGGCCAGAAGGAGCGAGGCTCCCTCCGGCCTTACAGCTTCGCTCAAGAAGAGACAGGAATGGGGCGAGTCATGTGCCCTGCTTCTCATAGGCCAATTCGAGAAGGGCGCCCTTCAGGTTTTCCTGCAGCCACTTCTCGAATCGTGCCGGGTCCACGATTCTATCCAGACTCAGCGTTATGTTTCTTTTACTGCGAGTCATGCTTGCCACCGGTTTGTCGACGCCGTCGACGAACAGCGAGACTTTAGGCGCGGGCGGCTTGCGTTCGACCCCCTTGATTTGCCTTTCTACCTGTTTCTTCGCATGGCTCAGTGTAAATTTCTCCTTTTCAGGGTCACTATCATTGAGGCCATCATTGACCTGCTTTAGCGCTTCGATAACAAAGGTCTCTCCCTGAGGATGCTTGTCGCAAAGAAGTGAGAATTTTTCGGCATACGACGCCTGCAGCAGGGCCGGATTTTTGTCCAGCAAGTCCAGCACTTCGCTGGGCAGCTTCCAGAAGTATTCACACCGGTACACGAGCCGTATGTCCTGGTGAAAGCGGCGCGCAATCTCGGCTGCCGGCGTTCCCGGGAAACATTCCTCATAGCGCTTGAAGCTGTGGGCAATCTCGTACTGGGTCAGCTGTACTCGCTCTTCGTTATCAACCAGCGCTGCGGCGGCCGCATCCTGGTCGTCCATCTCCTTGACGATGGCGGGAATCTCGGCGCGATTCAGCAGGCGGAAGGCGCGGACTCGTCGCTCACCTGCGATGAGTTCGAAGCGCCCCTCTGCTCGCGTGCTCGGCCGAACGATAATGGCATTGAGCAGTCCAAAGCCCTGCTTTGCGATGGCTTCTGCAAGCGATGCTATTTCGTTGTCCGAAAAGCCTGCTGAGCCACGCTGGCGGGGTTGAAACGGGCTGGGGTCAATCAGCTCCATTGGAAGAAGCTTGGCCCCTTTGCCGCCCTTCGCTCTTTCGCGTTCCTTATCCAGGACCGCCGTACTTTCCAAATCAGCTTCACGTTGCTCAGCCGTACCGTGGTAGTTGCTCTCGGACTTTTGCATCATCGCCAGCGCCGCCTTCGAGAGCGGCTTCGTAGCAGTTGCATTGTCCTTGTTCACTTTCACAGGATTTGCGCTCACGATGCGGCCTCAAGTTCTTGCGTAGCGAGGGTGGACACAGTTGTCTTCGATTTGGGACCCGGCTTGTTCTTCCGCTTTGGCTGAAGCCCGCAACGCGACAGGACTTCACGGGCGAGATTGACAAACTCCTTCGCGCAGCGCGACGTTCGTGCGTGCTGCAGAACCGTCATCTTCGCGAGCTGGCTCTCTGTGATGACGGTGGCTGAGTGAATGACGGTTTCGAACATGTTGAACTGGATTGACAGCAAGCCCATGACGGCCTGTGAGGCATTTGTCGCGGTTACTTTGGTCGCAACCGCGCCGAGCGTCTCCAACTCCGGGTTGACATCCCGCTGGACCTGTTTGATGAACTTCTGCAAGTCCTTGGTCCCCTGCATCGTATATTGGCCCGAGGTGTCCGCCGGAATAAT
Organism: Paraburkholderia sp. UCT31; assembly: GCF_014397655.1. Lineage (NCBI taxonomy): Bacteria > Pseudomonadati > Pseudomonadota > Betaproteobacteria > Burkholderiales > Burkholderiaceae > Paraburkholderia > Paraburkholderia sp. UCT31. Next base: position 22,196 of record NZ_VZQP01000010.1, read on the forward strand.
CACTTTGGACGACACGGTGAGTGCCATTCGTAGCCAAAGACCGAGTGAAGGTGCCGTGTCAATCAAGATGATGTCGAATTGGTCCAGTAGTGGCTCGATGCGCCGCTTCAAAACCAGGAGCGGATTAACGTATGCATTGTGGATGTCGGATTCGAGGCCATCGAGCTTGAGCGTCGAGGGGAGCAGCTTTACATTGTCAATGATGGTTTCTGTCAGAAAACTGTCGAAGTCCAACGGCAGGTCGTCATCGGCAGCTTGGAGCACGTTGACAATTGACCGGTCGGGGTCAATCAGGGTTTTGCTCAGGTGCTGGGAACAGTTCGACTGTGGGTCGAGGTCGATAACGCAAACCGAGAAACCCTCCCGCGCGAGTGCGTCAGCTAGGTTCACAGTAATGGTGGTTTTGCCCACGCCACCTTTGTTGTTTGCGTTTGTAATTACCAGGGCTGCCATGTTGCGCCTCCGCGAGGGTTGACTAAAAAGGTCGGACGGGCCGAAGTTCAAGTAACTTCTTAAGACCGTCGGAATTATATGTGAATTATCCGGCCCCGTATAAAACTTTGATACAAAACAACATTTAATTGTTTTGGGATTGTTCGCAGGCGCATACACCGGTTCCAGCCATCTCCCGGCTCGCAGCAAACGGGGTTGCTTTCATCAGTTGCGGTCGGCGACCGCGTTTTCGGATGGTTCCGCGCGCGTGTTTACCCAATTGGGTAACCCGCTGGTGCCTGGCTTGGCGCCCTCTCGGACGCTTCGGCGTACCGGCTTTTTACTGTCATCCACCTGCAGTGCGCATTGTTGGCAGTGGATTCACCGGTCTCGTCAAAGCCGCGTGGCCGATGAAAAGCCCCCGAGGGCACGAGTCAAAGAGGTCTTTACCGAGTTGGGTAAACCGGACAGCCCGCCGGTAGGCAACGGGAGTGTTTCCGCACTCGGGACTTCGGCCACCGCTTTGGTACGTCGAACGAAACCAATTCCGTCTAAGAGCGCAGCCTGCGAATTCAATTTTCAGGAGAGGGTCACCGCCTCAGAGCGGAGAACGCGCCGCCACTCACCCTGGCGGTTATCCACTTTAGTGATGGCCGGGCCGGGCGATTGGCCTAGTGCGGTGGGCGGGTGGCCGTCCGCACTCCGAGCGCTTCGACGTGCGGGGGCGATTACCGAATTGGGTAAACGAAATGTGCCGCCACGAAAGGTCTCGCCGTCGAAGGAAAGACCGGACTGAAGCCGATGTAAGTGATTGAGCAGCCTTCGGCCGGCTTTTCATGTGGGTTACGGCGCCGCGTCAGCCTGCTTGAACGGCCTACCGCTGTGGGGCGGGTTTGGTACGAGGGGCCGTGTTGCACGCGGTACCCGGAAACGGGTTCGGAGGGGCGAGACGATTACATGTCGTGGCCGAGCGGCACACCGAGTTCTAAAACGACCACTCGCGGCAATTTCAGATGGTGCTGCAACAACGAACGGCAGGGGCGGCCGCGAGGTGGCATCGTCGGGGGCGATGGCGGGTGCCAAAGTCCTGGTCGGTGATGGCTCGCTCAGCCGGTTCGGCCGAGGGCAGTCGGGCGTTTTAAAGCGTGTTACCCAATTGGGTAATCACGAACGCCGAGTCGGCGGAAGTCACGATTGAAACAGCTCATGCAAACCACTTTGTAGCAGGAGAGTCGACGCGCGTGTTATCCACGAGAGAGGGGCGGCGGAGTTTGAAGCAGGCCCGGAAATTACCCAGTTGGGTAAGTGGGCGTCCCGCTTGGATGCGACTGCATGCGGCCGAACAGCGAGAGATGAACGGCGCCGCGAACTTGCGCCCGTTCTCGAGGGTGAGGGATGAGCGGCTGGCGTTCTGACCGGCTCTACCCACTTGGGTAATCGCGTCCTCAGGCCAGGTGGTGCCGCTGCGGGAATGACTGCTCAGGCTTGCGGCTCTGCAGTACAAGCAGGCGGAGCTTCGTCGCGTGTGCCATTAGGGTCCAGGCCGGGCGCGTAATTCCGAACGACTCAGATGCCGCTATGACCCAAGGTCTTCGCTGCTATCAGCGTAATTGATACGAGAACCGCGAATAGGGAAGTCGCCGCTTCAGAAAACGAGACGGCAGCAAAGGGCTGAAGCCAGCCAGGCCGCCATCCATGCAATACCCCTCGGGGCGATGGCGGGCGCTGAAGTCCTGGCGGTGAGGGTTCGCTCAGCCGCTCCAGGCGAGGGGCAGTCGGGCGTTTTAAAGCGTGTTACCCAGTTGGGTAATGACGAACCCGAGTCGGCGTGAGCCACGATGAACCACTTTGAGCAGGAGGGTCGACGCGCATGTTCTCCGCGAGAAAGGGCGGCGGAGTTTGAAGCAGACCCGGAAATTACCCAGTTGGGTAAGGGGCGTCCCGCTATGCGTGCGGTACCCGGAAACGGTTCAGGGCCGAGACAATTACATGTCGTGGCCGAGCTTCACACGGAGTTCTAAACGAGCACTCGCGGCATATTCAGATTGATTGGTTCGGATTCACTGTGGGCCGTGCTTGCAAGGAATTGATTGAGGATTTTAGGCAGTAGGGCGGGGATGTTTATCTGAGGCCTCATCTGCTTTGGCATGCATGCTCCGTTATCCGTCCGCAGCCCCTCCGAACTTTTCACAGCCAAGCACGAGCTGCTCGAGGTCGTGACGACGAGCATCTCGGACGACTACTCGGCTCTGGTGAAAGATGAGAAAGGATAACGTGGAGAAGGCGGGTCCCCTGGGGACGAGAGGCCAACCGGTGGGTGACCCCCGCAATGAATCCCGGTGGAGCTTTCGAAGGGTAATACACGGATTCGCGTGACATGTGCCGGCGTCCTGTTTGCTCGATGGCATAAAGACCATAGGCAGGTTAGGGCGATGGGGGGTAGCTGGCCTCGCATGAAGCACGTGTGCGCGTTCGCGCGTGCCGCCGAGCGCGTGAGGCAACCCACTTACGCGGGTCCGTGCATGGTGTTCGCCATCGGCGCCTTCACCCACTTGGGTAAACCATTCGCTGGTCGGTCGCTTGGTGGGTCAGGGCGGCTTTGGCTTTGAGAGACCTTTACGCGCGTGCCTTCCGAGTGCGTGCCGTGATTGCCCAACTGGGTAAACGAGTCCCTAGTCGCGCAGAGCGGGGAGGGCAGCGCGGAACTTAGCCTGCCCGGTCCGCTGTCGATAGCAGGGGCGGCGCGTCGACGGGATGGTGGGTTGTCGCCGTTAGCCCTGTCGCAGTCGGTACGAAAAAGACCGTGTCTCCCTCAACGTCATATTTTGATTTATTTGTTGTTAAATATTGAGATGTAGCACGCGAATATTCCGTACACGATTGTCAGGTTGAATCCGAATGTAAAACCAAAACAATGCTTTCGTAATGAAACCTGAGTCTTTTTCGGGTTTAGTTATTTTCGGTAAAAATATGTACAGATTGACTAATTGAAAAAAACTGAAAGTATAAAGAGGCAATCTCGAATGACTCCAGCGCTGAGTGCCGCCAAAACAGAGGAGCTGCAGCCACCACGCCAGGGGCGGCCCAACGACTAGAAACATTGATTCGGTCAACCGCAGCATATGCCGTTTTTGTGCACTAGGCTTGAGTAAATGCGCCATTAAACCGTCCCGTAAGATTGACTAGCAGTACATGAGGGCAAGCCGAAATGCCGAGCATCAATTTAGCCTGTATAGCTCCCTCCGCGTTAAATCGCCTAACTATCGCGGAGTTGCACTGCAATTGGCGAGGGGGAGCAACGGGCGCGTGTGTGACGCGAAGCAGCGCGAAGCGGTAAAGCCGGGCAATCGCCGGCGGTCTGCAAAACCGGACTTTATCTTCAACCTCCGCCGAAATTCCGCGTTTTGTTGTGTCGTGTCGTCGTCGGCCAGCGGCTGGGCAGGAAGCCTCAGGCGACGCTAGCGGGTGTCCTTTGTGGTTGTCGTCGCGGAAGAGCAGGGGAGAGGAGGGTGCGCAGGCCACCCCCCCGGGAATCGCTGACCGTTACCGATAGCGCAGACAGCGAGGCCTACTCAGGTTGCGCTTTCGGAAGGTGGTGGGCTTGCACAGCGTCGTGGCGCTCCGACCGCTCGACATGCAGGTAAGGGGCAGTGGTCGAAATGTTGGCGTGGCGGTGGTTCTTCGATACGACCAGGAGAGGGAGCTTCGCCTCATTCAATTGGTCCGATGCCGACGTATGGCGCAGCCAGTGAGGCGAAGCGTTTATGAGTTGCTCGCGCGCCCACGGGTCGTCTACTGTCTCGGCGGCGCGCCGACAGAGCTCAACGATGACCCTATAAATGACAGTCGCGCTGGCGGGCCGGCGGCCGGTGTAAACGTCGCCGACTAGCGGGATATCCGTCTCAGCGGGCGAGGGCAGGGGAGGCAGGCTGTAATGCGTTCTATAGACTTTCATCAGGTCGACAAAGTCGGCGGTCAGCGGTACGTCGGCTGTTTTGTTGCCCTTGCCGGTAATACGCCACCACCAGCCTTTCACGTCCCGATAGATGTCGGCCATCCGTGCGTTGGCGACTTCGCTCCTGCGGGGTCCCGCAAGGTAGAAGACCGTGAGAAGCCAATAACTCCGGACCCCGTGCGCCCTGAGCAATTTGTCGTCACTAGTTGATAATTGACGCACATAAGAGAAGAGGGCGTCGCGTGCCGTCGGGGCAAGATACCGCTCAATATGTTCGTCCTTCACGACGCGGACCTTTGACGTCAAGCGCCAGGGGTTCGCGCGGAGCCAGTTTGCCGATACGAGGAACTCAAACAGTCCAAAGAGGATAGTCGCGGACTGTTTGATACTTGCTTTGCTCAGCGGTCCGTTGAAAGGGCGCCATAAAGGGTTGGGCCGCCCGTCGACCATCCGGGGACGGCGTTTGCCCACCCAGATTTCTGCAGGCTGCGGGTCCGCAAGGAAAGCCTTGTAGTCGTTCACGTCTTCGACACGAACCGTCGAAAGTTCGAGCCCACGCATTTGAATCCACATCAGGAACCGCGCGCCTTCCTTCCGGCAAGATTCCTGCGTACTCGCAGAGTCGGCGTAGCGCGCGAGCCAGACGTCGATTGCCTCGACATCGGTGTGTGCGTTGATGAGGCTCTCATCATCTGGTCGGCCGTTCGTGCCGGGTGCGGTGCGCGCCGGCGGTGTGCTTACTTCCGCTCGAGCGAGTTCGTGGGTGTCGTCCATTGCCAGTTCCTTTCGGAGTCGAAACCTGAAGAGAGAACTCCGTTGCTCGGTCTTTTTTGGCGCGCCGCCACTGCATAAAACACGCCCGTGAAACAATATCGAAAAATCGTCGCCCGTATAAAAAGCGGTCGGTCGACCGGTAAAAGCATAGCACAATCAGGCACTTAGCGTGAAGTTCGAATAGTCTGATGATGTACCGGTGTGACTGTTCCACGGAACAACAGCCGTAAAACCTCCTTTCTGCGGCGGCAACCACAATAGCGCATCATTATAACAATAATGATGCATATGAGCCGATTTTATACGGATTGAATAAGAAACTTACTGTAAAATGAGCACATCTATCTGGATGGCCATCATGCCCCGAGTAAGCCCCACGCGAACCTACGTCGCGCAGTTTGCCCGAGAACTCCTCGCGGACGGCGTGTCCCCCACGCAAGCACGCATCCGGGAGCTTATCGCGGCGCAGTATGGTGTGAAGGCGAGTCCGAATGTCGTTGGCGCAGAACTGCAAGCTTTCTGGCAGGAGGTGGGTCCGCAGATGGCAGCGTTTACCCAATTAGGTAAAGGCGGCATCGGGCAGTCGGTTCCGGGGTCTGCGCCCTCTTCCGCGCCGGCTGTGTTCGGAGAGGTCGAAACGGCGAGATACGAAAACCTCGGGCTTCATGAAACGCTGAATATCAGCGGGACGGGCGCCGCCCCGTCGGACGAAGGGGGCGCAGAACAAGCCCGCTTCCAGTACGAGATATTCGACCTCCAGGACGCAGTGCGCGCTGCGTCCAGCCGCGCCGAACACTTTGAGGCACTCTGCTCGGAGAAGGACGCCCTCGTCGCCGAAGCGGTCCGCCGGGGTACGGACATGGCGAGCCGGTTAGGGATACTTGAACAGCGCGCCCAGACATTTGAGAAAGAGATGGCGGAAGCGCGCGCGAAGCTGGAGCGTGAGGTTAAGGCCGCGCAGCTGGCGGCGCGCGAAAAGGTCGAGCAACTTCAGGCGCAGCTCACTGAGCGAGAACGGGCGGTGGCCGAGGCGGCCAAGCAGCTCGACGGTTCGCGCCGCCACATGATGCTGGAGACAGACCGCATCCGAACGGCGGCTGCGAACGACGCGCGCCGATTGAAGGATGAGCTCGAGGTTTCGCGGATGCGTGAACAACGGTTCATGATTCAGAAGAACGACGCTATCGATGAGCTATCCCGCGTCAGGGATGAGCTCGAAGCGGCCCACGCGCGGATTCGTACGCTCGAGCAAGCGGCGGCGCGTGCCGGAGTAGCTGAGAAGCCTCTGGAGGCTCAGTCCGTTTCGTCGCCGGCTGCGACTCCCGAGCGCGTCTCGTATGTCCCGCCGGCGACTTCGCACAGCTACGACCCGGACGGACAGTACGAATAGCCTCCCGGACAAAGAAAGGCGCCGAACGCGGCGGCGTGGGTCCAACGCCCGAAGCAAAGCGGCCGCGCTATGGAGGGAGCGGCCTTTTACCTAATTGGGTAAAGAGCGGCGCGTAAGGTCCGCGTGACCAGAACGGGCCGTTCCTCGCATCAAAGAACCGGGGCGGTGGTTTGCCACCACTTCGGTTTGGATTTTCGCGGCGCCCGCCGGCGTTTGCTCCCCTCGTTTGCGCCCTGTTCTTTCGCGGCGCGCTTTTTTTCTTCCTTCGCGAAGTCAGTGTAAAGCGCCTGAGCGTCACGGTTATGCCACGCAAACACGTCAAAGATAATCGGCGAGACTGCGACGCTTCGATTGTCGGACCGAGCGGCTACGACGTCGCAAATCACGCGCGCAAGGCGCTGGTACGTCTGATACGCAAGTTCGGTTTTGATGTCGCCCATGCTGGTGCCGCCCCCGACCGAAAGGTTTCCGACGGTCGCGCTGATGACCGCAATGCTTTTCATGTCAAGGGGAATGTGGGCGTGGCGCACGAGGGCCGCGCCGAAGCTTGTACCGGCCGGCGCCAGCAACCGCAAAAATCGAACGAAGAGGTCGACGAGCTTGTACTTGTGCGCAACACACAAGGACCCGTCGGCGTTGCACGCTCTCGCCCGTTCCTGCCAACCCGTATCCGGGTGGAGGCTGGCGGCGCGGGTTTTCTCAAGCCAGTCGCGCCAGTGCCCGTCGAGCGACTCCGCCAAGTTCCGGTGCCAGGTCTCAAAATCGTCAAAGGTCTCGATATCGAACCGCTTCCATTTGGCCGATGCGTGCGCGGCGGTCGCTGGAGAAGACAGGTCGAGCTCGGCCACCTGGTGCTTCGCCCAGGCATTAAAGGCGGCGAGCGGCCCCCAGGTGGGGTCGCCTTCTTTTGAGCCAGTGCCCATGGCTCGGATGGTGGTCGGGTCGACCCCGTAATCGGTGGTCTCGTTGAGCGGGTTGTTCCACCATTCGTGCGCCTGCGGCAGGTACGCGGCAAAGCGGTCAACCCACTGCAGGTCAAGGAAAGAACGAACGTCGAAGTCGGTGTAAGCGGTCATGTTCGGATATGGGTGTAGCTGCATCAGGTAATTGTGCTATCGGCGCGCGGGACGCGGACTTGAGGGACGAAAAAAGGCGCCTTCCGAAGGCGCCCTTCTCCAAGCCGCTTGCTCACTAGCCGGCTAACGTCCCCTTCTTCGGCAGAAATGCACCTTTTCGAGCACGCTTGCCCACGTGCTTCTCGAGGTCGTCGCCCTTCAGTGAAAACTTGACGGCTGTGCCCTTAATGTCAAGCACCCCTTCAAACACCGGGCCGCCCGCGAAGTATTTCGCGCAAGCAAGCGTTTCGCCCCCGTTCGTGTCGAGGAACATCAGGAGAACGCCTTTCCCGCCCTTCGCCAGCGCGTTGATTTCCCCAATTGGGAAAATACTCATCTTGCCGTTCGAGCCGCCACACGCGAGGAAGCCCTCGTCCTCAGCGGGAATCGCCACTGGTGCGAGTGGCGCGCCGCCCGCCTCCTTCAGGTTGATGAAGTCCTTGCCCGCTTTCGGACGTGCGATGAGCGCTTCGAACTTTGCGATGAAACCGAGACCCTTGTCGGTCGCGAATACGAATCGCGCGGTCGGTTCTGCTGCCAGTGCGTGAAGGATGCGTCCGTGATTCTGGACGTCGATGAGGGATGTCAGCGGCACACCGTCGCCCCGGCCGGCAGGAACGTCGCTAGCGAGGACAGAGTACGCGCGCCCGTTGCTATCGAGGAAAGCGACAGGCGCGTTGGTGGTCGTGCGGAGTACCGCAAAGCCGGTGTCGTTTGGCTTGTAGGTCAGCCCTTCCACCGCGACGTCATGGCCCGCGAAACGTCGTGCCCACAGATTCTTCGAGACCACGATAGTGCACGCCTCGTCGGCCTTAGCCTGAACGCTAGCGACAGCACGTGCCTCGGGTTGGATGAGGGTACGGCGGTCGTCGCCGAACTTATCCCGGTCCGCCTTGATTTCATCCGCGATGAGCTTGCGCATCAGCTTGTCGTCCCCGAGGAGACGATTGAGTTGCTCGGCTTTCTTGCGAAGCTCGGCGAGTTCCTGCTCGAGCTTGAAACCCTCGAGCCGGGCCAACTGACGGAGTCGGATTTCGAGGATGTCTTCGGCCTGGCGTTCAGACAGTGCAAAGCGCTGCATCAACTCGGGCTTCGGCTCATCTGACTCTCGAATGGTCTTGATGACTTCATCGATGGACAAGAATACGAGATGTCGCCCTTCGAGGATATGGATGCGGTCGTTTGCCTTGTCGAGCTCGAAACGGCTGCGGCGCGTGACGGTCGTGAAGCGGAAGTCCAGCCAGTGCTGCAGCTGCTCCTTCAGGCCCATAGTCTTCGGCTTCTGGTCCAGGTCAATGACGTTCGCGTTGAACACGACGTTCGCCTCGAGGTCCGTGTTGACGAACAGGAAGTTCATCAGGTCCTCAGGAGACTGGCGCGACGAGCGTGGCTCGATAACTAGGCGAATCTTGTTGTCCTTGCTCGATTCGTCACGTACTTCTTCCATCAGGCTGAGCGACAGGTCCTTCAGGTCCTTCTGCTCGGGCGAGAGGGATTTTTTGTCCTTCTTCACCTGCGGGTTCGTCATTGCCTCAATCTGAGTGGCGATTTTGACACACGACACCATGTACGGAAGCTCGTACACAACGATGCGCCACTGACCGCGCGCCAATTCTTCCTTGCGCCAGCGGGCGCGCATGCGCAGCGAGCCTCGGCCCGTCGCATAGACGTCGACAACTTCGGAACGGGCGGCCGCGAGTTGGCCGCCATCCGGCAAATCGGGACCGGGAACTATATCGACCAGCTGGTCGACAGTCATGTCCGGCGATTTCAGAAGCGCCAACGCGGCATCGGCAATTTCGCGCAAGTTGTGCGGCGGGAGGTCGCCTGCCATTCCCACAGCAATACCCGAAAACCCGTTTAGGAGAACTACGGGAAGTCGGGCGGGTAGCGCTTCGGGTTCCTTCATGGTGCCGTCGTAGTTCGGGCGCCAGTCGACGGTGCCGAGCTCAACTTCTGACAGCAGAATCTCTGAGAATGGCGTGAGCCGGCACTCGGTGTATCGCATCGCAGCGGCGCCGTCACCGTCGCGCGAGCCGAAGTTGCCCTGACCGTCGATGATGGGGTAGCGCAGCGAGAAGTCCTGCGCGAGACGCACGAGCGCGTCATATGCGGACTGGTCGCCGTGCGGATGGTATTTACCGAGTACATCACCGACCACACGTGCGGACTTCATGGTCTTGGCCGTCGGGCCGAGGCCGAGTTCGTTCATCGCGTAGAGGATTCGGCGCTGAACCGGCTTCTGGCCGTCGTTCACGCCTGGCAATGAGCGGCCCTTGACGATGGTGACTGCATAATCGAGGTACGAACGCTCGGCGTACGGAGCCAGTTCCAGTTCGTCGTTGTCGCGAATTCCATCAAACATTATTCAGCCTCCACTTCGTGACCGCGTCGTTCCATCCATTCTTTGCGCCATCCCGCGCGTGATTTGCTCATCAGGTCTCCAAACATTTCCCGGGTTGAGTCGACAAGGTCGCCGGAAACAGTGACCTTCAGCAGGCGGCGCGTGTCCGGATTCAAGGTGGTGTCCCAAAGCTGCTCGGCGTTCATTTCGCCGAGACCCTTGAAGCGCACAACGCTCAGCTTCGAGTAGCCTTCCTTGCGCAGCGCATCCTCAATCGCCTTTCGTTCGTTGTCGTCCATCGCATAGTGCTTGCGCTCTGGCCGCTTTTTCCCGGCCGCTTCCGCGTCGACGCGATAAAGCGGCGGGCGCGCCACGTGGATGTGGCCGCGCGCGATGAGTTGCGGAAAGTGTTTGTAGAAAAGCGTCAGCAGAAGCACCTGAATGTGGAAGCCGTCGACGTCCGCGTCCGCGAGAATACAAATCTTGCCGTAGCGCAGGCCGGACCAGTCCACCTCATCTTCGGCACCGTGCATCGGGACACCAATAGCAAGCGCGATGTCGCTTGCCTCATTGTTCGTCTGAACCTGGTGCGGCTCGAGCTCCCACGTATTCAAGCCTTTTCCGCGCATCGCGAGGATGGCCTGATTTTCCTTGTTACGCCCCATCTTCGCGCTGCCGCCTGCCGAGTCACCCTCGACGAGGAAAAGTTCTGTTTCCGCTTCGTTCTTGGATTCGCAATCGGCGAGCTTGCCCGGCAGCATGACTACGCTCGAAGACTTGCGCTTTTCCTTGACGTCTACCTTTCTCGAGCGCGCGACTGCATTCTGGATGCAGAGGTCGGCAATCGTCTTGCCGTGGGTCGGGTTCAGGTTAAGCCATGCCTCGACGTGCGGACGAATGCTCCTGTCGACCAGCCGAACGGCATCGCGCGACTGCAGGGCGTCCTTCGTTTGCCCCTTGAACTGCGGGTCGAGCACGCGCGCAGACAAGACGTAGCGAACGTTCTTGAAAACGTCGTCGGGCTGCAGTTTCACGCCCTTCGGAAGCATGGCGCGGTGTTCGATGAAAGTCTTAACCGCCTCGTACAGTGCAGTGCGCATTCCGTTCACGTGCGTGCCGTGCTCGGGCGTTTGAATCATGTTGGTGAATGACTGCCCGTCATTCGTGACGCCGTTGTACCAACCAAATGCCCATTCCGCGCCGGCGCCTTCCGGGAAACCCTCGTCGTCCGCCGTCATGTAGTGGTGCCCGGCCAACACGGGAGTGACCGGTTCGTCATTGTCCGTGAAGTCCGTGAGCAGTGATTCGAGGCCGTTCTCGTACTGCCAGGTATGCGTAGTCGGCTCCGCACCGGTTGCGTCGGTCAACGTACAGGTGAGGCCCTTGAAGAGCGCCGCTTTGGTCTGCAGTAGCGATTTCAGCGCATCGAGAGGCACCTCGACGCTGTCAAAATACTGCGCATCGGGTTTGAGCTTGACCCGCGTACCGTGCTTGCGCGGAAAATCGCCAACCTTATTGAGCGGTTCAATGACGTCGCCACCTGCGAAGCCGATGCGCCACTGATGGCCGCCGCGCCATACATCGACCGTCATCGCGGTGGATAGCGCGTTGGTCACGGCAACCCCGACACCGTGCAAGCCTCCCGAGAAGCGATACGCTGATGTGGGGTCGTCCTTGTCGAACTTCCCGCCGGCGTGGAGCATGGTAAAGGCCGCCTGCACGACGGGAATCCCTTCGTCTTTGTGCAACTCGACGGGAATGCCGCGCCCATCGTCGGTGACGATGATTGAGCCGTCTTTCTGAATCTCGACGTCGATGTTGTGCGCAAAACCTGCGAGTGCTTCGTCGGCGGAGTTGTCGATGACTTCCTGCACGATATGAAGCGGATTCTCGACCCGGGTGTACATGCCCGGGCGTTTTTTCACTGGCTCAAGCCCTTTGAGGATTTTGAACTTTGACTCGTCGTAAACCGGCGGTGAATTATTCGTCATGTGGTGGCAGCTTTACATTGAAAGTTTTTCAATTATACCACGGGCCTGTCGGCGGCCCCGGGGTTGCTTTGTAAAGGAACGCCTCACCGAGGTCGCGCCCGCGCCGCCCCGGGGGCTGGAGTCGCTATACGAGGCACAATTTGTCTGTCTGGAGCATCAATGCACTTCCCCTTCAAGAAAACTCTGACCGCCCTGACGCTCGTCGCGTATGCGTCGGTTGGGACATTGCTGCCGGCGGCGCGCGCGTGGGCAGACAGTGTCACCGTCGACGTGGGCGGCACGTCCGTGACCTACCCGAAGCTTGACTGGCAAACTGTTGGCGATTACAACGTCGGCGCTGACGGTGGCGTGCGAACGTCCGTGTCGGGCGATGCTGCGCAGGTGGGTCTCAATGATACGGCAGCTGCAATAGGAAAAAGCGCCGGTCAGGTCGCCGACCTCGTCAAGACATTGCCGAGTGACGGTGCCGTTGTTCTGGCCCGGTACTCACCGATGAACCAGGAATTGCGTGTCGACATCGTCAAGGTGACGAAGTCCCGGACGAACGTGCATGTTGCGATGGCCCAGTTCGGCCCCGACATGGGAAACACGTGGGCGGCAGCGCGCACCTTCATGTCTGCTGGCGAGAAAGCGACGAACCCCGGACCAGGGCCGAACCCATTTGCCCGTTACAGCCAAAGCGGCGACGGCGTATTCCACGGCCTCTCTGAGCAATACGTACAGACGGTCGTTGGCAGTGCGATGCGCTATTCCGGCGCGACCATTGGGCTTACTGCGGTACTTATCAGCCGGTTGAACCAGTACAAGACTACCTCAGGTGGGTGGCTACGTAAGACGGTTACTTACCACTTTGAGGACTGGAAGAAGCCGCAGTGGTATATAGCTTTCCCCGCAGCAATGGGGGCTTCCGACCAAGGAATAGGCACAAGCGGCACCGACAGCGACGTATTCCTGAACGGAGGCCCGATATGCGCAGTCAACGAGAATCCGTGCCAGGGCGCACACACTATGTTGTCAGGCGTCTCATTCCAGCAGTGGAAAAACGGCAGTCTGTCTGAGGACGAGACGATGGCGCAGGCCTGGACTGAGTCGCACTCAGGCTGGACACTGTTGGCCTTCGTTCTTCTCGCGGTTGTGACGTCATGGGCTGCTGGGTCTGCGCTTTTGGCAATGGGCGCCCAGGCTGCTAACGCGAGTTTTGGCGCGTATATGGCAAGCTTAGCTTTGGGCGCCGGTCAAGCGGCTGGTAGCCTTGGGGCGGCTCTCCTCATCGGAGGCGGGGTTATTGATGGAGCCATTGCCGGTCTGGCCGCAGGTACTATCACCGGGACCGGCGCAACTGGCGTTCTGTTCCCGCAGGCAGGCTATACCACCGCACCTGTGGAGCAACCCTCAAGTCCGTATGTGCAAGGGATGATGAACAACGAAAGCGTCCAAGCATTGCAGGCCGCGCCGACCGCCAGCAACGGGAACCCGGCAGTCGTTCAAGGGTTCACTGCCGCAACGCCGGACCCGAATCGCAACCTGGACTACAATTCCTTTCGGTACGTGCAGGATACGCAGTAGGCTCTGCCCGGCTTGGGAAAGGGAAGGCGCCACTCTGAAACCGGCCCCTGAGCGATTCGCGCAGGGGCCGTTCTCTAAGCGGGCACTAGGTACGGGCTAGAACGAGGAGGCCGCGCTCCTATCGGTCATTGGGCCGACAGGAGCTTACCGTTCGGGGTGAACTTCGGAGTAAAAGTGAACTGGCTAATATCAGCATGCCGGTTCGGGACGATTCCCTGCAATTGACCACCGTTTTCTTGCTCTGCTGCATCCATACACGCCGAATCGCCCTTGCGGCAAACGATGCGGACGACTACCGCGCGATTGCCCTTCTGGTAGTCGGTATCCGGGATATTGTTCACCTGGATTTCGAGCAAATCCCCCTTGTGGATGGGCGGTACCTGGTCGGGTGTTTGCGCCAGCAGGAGGAAGCGGGGCCGAATGTCGCGCCCGCCCGCTTCTATCCACCGGTACCGCTCTGCTTCCGGACCCCAGTTGTACTTGTCTGCGTACTCGGGCCACGTAATTTTGGAACCCATGTCGAATCCACGGTTAAGGTACTCCGTGGTGCTCGCTTTGATTCGGACCAGCTGGTTGCTGTAATACGGCTTGTCACGTGTTTCAGTCTGGTCAGGTAGCGTCGCCAGCAAGTAAGCAGTGCTGCATCCAGAGAGTTGAGTGGCCAGCAAAGCTGCCGAAATCAGTTTCTTGAACATGTCTTCTCGCTTCAGTTGTTTGTTGAATTTTGACGATTTTTCCGAGCCAACCTTTACAACAGCGGCCTCAGTGAGAAGCGGACTTTCCGTGATTGTCCACAAGCCACTTGAACGCTTCAGCAATTTTTTCGACGGAAGGCTTGCTGCGCGAATTCCACCGAATCGTCGTAAAGCCCGCCTGCTCGAGCATCGCATCGCGTGCCGCATCCTTCTCGCGGTCGTGCGTTGAGTCATCCAGCTCGACGATGCCCAGCACTTGCATACCGTCCGGCGTGCAAATTACGAAATCAATGATTTTCCGCGCGAACTTGTTGCGGATATCCCAGTAAATTGGGTGGTCTTCCGGCAGCGCGACATCGAGAATCGCGCCCATCGATACTTGCGTCATGACTTCGAGACCAAGCGGCTCGGCGGCGCGCTTCAGGCGGCCGTGAAACTCTACTTCGTTGGGCGTCAGAAGTGGCTTTGAGACCAGCTTCTTGGTCCGCGCTTGCTCAACCGCAGCACGCGCTTCTGCGCGCGCCCGCCGGTTCCGGCCCCGTACTGTGCGGATAAGGCAGACGTACCAGCCTATGCAGACGACGGGTGCTGCGACCAGAAAGATGCTCGGCGTAATTGTCACGATTGTCCTCGTATTTCCCGTTATCGTTCTCGACCTGCTTCCCCGTTCGCGGCTTAACATTGTCGCCGCACGTTCGCAGCGAGGACGCACCTTAAGCCGCCGTCAAGAGGTGCGTTTGTATAAATTTTATCACAAGCCGACCGTTTGCAAAGATTTTTTAGACTTTATTTGTAAAGGCGTCAGTTTGGCCCGTTTCGCTGCCGTGTGCTATTCTGGTGGTCCTTTACAAAACAACCGCATATGCAAATCGTCCAACGGAAATACTCGCCGTCTGTGGCGCTCGCCCTGTTGAAATCGGGTCTGCCCCCCCTGCTCGCGCAAATCCTCGCGGCGCGGGGCATCAAAAGCCGCTCGGAAATCGGCGGCACGCTCAGCGACCTGCTTCCGTATTCGTCCATGAAAGGCGCAAAGGAAGCCGCCGTTGTGCTCGCGGACCTGATTCGCGACCAAAAGCGGCTTGTTATCGTCGGGGATTACGACGCAGACGGTGCGACGGCGACTACCGTAGGGCTTCGAGCCTTGCGCGCATTCGGCGCAAACGTGGGATATCTGATTCCGAACCGGCTGGAAGATGGCTACGGATTGCAGCCCGGTATCGTGGATATGGCCGCAGCACTCGAGCCGCGCCCGGATGTGATTGTGACGGTGGACAACGGCATTACCAGCGTCGCCGGCGTCATGCACGCGAACCTGAGCGGCATTCCCGTCATCGTGACCGACCACCACCTTCCCGGCGACGAAACGCCACCTGCAAAGTGCATCATCAACCCGAATCAGCGGGGCTGCCAATTCGGCTCAAAGAGTCTGGCTGGCTGTGGAGTGATGTGGTACGTGATGTGGGCGCTGCAGGATGAGTTGAAACAGCGCGGTATGCCGATACGGGAAGGATTTACAGTCGAGAGCCTTCTGCCAATTGTGGCTATTGGAACCGTTGCCGACGTAGTGGCGTTGGACCGGAATAACCGCATCCTTGTACAGGAAGGACTGAAGCGCATTCGGGACCAGTCGACGAATTTCCCGGGAATTGAGGCGCTCGCGAACGTCAGCAAGTTAAATCCCCGCGTGCTAACCACTACGGATATCGCCTTTAACGTTGGACCGCGAATCAACGCGGCCGGGCGGCTTGAGTCGATGGACGCAGGTGTGGAGTGTCTGAGCACAGACGACGCTGCTCGCGCAACCGAGCTGGCCAAAGCGCTTCACGAACTGAACGTCCGTCGTCGCGAAATCGAGGCTGAGACCGTCGACGAGGCGGTCGAGCAGCTCACGTCGAGCGTACCTGCGGAGTCATATACGGCCGTTCTCCACGCAGAGGCGTGGCACCATGGAGTCATCGGCATCGTGGCGGGTCGCCTTAAGGAAAAGCTTTACAAACCCACGGTGGTCATGGCGACGAGCGAGAAAAATCAGGAAATCAAGGGGTCAGGTCGTTCGATTCCCGGATTTCACCTGCGCGACGCGCTCGCACTGATGGACTCCCGTAATCCGTCAATCATGACAAAGTTCGGCGGCCACGCGATGGCAGCAGGCGTGACGGTCCGCCCCGGCATGTTCGAGGAATTTCGGAGCGCGTTCGAGGAAGTGGCCCGTGAGCTGCTGACACCTGCACAGTTGAACCAGTCTATCGAGACTGATGGTGCGCTGCCGGTGTCGGACATGACCTTGGAAACGGTAGACCTGCTGCGAGACCTGCCGTGGGGCCAGCATTTCTGGGCACCGTCTTTCTGCGACGTCTTTTTCGTGGTGTCCCACAAGAAAATTGGTGCGGACCGCTCCCATCTGAGCATGCTGCTGAGCAAGGACGGGAAGACATTCAAGGCCGTCAAGTTCCGACATGCGGGCGAAGAAGTTCCCACGAATATTCGCGCGGTCTACAAAATGTCAGCCAATCCCTGGCAGGGCAAGACTGACCTGCAACTTCTCGTCGACCATTTCGAAAGCGCATAGTCGTCGATACATATACTCAGAGCAACAGAGAGTATCCATTTAACCCCTCGGAGTAGAGAACCCCATGAGTCAGGACAAAGCAGGCGTGAATCAGGACAACAAGGCTAAGGCACTCGCTACGGCGCTGGCCGCAATCGAAAAGCAGTTCGGCAAAGGCGCCATCATGAAGCTCGGCGCTGGCGAAGTGGTCGAAGACATCCAGGTGGTGTCGACCGGCTCGCTCGGCCTCGATATCGCGTTGGGCGTCGGCGGTCTGCCGCGCGGCCGCGTGGTGGAAATCTACGGCCCCGAGTCGTCGGGCAAGACCACGCTGACTCTTCAGGTCATCGCGGAAATGCAAAAGATTGGCGGTACGTGTGCGTTCATCGACGCGGAGCACGCACTCGACGTTCAGTACGCACAGAAGCTGGGTGTGAACGCGGAGGAGCTGCTGATTTCGCAACCGGACACGGGTGAGCAGGCGCTGGAAATCGCCGATTCGCTTACGCGCTCGGGTGCTGTGGACCTCATCGTAATCGACTCGGTTGCGGCGCTGGTGCCGAAGGCCGAAATCGAAGGTGAAATGGGCGATTCCCTGCCCGGGCTGCAGGCGCGTTTGATGTCGCAGGCATTGCGCAAGCTGACGGGCACCATCAAGTCGCGTAATGTGCTCGTAATCTTTATTAACCAAATCCGCATGAAAATCGGCGTGATGTTCGGCAACCCCGAAACGACCACCGGTGGCAATGCGCTGAAGTTCTATGCGTCGGTTCGTCTCGATATTCGTCGCATCGGTCAGGTGAAGAAGAACGATGAAGTCATCGGGTCGGAAACCCGTGTCAAGGTGGTGAAGAACAAGGTTTCGCCGCCGTTCCGCGAAGCCATTTTCGACATCATCTACGGTGAAGGTATCAGTAAAGCCGGCGAAATCCTGCTGCTCGGTGTGGAGCACAAGATTGTCGACAAGTCGGGTGCCTGGTACTCGTACGGCGGCGAGCGTCTGGGTCAAGGCAAGGAAAACACGGCGGCTTTCTTGAACGAGAACGTGGCTTTGCGCGACGAGCTCGAGGCGAAGGTTCGTGCAGCCGTAGCAGCGAAGGTTGGAAAAACGGTTCCGGCGGCGCGTCAAGCGGGCCAGACCGATGCGGAAGTCGAAGAAGCGGCCTGATACTGAAAGGTCCTTCCAGTAGCTGATTTGCAAGGCTCGCCCGGTTCACTCGGGGCGAGCCTTTCTTCTGGACGGTCTTCTTTGCACTTAAGAAAAAGCCCCGACATTGCGGGGCGCCTGAGTCTTCTACTTCTACTTCTGCTTCAGCCTATCGTGAGTGCTCGGCTGTTTGCGCCTTCAGGATGTTCGCCAATGCGTTGATAGCCTGCTCGGGCGTGGGGAAAACGCCGACAGCCGGGCACGCCAGCATCAGGTTCAGTGGAAGACCCATGTTCTCCACAAACCAACCGTGCCTGCTGCAACGCATGTCGGCCTCGGAGCCGGCGATTCCAACCAGGGCTTCCACCCGGTCCGCGTAAGACAGCTGGTCGTCGATGTATATCGCGACGGGCTTTCTCAAGGCGACCGCAAACCCAACCTCGAAGCTCGTACCTGAGTCCGGCTCGGCGCCGCGAAACGCCGAAAGATTGGCAAGGACCGCATCGCAGTTCCGGATGCACTCGATATTGCCGTGATAGATGGCGTGGGCCGTTTCAGGGCCGGGTTCGCGCCCCTCGGACAATCCCCCGTCGACGGGTTGTACACCCACGAGGCCGCGCTGTTCGCACGCACTTTTCAATTCGGCAAAAAGCGCTTTTTGTTCGGGGGCGAAGACGTCCGGCCCGGCGAGGTATATTTTCATGCGGATTATTCGCTTTTATTGACGAAGAGTCGGAATTCGTTCAGGTTGCTGACGCTCGCTTTGCGTGCGAGTCCCGAGTTCTGCGACTTGCTGCTCTTTTCAAACTTATCGGCTGCCGGCGCAGGCGTAGGCGTCGCCCCGACGGGCACGTCTGCGCCATTGGCAACCTTCTGCGTCGCTATGTTCGAGTTCATGCCCAGCGCCACCTGATTTTCCGATTGCCGTGCGCGGCTGGTAATCCAGTCATGGACCTCATCAGGACCGACGTTATATTCCCGCGCGATAAGATGGATTTTCGCCCATTTCACCGTGTCGCCCTTGCCCGTCGCGTAATCGTCAAACTCTGCTGGGGTGATGTCGGCGGTCAGAAGCTGGTTGTACTCGTGGTCGTCAATAAGCGCTACAGGGTCCTCGCCCTCGAACGCCCACACGAGGTCATTCGCATCAAACCGGTTGGGGTCGAGCGATACCGGCTTCAGGTAAGGAAGCGTAACGGTGAGTACAACGCGCGCATCGGCAAACCGCAAGCCAAAGACCTGGGTGCCAGATAAGGAGAACAGGGGTTCCGTGCGCCGCTGGAAGGAAATGAGCGCGGCCGGACCAAACACCTTCAACATGATGTGAAGGTCGCGATAAGCCTGCGCGCCGCCGAAGTAGCTCTCATTGACGCGCCAGTGATGAACCACACTGGGACGAAGCTGGTCGCCTTCGATGCCAAGCGCGCGCATGACCTCGTACTGATTCTTGCGGGCGACATAGCCGTCGCCTTCTTCATTCTCGTTGAGCCACGCGTTCAGGTTCTGCGCCGCGACGCCCGCTGCTTTAGCCAGTTCGGAGCGGCTCGCGCCGCGCAGGCGCCGAAGCGCGTCGAGAACGCGCGTGTCTACGAAGAGGGAATCCATTTTTTGGGTCCTTGATTCAAAACGGAGCGTGACTCACCGCGACGCCAGCGACGGCAGCGATGAAAAAGAGCGCATAGCTGATGTTCACCGAAGCGCTGGAAATCGACCAGGGCTTGGATGTGCGGCGGACGTGCCAATAAAAAGCGGTGGCGCCAAAGACAGCGGCCATTGCGAACAGAATGAGGGTGACTTCCTTCGCGTGCGGGACGTTTAGCGATACGGGGCAGCGACGAATGCCCCACTCGCTCGCGCCGACCGCGAGGATGCCGATGAAGTAAAGAAGCGTGCTTTTCGAGACGTCTGAGCGGTTCATTGGTACCTTATTCCTGTGGGACAGCCAGTCGGCTTTTGTCGGTTACGAGTTCTTTAGCGTTGATGGAGGTGACTTTCCCAAGCCCTGGAACATCCTCACCGGGCCTTACCATTACCGTTTGAGAGGGGCTCACCTGGACCCACGCTGCGTTACTTGCCGCTTTCAGGACATGCGGCGTGAAGCCACTACTGCCAGACACGGCTTCCTCGGCGGCGGATTTGCGAGGCGGCGAATAGGAAAGGTATTGATTCGACGCAGGTGCCTTAATCTCGGTGTACTCGCCTTCATCGGGCGTTGCAGTCGCGGTGGCCTTGCTCGCGCTGACCGTGCGCTTTGTTTGAGCGGGCTGTACGCGCGTATCGACGTTCGAAGCTGCAGCGTCCGAAGGGGGGGCGACGGCGGGAGCCGTGACTGCTCGATGCGGCGCCATTGAATCCCAGGCGCTTACGTGCTTGACCGGATAGGGCTTGAGGACTTCGTGCGTTAAGGGCGGGTCCTGGACGCGGGGTTGCGCAGGCTGTGCCGCCGCCTTTGCTACCACCGGCTGCGGTTGAACTTCCTTCGGAGCCGGCTTCACGACGACAGGTGTCACCGCCGCTGTCACCGGCTGGGCAGCCTTGGCTACGCTCACGCTCGAATGCACTCGCACGACTTCCGGGGCGGGAGCCAGATTGGGCAAGCTGGGTGGAGGCGGTAGGCTGGGCGGGGCCGGAGCTGGAACAGGCGCCTGTACAAGATGCGCCGCCGGAGAAGGCATCTCTCTGTTCGGTTCGGCGGCCGCAGGCGGTTCATGGCGTGATGCAGCGGGCTCTGCGCTCGTATCGTTGACGACGGAGGGGGTGGCTGACTGCGGTGCGGCCTTAAGCGCCGACGCGCTGCCAACGGCGACGGCCGGGCTGCCAACGGCGCTGACCGCGCTCTGGAGGCTTGGCCCAGAAGTCGGCGAAGTCTCTGGCTGCCCTCGATTCATCGACGAAGCCGCGACAGCAGCGAGTACGACGGCCGCGAGGCCTCCCGCAACAAGAGGTGCCTTAGGATGATTAAGTATCGATGCCATGCCGGCCTTTATCTTTTGCTTGACTTTACATTGTAACAGCGCAGCGTGGCCTTTACAAATCAACCGCGTTGCGCTGCTGCTACATTGGGGCCGTTGCTATTTCAGGGAAGGCCCCACGGCACGAGCGACACCGGTGCGCTGTGCAGGCACTTGCCTTGAGCTGTGTCCTCCGTGTCGCCCTGCGGGCAGAACGGGCCGGTGATGGGCATCTCGCATCCAAGGGTGGTCCCGTCCGTGTATGGGGTGTAACCACTTTCGCACTGCGGAACCGCGATTTGCTGTGTGTCTGTGAGGCAAAGGGCTGTCGTTCCCTGATAGCTGATTGGATAGCGGATGGCTGCGGGCGGTATTGGTCCTGTCGTGGTGAGCGGTGCGATGTTCTGGCCCGGCAGCGAGCTGACGGGAAGGAGCTGGTTCCCGTCGAGCGGGTCGATGACGTAGGACGGCAGACTCGACAACATTGAAGTTAGCGGTGTTTGTGTCAACGTGTACGACTGGGGCGGAGCCTGGTTCGTCAGGGGCATCTGGTTGACACGGCTAAATGTGCCGTCCGAGTTCACCAGATACTGGTCGACCTCCGACTGCAGCGTGAACTGATAGTTGCCGCTATTCACGTACGACGCCGGCCCGCAGGTTTCGTACGCCAGCTGATTCTGGAGCACGTTGAGCGTGAACTGCGGGGTAACGACCGCCGCAGGGCTGCCGTCTGCCGCAACCCCGTCGACCGACTGGGACGATACAGTCCAGGGAGTAACGTATTGCAGAATGGCGACGGTCGCGCCGGTGCTACCCATGAGCGAACGCAGGTCGAAGTTCTGCGGACTGCATCCCGGGTTGGAATTGTTCACCAGGCATGTGACACCCGGGTCAGCGGACGTATCGTTCGGATTCGGGTCATACGCGCCGCCAGTATCAATAGTCGTCTCAGGCGTGAGCGTGTTGAAGTTCTGGTCGTCGACGTGATACGTCAGCTTTCCACCGTTCGTATGTGCGAGCGAGGCCGGCAAATTATCGTCAAGTGCCAGTGTGGTGTAAGTGGCCGCCAGAATGCGCGCGGACGACCGGGTGACCGTTGGCATGCCCCAAATCATCTTGCCATTCTGGTCGACATACGCGCTCATGACCACACGGTCCTGCTCAAACGGAATTCGCGAGGGGTCGCAGGTGTAAGTGGTCGTGGTCGTGGTCGTTCCAGAGCCATCGGATGTGCCGCCGTATCCCGCTTCAGGGTTACCCGGCATGCCGGTCGGCCCTGGATAGGCCTCGCCGGGGTGGTCAGACGGATACCAGATGGAACAGTAGCCTTGAGAGTCGCATCCGTATGTAAGCACGCAGTCCGTCTGACCTGCACAGGGGTCAGGGGCGGCGGCGGGGCTTGTATCGGTGGTCGTGGTGGCTACCACAGCCGCGTTGAGGTCGGTCGGAACCTGGACTGACTGCTCGTAGCGGAAAAAGGCCGCAGGAATTCCGTACTTCTTCATGTGGCTGGACATTTGAGCGCCAAGCGCGGCCTTGTTCGCGACGAAAAAGTTGACCGCGTCTCCCTGTATCTGGTCGGCCGTAGGTGGCATTAGTTGACCGGCGCAAACAACGGCAACATCGCCCGGATTCGCACCGTAGTTGATGGCAGGCGGGTTAAGCGAGCACGAAGCGTTATCTCCCGTCGTGCAAGACACGGTGCTTCCGAAAACGGCCTGTGGCGGCGAGAATTTCGGCAGCGCGCCAACGAAGCGCGCCGCCCCCGTGTCGGTCGCACCGGAGGAGGAAATGTTGTAATTGCCGTTCTTTGAGTAGTTCAACCCCCCTACTTTCGTCACCGTATTCGAGGTCCCGGTGTTGTCCACGGTCTGGTGGACAAACATGAGAACGCTACGGTTATCAGTACTGAGCCGGCTCTCCGAAAAAGCCAGCGCAGGCGTTAGAGAAGCAAGAACAATCGCTGTTTTGAAAAGACTTTTCATTGGGTCTCGCTGTAGAATGGCTGTGCTCTGTATAGCGAACGCGCGCAGCGCGCCGACAGCGTTGGCGAGCAGCCACGGATTTTCGCTACACGAAAGAGGTCAACAATTGTAAAGGTGTGGTATGAATCAACCGCTCATGACGTTTGAGGAGCTTAAGGGGAAGGTCGCCGGTCAATGGCCCTTCATCTTTCAGGCCCTCGCACCGCAGTTGAAGGAAGCGATGGAAGCGAACGGGACGCACGTGGCTTGTCCCGTTCATGGGGGCAAGGATGGGTTCCGTTTTTTCAAGGACTGGCAGGAAACCGGAGGCGGATATTGCAATAGCTGCCTTGGCAAGGGTTCCGGCTTCGCGATGCTTGCATGGGTGAATAACTACAGCGGTGCCGACGCCGTGCGTGAGGTTGCGCAGTGGTATCGCGGCGATAGCAGTGCGCCAGCTGTAACGTACCGCCCGCCGCCCCCTCCAGCCAAGAAGAAGGACCCGGCAAAGGCGCGTGCTGACCTATATCGTGTCTGGAAGGATACGCGCCCTCTGCAGGGAACTGCGGCGGAGCTGTATCTTGAAAAGCGCGGAATCTGGAAGCAGAACATCCCGAAGAGCCTGCGGTTTCATCGGGGTTTGTCATACTGGGACAACGAGAAGAAGGAGGACATGGGTACTTTTCCGTGTCTGGTCGCCCCGATGATGAACAAAGACGGCACCCTGATTGCCATCCATCGAACCTACCTTACGCCGGAAGGAAACAAGGCACCGTTCGATGAAGTCAAGAAGGTGATGAGTCCTGCGGGGGATATGCCCGGTTGTGCTATCAAGCTCTTTCCCGCCGGCGAAGTGCTCGGAGTTGCAGAAGGGATTGAGACGGCGCTGGCGGCGCACGCCATCGCGCGCATTCCAGTCTGGTCGTGCTACAACACGACGCTTCTCGCAGCCGTCGACATCCCTGATTCAGTTCGACACGTGGTCATCTGGGCCGACCTGGACCGTCCGGCGGCTAAAACAGGAATTCGGGGTGGTGAACAAGCGGCTAACAAGTTGGCCAAGCGACTTGAGACGGCCGGCAAGACGTACGAAATTCTGTACCCGCACCGGCAGATTCCCGATGGAAAGAAGGGAGTCGATTGGCTCGACGTTCTGGTGGACGACGGCCTTGAGGGCTTTCCGCACGAATGGCGAAACTGGAGAGAACCCGTAGCAGCATGAAACTCATTCAAGCCTCTCGACACGTTCGAGAGGCTTTTTTTACGGCCGTTTAAAGCTGAGACCTATACCTGCGAACGTTTTTACAGTCCGTGGACCTCAGGAGAAACATGCAAAACGGCAACATGGTGAAAAAGCTGATGGCGGCGCAGGCGTCCCTTACCAATGCGCAGAAGGAAATCGCGAAGGAAGTGTTCGAGGGCGTAGCACAAGGCGGCCTCGTGAAGCTGCAACTCAACGGCAAAGGCGACCTGCTTGGACTGACAATCGACCCGTCGGTCATGAGCGAAGACGGCGAGACGGTTGCTGCGCTTGTCAAGACCGCGTACGGGTCCGCGCAGGGAAAGAAGGAGGCGTTCACGAAGAAGAAGCTCGACGTCGCC
Source organism: Paraburkholderia sp. UCT31 (assembly GCF_014397655.1). Taxonomy (NCBI): domain Bacteria; kingdom Pseudomonadati; phylum Pseudomonadota; class Betaproteobacteria; order Burkholderiales; family Burkholderiaceae; genus Paraburkholderia; species Paraburkholderia sp. UCT31. The sequence continues at coordinate 46,670 of NZ_VZQP01000010.1, forward strand.
CAGGGCAGTATCTTGCCGCTCGGCCTGCGACTCCCGGGCATGGGCGCGTAAAGCCCACAAAATCGCTCGAACCGGCCACTCAGGAGTGGCCGTTTTACTTTACAATGCACGGCGGCATCTGGGGCTTCCGCGCTTATCTCGAAAGTGCTCACAATGGCCGCTCAAGGTAGAGACGTTATTTCCGGTACCGTAAAAAACCTCACCTTTCGGAACGAGGAAAACGGGTATTTCATCGCCAAGCTTGACACTGGCGACGGAAAGGAGCCAACGGCGGTACTGGGCTACACCCCGGTCATTGTGGAAGGCGAACACCTGGAGGCGACCGGAACCTTCGAGCGCAGCAAGTGGGGAACACAGTTTAAAGCAGCTTCCGTCCGGGTTGTTCCACCGACGTCGCTCGAAGGTATTGAGAAATACCTGGCGTCGGGCATCAAGGGAATTGGGAAGGCTTTTGCGAAGCGACTGGTTGGCGCGTTCGGAAAGGATGTTTTTAAGGTTATCGACGAGTCACCCGAGCAGCTTGCGGCGGTGAAAGGGATTGGGAAGGTGAAGGCCCAGTCCATCGTTGAGGTCATCACGGAGGCGAAAGCTACCCGCAGCATCATGGTGTTCCTGCATAGCAACGGAATTTCGACCGCGCGCGCCAATCGCATCTTCAAGATGTATGGCGAAAAAGCCGTCGAAAAAATTCAGGAGAACCCGTACGTTCTCTGCCAGGATATCTGGGGCATTGGCTTTGACCTTGCAGACAAGGTCGCTCGGTCAATGGGCTACGCGATGGAGTCCGAGTTCAGGTTGCGCGCGGGCATCCGCTTCGCGGTGATGGAAGCCACGGCGCAGGGTAGCTGCGGCCTTCCCTTGAGCATGGTCATGGCGCGCGCTGCCGATAAGCTGAGCCTTCCAGAGGCCGGCCTCGACAAGGCGCTTAAGGCCGAACTCGATGCGAAGGGCCTCATCCTCGACTCAACCGAAGGTGAGAAGTGCCTTTTCCTGCCAAAGGTGTATAACGCCGAGCGGCAAATCGCCAGCAAGCTCTTCCGGATGTCCCAGCTGCGTCCGCGCACTGTCATCACCGATATCGAAGACAAAATCCTTCACGCCGAGCTGGAGCTCGGTATTGACCTCGAGGAGGCTCAGAAGGAAGCCGTGCGCGTCGCACTGGAAAATCAGGTGACTGTTATTACCGGCGGCCCCGGCACCGGTAAATCGACCATCACAAAGGTCATCACGACCATTTTCCGCGAGGCAGGCGTGACGATGCAACTCGTCGCGCCGACCGGAAAAGCTTCACGGCGCCTTTCTGAAGCTTCGCAGATGGGCGCGCAGACCGTTCACAAGACGTTGGGCGTGGGCGGTAAAGGGCAGTTCAACTTCAACGAGCACAACCAGCTCACGACCGACCTGTTTCTTGGTGATGAATGGTCGATGGTTGACGTTGCCCTCTTCCAGTCCGTCCTGGTCGCACTGCCGTTCTACACGCGCCTCGTCATTCTCGGGGACGTTGACCAGCTCCCCTCGGTTGGCCCGGGCAAGGTCCTGAAGGACATCATCGACTCCGGCGTTATCCCGACCGTTCGGCTTCTGAAGCCTTTCCGTCAGGCTGCCAAGAGCAAAATCATCTCGAACGCGCATAAGGTCAACAACGGCGAAATACCCGACGTCGGCATGGACGAGTCGTCGGATTTTGCCTTTGTTGACCCCGGCTTCAAGGAAGACAAGGCCGCCGGCATCGCGAAGATGCTCGAGTTTATCCGCGACCTTTGGAAAAAGGGCTATGACCCAATCCGCGATGTCCAGGTGCTGGCTCCGCTGAAAAAGGGTGACCTCGGGACCATCGCATTGAACCTGGCGCTCAAAAAGATGCTCAATGGCGACGCGCAGCCGACGCTCGAGCGATTCGGGCAGGTGTTCTCGCCGGGCGATAAGGTTATCCAGAAGAAGAACTCGTACGAGAAGATGGTCTTCAATGGAGACATCGGGTACGTAGCGGAAGTAGACCTCGAGGAAAAAACGGTCACTGTCGACTTCGATGGAAATATCGTGGTGTACGCCGCGAACGAGCTCGAAGAGCTTGACCTTGCCTTCGCGATTACGGTTCACAAAAGCCAGGGTTCGGAGTTTCCGGTGGTCGTGATGCCGCTGGACTCGAGCCACTACGTGATGCTTAAGCGGAACCTGCTGTACACGGCAATGACCCGCGCGAAGAAGTACATGGTTGTCATGGGAACAAAATGGGCTGCCGAGAAGGCCGTCGAAAATAGCCAAATCGATGAGCGCTATTCCAAGCTGAAGGACTGGTTGATTTTCGAGAGCAAGCGCTCGCAGCAATTCGAGGTGCGGGAAGAGGTCCCGGCATGATGAAACGTGGCATAGACGGCGCGCCGCGTAGTTCGCGGCCGCTGAAGGTCATCAACCTCTACGGCCGGCCGCAAGTCGGCAAGACAGCCGTCGCGTCCGGACTGCACTGGCTTATGCGCACGCACGGTCTGAGCGCGGACCGGACGGCCGAATACGCACAGCATCTTTGCCTCGTGGGCACCAAGTGGCAGCTGGCCGAAGACCAGTTCTCAGTCTGCGCGCAGCAGCACCAGTATTTGCTCGTGCGTCGCGGCGCGTACGAGTACGTCATTTCCGACTCGCCGTTGTTACTTTGCGCCTTCTACGCGCCGCGCGACACGCATCCGGCAGCTTTCTATGAAGCGGTCGAGGCGTATGACAGCGCGTTCGAAAACGTCAATTTCTTCCTCACGCGCGAGCCGGCCGCGAACGAGCAGTACGAAAACTCGGGCCGTCGCCACACACAGTCCGAGGCGCTCGCAATGGAGGCCGAGCTGAAAGAGTTTTTGAAGAAGAAGGACATTCCCTACACGGAGCTGGCAATCACGCAGGAAACACCCTGGCTAATCCTGGACCGGCTGTATCCAGGACTCGCCCGTATGCCAGCATTTCAGGACATCTGACTCGATTTCATGACAGAACACCATACACTTTCAATGGCTTTACAGTGCGCAGCCGTAGTATTCGGGCTGGGCGGCAACAAGCTGGTCAACAAGAAGAACATCCTCGGGTTCTACGGATGGATAATCTCAAGTGCCGTGTCGGCGGTGCTCGCTTACATGACCGGGCTGTGGTTGATGACCGGCCTCTATCTGGTCTACCTCTACTTTTCAATCGATGGCATCCGCGAGTGGAGCAAGCCCGGCCCTAACGCTTCAACCGCCGCCGGCCACGCGCCGCCGCCGGTTGCCGCGCGCCTTCAGATAACACCAGGCCGGGTCTGGGCTGTTTTGCGGCAAAAGACCGTCGCCCGGTTTTGCGGGAGCCGGACCGCCATCTGAATTAACGGGCGGGTCAGCTTGGGAATCCGCTCGGGCTGAAGGAGGCCGTGGCGCCTGTTGCTGCGTGTAACATACCGTCTATCGGGAGTTCCTCCCTGGGAGAGACGGTTGGCATATGGCGAAGTTTTCGAAAGCAGAGGTGCTTTACGCTTCCGGCCTTGCGCAGCAGGCTGCAGAGTCCTTGGCAATCGGAGGCGATTATTCGGAGCCAGCGGCGGAACTCGCGGCATGGCTGGAGGATATCGTCCGCGCCCGCGATGGTAACGCACTCTCCGCATTTACGGCGACGCTTGGCGGCCCGGGCACGCCTGCATATGCGTTTGCATGGCGCCAGTTGCGGATGATTTGTTCCGTCTTTTTTCACAAGCATTTTACGCGAGTGTTGTTCGCCATCCCGACCGGGTTCAGTTCACCTCGCGAGCTTGCCTTCCCTTATATCGAGTGTCGGCGGGAAATCGAAGACTCGCTTCAATCTGCACTCGGGTTGCCCTACCTTACGGTCCGGCTGAGCGCCTATCCGTGCAGACTCTCCGCGATAGAACAGCTCGGCCCTCTCGAGCTGGCGGGCTTCGGGGCCGAGCTGGTTGACTATGGCGACAGCCGGAAAATCGCTCCTTCGTGTATTGTCGCCGGCGAGGACCAACTGTTATGGCTGGGAGTTTATAAAGTGGTTGACGACAGCGCTGATGCGATGTTCCCCGCAGAGGCGCCGGCGCGGCTATCAGAGTGGCGAAGGACGGCCGCTGCGGTGCTGTGCGCGGAACTGTTTCGGGGCGAGACGCCCGGACTCGTCAATCTGGCCCCTCCCCTGCGCCTGCCTGATGCAATGCGCGCAACGCGCCTGCGACAGGCTTACACGGACATGATGCTATCGGTCGAAAAGGTTGACGCTGACCGGATAGCCGTTCGCCACTCGAGCGGGCGATTGATTTGGGAGGCGCGCAAGGGCGTCGTCGGACAAGGAGACCGTGGGGACGCGTGGTTGCCGGAGGAGTCGGAAGTAGAAATCCAGAAACTCCTCCAGCGGGTTTGCCGGTTGAGAAACGTTCGGCTGGAAGCGCTTAAGCCTTAAAGTTCCGCACGGAAGCGGGCTTCGTCCCAGACGGGAATGTTGAGGGCGCGCGCCTTGTCGAGTTTCGTGCCGGCAGCGTCGCCGGCGATAACGGCGTACGTTTGTTTCGACACTGAGTCCGAAACCTTGCCGCCGTGCCGTTCGATTTCAGCCTTGATTTCCTCTCGCGGCACCGACAGCGTCCCCGTTACCACGAAACGCTTGCCCGTCCAGTCGACGCCCTCTGCGGCGGCTGCGAGTTCCGCGTCTTGCGGTGCAACGACAGCCTCAAGACGCGCGAGTTCTTCTACGTTGACCGGTGCGTGGAGGAAACCGAGGATGTTCGACGTGGTGACTTCGCCGATGTCGTCAATGTCCATCAACTGCTCTTGGGTCGCGAGTTTGAACGCTGCCCAGGTCTTGAATACGCGCGCAAGCGATTTCGCGGTGTTCTCGCCCACGGTCGGGATACCGAGAGCGTAAATGAAGCGATGGAGCTCCGGCGTGCGGGTCGCGGCAATTGCATCGGCGAGATTCTGCGCGGACTTTTTGGCGTAGCGCGGCAGCTGCATCAGGCGGTCAACGCTCAGGTGGTAAAGGTCCGAAGCGCCCGATGCAATGAGGTCATGCTCGAGCAGCAGTTCCACGGTCGCGTCTCCCAAGCCATCGATATCCATCGCCAGGCGACTGGCGTAGTGAGCGAGGCCATTCGCGCGTTGCGCGCGGCAAGACATCCCCCCTGTGCAGTGATACGCGGCCTTGTCCTCTTCGCGGTGCAACGGCGAGGTGCAAACAGGGCACGCGTCCGGCATCTCGAAGACCTGTTCTGTCCCGTCGCGGCGCTCTTCAATGGACTTGACGATTTCAGGAATGACGTCTCCCGCGCGGCGGATTACGACATGGTCACCGATGCGCAAGTCCTTGCGACGAATTTCATCGAGGTTGTGCAGCGTCGCATTCGACACAGTGGCGCCGCCAACAAATACCGGTTCAAGGCGCGCGACTGGCGTCGCGGCACCGGTGCGGCCAATCTGGATGTCGATAGCGAGCAGTCTCGTGCTGGCTTCCTGCGCGGGAAACTTATAGGCGATGGCCCAGCGCGGCGTGCGTGAGACCCACCCCAGGCGTTTCTGGTCCTCGACGTTATTGAGCTTGAAGACGATGCCGTCAATGTCAAAGGGAAGCGCGTCCCGTTTCTCGCCGACGCTCTGGAAGAAAGCGTCAAGCCCGTCGAAATCGTGAACAACGGTAGTCTCCTCCGACACGGCAAAGCCGAGACTCTTGAGCAGCGCCAGTTGGCCCGTATGCGTGTCCGGCAATTCAAGGTCTCCACACTCGCCAATGCCATAAGCGTAGAACGTCAGTCGACGGCTGGCCGTCACCGCTGGGTCCAGTTGCCGGACGCTGCCGGCGGCGGCATTGCGGCAGTTTTGGAATTCCTTCTCGCCGGCGGCGCGCCGCAGTTCGTTGAGCCTCGCAAGCTCAGCCTTCGGCATCACAATCTCGCCGCGTACTTCGAACCGGGCGGGGACTCCGCCCGCAGGAAACTTGTCACGGAGATTGAGGGGCACGTTACGAATGGTGCGAACTTGCGCCGTGACATTTTCGCCAACTACTCCGTCACCGCGCGTGCCCGCCTGAACCAGGAGGCCGTCGAGATACACGAGCGAGTCGCTCAAGCCGTCGAACTTCAGTTCGCCACACAGTTCTACCGTGCTTCGGCCGAGCTGCTGCTGGAGGCTCGAAAAGAATGCCAATGCTTCGTCGCGGTTCAACGCATCGCGCAGCGACAGCATGGCAATCAAATGCCGTACTTGCTCGAACTCGGCGAGCGGGGCGCCACCCACGCGATGCGAGGGAGAGTCCGGCGTGACGAGTTCCGGATGCGCCGCCTCGAGTGCCTGGAGTTCCCGGAACATCTGGTCATAGTCAGCGTCGGGGATGCTGGGATTGTCCAACACGTGATACTGGTGGCTGTGGTGCTCGATGTCCTTGCGCAGCGCGGCGGCGCGTTCACTGATACTGACGGCGACGTTCATTGGGATGTCCTAGGTGTGGCGGCGAATAAGAAAAAACACATCGGCTGAGCGACTGGCGGCCACGCTCAACTTCAAAGAGGTGTACTACCTAACTCGAAAGCGACGTTAAAGCGAATTTCCCGCAACGAAGGGCTTTTGTTGCATGCGCGCACGATGCGTTCATTTGCCCAATGTTCTCGAAACAGCACTGCGGTGTGATGCGCATACGCTTGATACATCCGCGCGTCCGGCTCAGCCATGCGGCCGGCATCCACTGTGTCCATGTAGGAAGCGGCCTCCCATAGAAAAGAGACGGCGAGTTCCTCGCTGACAAGGGTGGGGATGTCGTTGGTCAGGTTCATTTGTCAATTTTACCACGCTGCCACACCTTCAGAGCTGAATTGTTAAGGTTGCGCGGTGCCGGATGTTTGTAAAGCTGACGACGCAGACAAAGAAAAGCCCGCCGTAGAAGGCGGGCTTTTGAGCGACTGAGCGCTTACATCAGAAGTTGTACAGGGCGCCGATTTGGCCTTGCACCATGTGCACCTGGCCTTCGCCGGCCGTGCGGAACTTGTAGTCCACGCCAGCGCGAGCCGTCCAGTTCTTCGTGACCGCATAGTCGACGCCGACACCCAGGACCGGCGTCACGCCGTCAGCGCTCATGCCCGAGTTGGACACGTGCTGGAAGGCCAGGCCGGTCTTCGCGAACGGGTGCAGGCCGTAGCCCACGTCCGTGCCGGCGAGCACGTCGGTTTCGATTTCCGTCAGGTTGTACTTCGAACCGTCGCCGGCCTTGAAGCCTTCGCTGTTCGATACCGATGCTTCGACGTTGACAATCGGATTGAGCTTGACGCCAGCCGTCAGCTTTTCGCCGACGCTGTTCTTCTCGTCAGCACCCTTCGTCAGGTGGCTTTCGGTGACGGAGACACCGAAGTACTTGTCGCTGGACTGAGCGTGTGCGCCAGCGGAAGCGATGAGGCTGAGGGCTGCTGCTGCCAGAAGAGCTTTACGCATGAGGTGATTCTCCACGTTGGTTAAGGGAGCACTCGTCGGTGCCGTGCGTTGTGTAGAGAGAAAATTACCGTTGTTTATATGCAACACGTACCGAGGGGGTCGGTCGAACGCGTCGTTGCGACCGCATCGGATAAACGCAATGTCTAAAAGAGTTTTCTCGCTAAAAGGGATGCCGTGTACGCGTTGATATCTTTTGTGTTTGGGCTGCTGTTCGGAAGTTACGGCAATAGCGTCGTGCATCGACTGCCTCGACGCATGCACGCGGATTGGGAGGCCGAGGCTCGAGACGTTTTGGGACAACCGGCAAGAACGGATGCCGACACGACGTTAGTATCCAAGCGCTCACACTGCCCGCATTGCAAGGCGACGATAGCCTGGTACGACAATCTGCCGCTGCTCAGCTGGCTCGTCTTAAGGGCGAAATGCCGCATGTGCTCAGCGCCGATTTCCGCCCGGTATTTCGTCCTCGAACTCGCTGGCGGCCTGATTGGGCTAGGTGCGTACGACCTCTACGGTTTTACTGTCGCGGCACTGGCGCTAGGGACGGCCGGATTGATGCTGCTGTACCTGTCGGCCATTGATATCGAGCATCAGTTGCTCCCGGACGTGCTGGTGTTTCCGCTATTGTGGGTAGGTCTTTTCGCCGCAACTCAGGGATGGACTGTGCGTCCTGCAGAAAGCATTGAAGGCGCGTTGTTTGGCTATCTGCTGTTGGCGACCCCGGCGTGGATATTCAAGCTGATTCGGCATAAAGAGGGAATGGGGGGTGGCGACTTGAAGCTCCTGATGGCGCTCGGCGCTTTCCTCGGGATAGCCGGCGTGGTGGGCACGCTCCTGGTGGCGAGTGTGGCGGCCGTTGTCATCCACCTGGGGCTCATCGCAGCAAAAAAGGCACATTGGCAAAGCCGGACGCCTTTCGGCCCTTTCCTGGTCGCCGGGGGGGTGGTGAGTTTTGTGACTATTCATTTTGATTGGCTTCGTTTGCCCGCGTTCTAAGACGCAATCGTTCCACCTGCTCGCATCTCAACGCAAAAGCCCAACGACTAGTCGTTGGGCTTTTGCGTTACGGCCGGTGCATGCCTACCGCGTGCCAGGCGTCTTGTTCTGCCGGATGATGATGTCTTGCAGACTGTGAATGGCGCCGTTCTGAATGATAGCGCTGCTGACAGGGTCCATCTTTAACGTTTGGATGTGCAGGCGACCATTCTCGAGCCGCTGGTGCACAAACATCTGGAGACTGGCCGCGAGCATGGTTCGGACCTCCTTCTCCCCGTTCGCATGCGCGGCGAGCGAAATAAGCCGCGAAATTCCCGAGACAATGTCTTTGGCATGCAGCGTGGTAATTACAAGGTGCCCGTCGAGTGCAACCTGAATTAGCTCGTACGCAGCCTCGCGGGAGCGGACCTCGCCAAACATGAGCATGGAATGCTGGCCTGCTGGGAAGCAGCGCAACGCATCCATGATGGCCTGCGTGAAACCAGTTTTCGATGCATCGATTTGCTCACAGTAGCCGCGCTCGCCGTAGAAACCTTCAAGGGGGTATTCTGGCGGGTCTTCAACCGTTAGGCCGTAGCCGCCAAACCTTTTCAGGCGCGAGGCCATAATGCCGGTGGCGGTCGTGGTCTTGCCGCTACCCGCCGTCCCCCCGATGATGATAAGGCCGCCCGTGCGCTGCAGCTCCTCGTTGGTCAACATCGCATGTTGCGCAGCCGACAAACCAAGCTTATCCAGTTCGGGAAGGGCGGGCTGAAAGCGTCGTGCCGCGTACAGACCGGGGCGAACCAGTTGCAAGCGGAACCGGTAAGCGCCGACGGCGATAACAAAGTTGTGCGGGTCGGGAACGCCGGCCGATAAGGCGCTGTTCGCGGCCATCTGCATCAGCCGCGCCAGCTCTAAGGCCTCAGGCTCGACGTCGAGAAGTCTTTTCTGCCCCGGAAACAACACCGACTGGCCAACATCAATGAGATTGATGCGCCAGTCGGTGTATTTCGCGAAAAGGGCCTCGTTAGGAGCGCCCATGTTCATTAGCGACCGAACGTGAAGACCATGGTGTTGGTCGCGTTGTTGCATTGCGTGCCGAGCGTGGTGCGGTTCAGCACGCCGCCGTCAGCCTTGACCACCGTGCCGCCAACGGAGATGATGCGCATCGTGCGTTCCATGCCGACCGCGACGTCAACGCACTCCTGCTGCGGAATGTTCGTGTAGGTCAGGGCGATACCGTCGCTCGCGGTCACGATGGTGGCGACCGCCGGCGTGATGGTGCCGCCCCAGCGGTCGGCCAATGCGGCTCCGTTCACATACTCGGGCGGGAATACGTCCAGACCAATGAGGCCCGCTGTGGTCACGCCCGCGAAGTTCGGCTGCGTCGCGTAGTTCTTCTGGATTTTAGCGACGATGGCCGGCAGCGCACTGGTTTCGGCGTTCGATTTGTTGCTTGCGAGCAGGCTTGGCACCACTGCGAAGCCGACATAGATGACCGCCGCTGCGATAGCGAGGACGATGGCCAGCTCAATCAGGGTAAAGCCGCTCTGTTTCTTACGTTGCTTCATGATATCTCCGGTTTAATGGGCGAGGCCCTTAAGGTCCCTGCTTTGTATAGGCAACATTTTTAGATGACCCTTGCCTTTGGGAATTTGCGAGTAATTGGCACAACTAACGACGTGGCACTCAAGATTGACGGGAAGCCGGCGGCTGCGTCAGTGGGCGGCGTTCATGGTGCTCTGGATTTCCTGACGAGCCTGCTGCGCGGTCAGCATCACGGCGCCAATCATCATGGCGAGTGTCATGCCGGACAGTGCCATGAGCACGGTATTCATAATCTTTGCTTTCTTCGTGACGCTCACGGACACCTTTTCAATGGCCTGGTTGCCGATTTTCCCGAGCGCGTCCTGAAAGGAGGAGCGTTCGCCATAGTCGACGACACGCTCGTAGAGGTCTTCTGGCAAGATGCCCGTGTCGAAGGCCTTGGCCGGCGCGGCCGACTCCTCATCAAGCAACAGGAGAATTCGATTGATGTGCCAAGCCATCCATCGTGAGCCGAAGCTGCGGATTGCCGTCAACGACCCGACCAGGCTCGAGCCTGATTGCATAAGTCCGCCCAGAGACACGAGCGTGACCGCACCGAAGTAGTCCCGGTAAAGGCTGTAGGGGATGTACTTGTCGACCTTCACCCGTGCGGCACCGCTCCAGTTGGGAAGCGACCATGCGAATGCGACGATTGCCAACGCTAGCGCAACGGCGCCCGGTGCGCCCAGATTCACGACAGCGGTAGAGACCGTGTTGAGCAGCTTGCCCAGCTTCGGCCAATGGTCAACAGGCACTACAACCTTCAGGATTGGCGCCATGAACTGCTGGAATCCAACGAGCATCCCGATAATCATCGAGCTCACGATGACGGGGGTGACGATAGCGCCTATCAGTGTCGCCTTGATTTTCTCAATCGCCCGGACGTTCTCGGCGAGAAACGCAAGCCCCTTGGGCAGGTCGCCTGATGTCTCCGCAGCAACCAGGATGAGGCTGTCCATCGGAGGCACTGTTCCCTTGACGGCGCCAGAAAAGCTCATCGTGTCCATGCGCTTGAGCCAGAGCGAATAAAGCGCGGCCAGGGGCGAGCCCTTCTTGTGCTCACGCTTGATATGCTTTTGCAGGAACACAACGAGGACAGCCTTGTCTTTAAGCGATTCCGCGAGGTCTTCATAGAAGTTTGCGCGCTGCTTCGCAAACTTGCGCTTCCCGCGACTGATTGCGCTAGGGCTGTAGCTCGTGGGCAGCGCTGAGGGGTGGCGGGAGTTCTTTCCAGAACCCCCGATGGGCTGTGTCAGTATCTTGAGCAGGCTCATGGGTGCGCGTCTTTCTTTGGGGTGTGTAGGCGGTACGTTTCGAACGGCTCAAAGGAACCCTCAATGAGGCGGGGGTCAATCAGACCCTGCGACATTTTGTATAGTGAGTGCTCGAAGGCCGTTTTCCCGGTGCAGTCCGGTTCATCGAATGCGGCCGTGCGGCTGCCTCGCCAATACTCCTCGGCCTCCAGGTCGTCGCCGTCCCGCAGAAACTTGAGGAACTGGCTATCCGGCACGATGATTTCAGCTGCCACCGTCTGGCCCTTCACGCCCCTCTGCTTACACGCGGGGCATCCCTCCGGATGTGCGATGCGAATCGACTCCGGGCTTACGCCGAACTTGGTCTTGATAAGCTCGAGATACGCGTCGGGCAGGTTGCCCACGGCCGGCAGCTTGCACTCGCCACAGGTCAAAGGAATCAGCTTCTGATAGACCAGCGCGGAGATGAAGTTGCGCGAGGAGAGCGTGGTCCGCATCAGCCCGATTTCTTCCGACGTCAGCCGCTCAATGATTTCCGGCGCGGAGGCTGCGTGGACCGTCGTATAGACCTGGTGGCCCGACTGAACCATGGACTTGAGCAATGACCCAGTTTCCTGGTCGCGCACTTCACCGACCATGATGACGTCAGGGTCCGCACGCATGAGTACCCGCATTGCGGCTGCGAACGGGTTGCTGCTACCCCCCGCTGCGGTCGACTGGGTTTCTGCGGTACGCTGAACTGACCACTGGCTGACGCCTTCCATCTTGTACTCGGCGGGGTCTTCCACCGAATACGATTTCCATGTGTGCCGTTCGGGGTCCATGGTCATCAAGGTCTTCAACGTGGTCGATTTACCTGACCCGGTGACGCCTGCGATGATGATGGTACCAACCGTTTTCCGGGCCGCGAGGTCCAGGTCTTTCTGGTGCGATGGGCTGTACCCGAGTTGTGGAAGACTCGCAGTGGGCCTGTTCGAGTCATCGGTGTAGAGGACGCGAAGTACGACGTCAAGGCCGCCTTCAACAGGCACGGTCGTATATCGAAGGCGCAGGTTGCGTCCGGCAATCTTGGACAGGGGCACCGTGCAGTTCTGGGGTACCCGGTGGTTGTAGGCGGGATGCGAGCGCGACTTTTCTTCCGCGAGCTTTGTGAACGCAACCCCTGCCGAATCATTGAGGGCTACCGACGGGTAGCTAGGGCCCTTTCGCAAAAGGCCGTCAATGCGGAAGAGGACTGTGCTAATGTCGTCCGCCTCCCGGATAAGGAAGTGGATGTCTGTCGCCCCTTCACGTACTGCATCGGCGATGATGGACTCAAAGGTCTCGACCGACTCCGCCTTCTTGGTGACGACGGTGCCAAAGCCGTTTTGCTTGGCTCGAAGCGCGCGGCGTTGTTCCTGGTCATAGATGATGCCCAGAATCCCGGGGTTACTCGCGATGTAGGTCCGTGCCACAGCAATTTCGCTGCGGTGCGCGCGTTGCAGCAGCGTCATGTAATGCTGGCTGCCGTAGAATGCGTCGGAGCATACCAGGAGCACTTCCGCTGCGCTCGTTTCAAGCAGCGCGACTTCCTTATGCATGAAGTCGGCAATGGGAAGCTTCCCCTCTGGGGCCGTGAGGACTTCGTCGAATTGCTCGAGTTCCTCCCACGAATGCAGGCGAGGAATGCTTACGTCAACCTGCCGGTCGTTCGCCGACGCGCCTGCACCGCTCCCATCCGCGCGGGAGTTTGCCGTAGGACGAGTCTCTGCCTTGACCTTCCTGCGGTTCAGGACACCTTTAAACATATGTTCGGGATAGCTGGTTAATGTTTGGGCGGCGCATCTGCCGGCAGGCTCGAGACGCTCGTAATCGCGCGCGCTTCGGGAATCTGGGGCGGAAGCGCGTTACCGCCAGTCGTCCCACCAGCGCCAGGAAGTCCACCGCCTGACATGCCGCTGACACCGGGGATGCCCAAAAAGCTGCCGAGTCCGTTCTGCGCGGGGCTCGCGAACTTTTGTGCGTCGGCGCTGCTCCCAATGGTGCCCGCCGAGAGGAAGACTTCCTTCGTCGTCACCGCGTAGTGAGCGCCCTTTCCCTTGCCGACCTTCACTTTTTTTGTAAAAGATACCTTGACAGGCGTGATTTCGGTCACGGTCCAGTCGCCCACGGCCATCGACGACCGACGGGAAATCGGTACATAGTTACCGTTGAAAATGACTTCAGCGGAAAGGTCGTTGCCGAGTCCGTAAATTCCGCTAACCTCAATGTCGTCATCGACATGAGCCGTTGGCGCCGTCGCTGCAGGCAAAGGCGGCAGCCCGCCGGCTGCGGCGCTGCCTTGGCTCGCGCCCGGCTGGGAGACGGCCCCGTTGGCTTTGTTGCGCTCGTCGGAAATCTTGTTTTCGAGCTGCTGCATTTTCAGCCGCGCGTTCGCATTTGCGATATCGGCCACCGTTGGCACGGCGTTGACAGGCAGCGAAGTCGGGGCTGATTCGGACGCCGGGGCAGCGGGGGTAACGGCGGTGGCGGCTGTTGCGACGCCGGCGAGTGTAAGCAGGACTGCCGGCAGCAGGGCCTTAACCTTAATTGACATAGTATTTCGCCTTTACTTTAAAGGTGATGGTTGTGTCGGAAAGCTGCATCGTTAGGCTGTCGAAGGCGGTCGCTTGCGGCAACGCGGCCAGTGCGTCTGTCGCCCACCACGGACCGGACACTTCGATAGACCCTTCACTGATAAGTCGCGCAGGGGTTCCTGTTGCGCCCGGAGGTATCGCGTACGGCACGGGGTCCGTTACCGTATAGGCGATATCCAGGCTCTTGTATGCCTGGAGCGCGCCGAGGTGCTCGCGAAGGAAGCTAGCCTTGCTAACGACATCCTTCGTTGCGATGCCTGGGGTCAGTGGAGACTTCGGTGGCAACGAATAGGTAATCTTGTCGCCCGTCGGGCTGTAGACAATCGCTACGCCTTCCGGCGGCTGAAACGTCGCGTTGGTCCCGTCGACGCTTGTCCACGTAAAGGTGCACCCATCGCGCGTGCAGTCGACCTGGGTGAGAGTCCAGCCGTTGTTATCCACGGCGACCTCGGCGAGCCAGGCCTTGATGGTTTTGACTGTCGCGTTGAGCGGAAGGGATTGGTGCAGCTGGGTGGTCACCGAGTCCGTGTACAGCTTTTCGATGTCAACAACCTGTCGCGCGAGCGCTTCCTGCTCTGCCTTGTGCTTCTTGTGGAGGCTATACCCCCAGTTTGCCGCGATAGCGCCGGCAATCAGAAAGACTACAAGCGCGCCGAGCCGGAGCTGGTTATCTGCAATCGTCTTGAGCTGGGCGCGTTTGACCGATTTCGCGTCCGCGAGCAGGCGGTCCATGCCCAACGCCACGGAATCGGGGAAAGCGGCACTATTCCCGTACACCGTGACTGCGCCGCCCACCATGGAAATGAAGAGCTGCGCCGCGCTGACGATGTCACCAACAGGCCCGTGGCCGTCGAAGCCGACCATTGGAAGACCGTCCTTGATAGCGCACAAGGTGGCCGAGTCGCCTCGCTCGAAAACGTAGACGGCATTTTTGGCGATGCCGTCGACCCCTGCAAAGAGTGCTGTGAGCGAGTACACCTTGCCCGGCACGTCCGGCAAGCGAATAGCCGGGAGGAAACCGACGACCGTCTCGTCTTCGCTTGCGAACTCGACGTAGCGTGCCGCGCCCAGGTCTTTCCCCTGACTGAGCCGCTCTACCGAAGCCTTCTGAAGACCCGGCAGCGCGACCCAGTCCAGTCCGCTAACAAGACTCAACCCCTCGGCTTCGAAGACGTGAAAGTCCACAGGTCAGACTCCTTCCGAAATGACCGGCGTAATAAGAATGACGATGGCTTCCTTGTCGTTCGTTCCTGAGAGCGAGCCGCCGGAGAGCAGGTCGGCGTCCTGCGTGAGGCCGCGCCTGTTGTACTGATTTGCGCTGCGCTCGAACCCGCTAAGCACTAGCGTGTCGCCATTCTTGATGCCGACGCGTTGCATGAATTGCATGCCTGTGACTTCGGGCGTCTGAACCTGCGACACTCCCGTGCCGAACGTACTCATCGCCTTGAGCGAGGAGATGTTGACGGAGAACTGCAGCAGCACGCTGTTGTCGTCCGTGATGGAAGGCAACAGGTTCAGAATGAAACCGGTGGTCACCGTGCCGGGGTTCACCTGCACCGCCGACTGGTTCAAGCTGCCGTTTGACGAGGTCGTGCCGGTGTTCTGCAACGACACGGATGCGACGTAACCGGTCTGGTCTGTAATGGCAACAGGTACAGGTTGCCGGTTGAGGGTGATGGCTGAGGCGGTGGTGACGACGCTTACCTTGCCCAGATTTGCCATCGCGCTCGCAATCGCCGACGAGCCATTCATTGCGCTGCGCGCATTGTCGGCGCCGGTGGGGGTCAGTATCGTATAACCGAGCGTGCCTGCCCCCGTGCCCACGAGAGACGTCGGGCTGCCGTATGCGAGCTGCCAGGATGGGTTGAGGTTTTTCGTGAGCTTCTGGAAAGCAGCGGTCCAGTCCACGCCGTAGTCGGCGCCCTTGTTAAGCTGAACATTCAGCACCTCGACACGGAAGGCGACCTGCCGCGATAGCGACTTGTTCACCTGAGCGACCATCTCACCGACGCGCTCGACGACCTCTTTCGTGTCGGTTACCGTAATGGTGCCCGTCGCTTCGGTGACGGCGGCTTTCCCGATAGGCGTCAACATCGCGTTGATAGTGTCCTTCAGGTTTGCCCATACCGAGAAGTCACTTCCCATGCGGACGCTGGAATCGGCAGAGAAGTTTCCTTGGGAGGTGTTGTTGCTGCTGCCCCCGCTGCTACCCCCGCTGCTCTGGTTGCCGGTCTGGTTCTGGCCGCTCGTGCCGATGCTTGTCGCGTACGAGGATGACCCCGGGGTGCTTTTGAGCGCGAAGGTCTTCGTGAGAAGCCGGAAGAATACGATGCTGCCGTCCTTGTATTCCCACGAAATGCCGGCCTTTGCCGAAACCATGTCGAGGAATCCCGAGATGCTCCCCGTGTAGTTGAGAGTCATGTCGAGCGAATACTCTCCGGCGGAGCTTGAAGCGGACAAGCCGTTGTTCTGGGCCCCGGAGAAGGATGGCATCGATGGCGGCGGCGGCAACGAGGGCGAGGACGAAGCCGACGAATTTGCACCGGGCGCGCCGGACCCCGAATTTCCGCTCGAGTTTCCGCCACCGAGGTTGCCTGTCGCGCTCGCTACGACCCCGCCGCTACTCTGGCTCGGCAGGAAAGCGGACGCGGGAATGAACACGTCCGGACGAAGTTTCACCGGGATTCCGGTGACCTTCGTCAGTCGCTCCGCGATTGTGGCGAGGTTCGCCTTTTTGTCGAAAACGAGGGTGATATCCTGCTTGAATACGGGCGGCAGATTCGCGCCCGCCGGCAGCTTGGTCATCGTGCTGCCGAGCCAGGAGCCGGGGTTCACGCTCAGATACAGCAGGCGGTTGGGGTTGTTCGCCGGTATGGATTCCAGGCTCTTCGTGATGGCCGCGTCGTTGCGCGCAGCTTCCGTGTCGGTGTCACGCTTGACCTGAATCTGGTTCGCGCAACCTGACAGCAGCAATGCGACCGCAGTCGCGCAGGCGGTAGGCTTCAGAAACTTTTTCATTTTGGAACCCCTTCAGAAAGAATGCGGACCACCTTGTTGCCTTCGTACGCGACCGCGACCACATGTCCGCCATTGGCATTGACATTGGCGAGCACCCCATCGACCGCTTTGTAAAAGTCGGAGCCAAAATCAGCGGCGAAATCGACTTGCATGTCCTGGTCGTCACGCAGTTCCCACGACAGATGCCAACCGGACTCGAGGCACCAGCGCGTCAAAGTGCCGCGAATGGTCTTGTCGACGGCTTCTGCCTTGAAGGAGCTGCTCTGCAGCGCCAGCGCGGTGCCATCTGCCTTCACAGAAACAAAATCGGCATTTTTCCCTTTGCCACCGCTGGTCGGCTCCGCCTTTGCAGCGGCCGGGGCGGCCGGCTGTGCCATCTGGGCGGCGACTGGGGTTTCTTGCGTCGTGGCGGCGGCCGGAGCAGGTTTGCTCGCCGGAGCCGGAGCGACTGCAGCGGTGCCCGGGGCGGCATATGCCCCTGTTGTAAAAAGGCACGCTAACGACAAGGCGAGTCGCGCGCGTTTTGTTGAAATCATGGAGACCCTTGGGACGTGGTTACGCTTTCTTTCTATGGGTTAAGTCCGTATAGCGCTGCCTCTTAAACCTGAAGGCGCCTTTGGTGTAGCTACTTCGGACGCGGCCCACCATGCACGTCGCCGACGTCTGAAAAGTTCACTTTTGCGCCGGAAGTATTTGAAAAGGCATCTGGAACTCGCTGAGCGCGTTGCTGGCTAAGGGTCCCGCCGCGTAGAGAGTCGCTTTAGGGAACAGAATCCTCAACGCCTCGAGATGGCGGCGAGCCGCCAGGAGGTCGCCCCGGGCCGGCGTGCAGTCGGCCAGTGGGCGGCGTTCGTGATGGGGGTGGAAGGGAAAGGCGTTCCAGGCAACCCATGTAAGCGGCGAAATGGACGCCGATGTCAGGTGCTGCCACACCGAGAGGGCGAATGGGCTGTCGGCCCCCTCCCGCCCAGCGACGGGGCAACTCGGATGGCTGGTACGAAGCTTCTCGCCCCGGAATATCTCGTCCGGGGCGACGCCCTTGGCGGTGCAATGGCCAAGCAACATCCGTTCGGACACGAGGGCGACGCCAGAAAACTTTACGTCGGTGGCTCCCGAACTGTCTCCGATGACAAGCATCGGGGCTCCGGCTCGAAGCTCCAGATACCGCCTCAGGTTGTCCCTTCGGATACTGGCGCTGTGCTGAAACGCGTCGTTGACGGGGTCGGTGTCCCGC
Source organism: Paraburkholderia sp. UCT31 (assembly GCF_014397655.1). Classification (NCBI taxonomy): domain Bacteria; kingdom Pseudomonadati; phylum Pseudomonadota; class Betaproteobacteria; order Burkholderiales; family Burkholderiaceae; genus Paraburkholderia; species Paraburkholderia sp. UCT31. Next base: position 64,776 of record NZ_VZQP01000010.1, read on the forward strand.
CAGGGGTTAAAGACCGTTACGGTTGAGGGGACTTCGGAGAGCAGACTAACAAAGGGGTCAGCGTTCATTGTCGGTAATTGGCCACGGGACTAAAAGGATTAGCTATCCCTAATAGGCATTCGATATATACCGACTGCCCCAACTCTCTTTTTTTGGCACGCGTGACCGACCTCATTCTTCCGCCTCTCGAGACCGAGACCGACCTGAAGCGCCGGGCTTTCATGAAGGCCGGGGTGGCGCTCGCCCTTATGGCAGGTACTCCGCTCTCCGCCGTCGCCGATGAGAACTTCTGGAGCCGGCCGCGCGAGCTCAAGCTGTACTGCGCGAACACCCGCGAAGCGCTTCAAGTGGTTTACTGGTCCGACAACCAGCTCAACTACCCCGGGTACTACCAGATTTGCCAGCTTCTGCGAGACACCCACGAGAACAAGGCAGTGCAGATGGACGTAGTGCTGCTTGACATCCTGCGCGGCGTTCAAGGCTATTACGAAGCCTACGGGTTTCAGCAGCCACTCGTTATCAACTCAGGGTTTCGCACCGAGAAAACGAACGAGCGCCTTCGTAAAGAAGGGGCGGTGCGCAACTCCATGCACCTGTACGGCAAGGCAGCCGATATCTACATGCCCGGCATTCCTGTAAAACACCTTGGGGCGGTCGGCCTTTATTTCAGAAGCGGCGGGGTAGGTTTTTATGAAGGAAAAGGCTTCGTTCATCTCGACACAGGGCGCCTGCGAACCTGGCGCGGTTAGGGGTGCGCTGCGTTCCACGCTGCAGCGATGAAGCCCATGATGACGAAGAGCCCAATTGGGTAGCGGAAAGCGATTTCCCAGTCTGCGCGGGAGGGAGTCGCCGAGTTCAGTGCGGCACCCGCGATGTATCCCGTGTATAGCTGCGTGCTGATGGTTTCTGACGGCGCTTGCCGCCATAACGACCACGCGATTGGCAGGAGAAGCAGCGGGGCAAGCGCTGTGAAGGCGCCGTTCCACCAACGGGGATAGAACGATATGGAGCCTAGTGTCCAGTAATCACCGGAGCGAACGGGGACGAGACTGATGCGCCGGGGTCGGCCGCCGGTCAATAAGGCAATCGCAAAGTGCGCCAGCTCGTGTGCGACGGTACCGGGAAAAGCCGCCGCGAAGAAGAGCACGCCGGGCCTGAGCCTATACAGATACGTTGCGACCCCTGCCGCGATGAGAAATACCCAACTATTTTGAGCGTGGTCCATAAACCGTCGATTTGTAAAGTCGCAGATTGTGTGTTACGTTGTCGACCGTTTAGCTAATGTAAAGCCGCGTAACAAAAGCCACCAACTTTACAATTTACAGGAGAATGCATGTCTGAGCAGTTGTTGACGCTGACGCCAGAGAAACTGGCGGAACTTCTCGCGCCGTTTCCACTGAGCCAGATTGAGTGGAGGACCTCGGTCAATAAAAATGACCCCACGCAAGGGCTGGCTGTGCCGTGTGTCAAGTTTGGCGGGCTCACGGAGCGGCTCGACCACGTGCTCGGGGCGCAGAACTGGAAAAACGAATTCGACCAGGGTCCGAACGAGACAATTCGTTGCAAGCTCGCTTTCCGGATTGGCAGCGACTGGCTCGCGAAAGAGCACTGTTCGACTGTCGCGCAAGATGCATTCGTGCGCGCGGCGACCATGTGGGGTCTTGGCCGGTATCTGCATCGGGTCGAGCCGCAAAGCGTCGAACTTCACGATGGACGTCTCAAGAAGACCCCCTCGCTAGATTCGTCGTTGGTCGCGCCGGTGGCGGAAGCCCCGTGCGGTCACGCCGGCACAGCGACTCCTGACGCCAGCCCGGACGCTGCATCCGGTGTCGCGGAGGCTTCGAATCAGCCCGGTTCGTCCGCCGTTGTTGTCGCGTCGAAGTCCGACACGGGTGCGCCGACTGGCGAAATGCCGACCGCGCCCATCCCCGAAGGCAAGCCGGAAGTGACTTCCCAGCCTCCCGCTGCCCCGCCCGTCCCTGCGCCGAACGTGGCAGCGACTGCCGTGAGCACCGCCGCCGTTCCGGAAAAAGAACAGACGGCTAAAGCTTCGCCTGAACCAGCCGCCTCCCCGGCGCCAGTTGCCGCCGCAGCGCCTGCGCTGGAGACTGCCCCCGCGTCTCCCGTCCCCGCCGACTCGCCCGCGCCTGAGGCGTCCGGAGCAGCAAGCGAGACGGAGATGGTTTCGGATATGCCTGCCGAATTCGGCGCCAAAGAGGCCGATATGGTCAAGGCAGTCCTCGCGAAGGCAGCCAAGGGTGCGTCCATCGCGGCTCTCGTCGCCTACGTCGGTGACAAGACGAAGGGCCGCGACCTGACCGACAAGAGTCGTGAGTATCTGAAGAAAAAGCTGGAATCGCTGGCTAAGAAATAAACCGGCAAGCTAGACCTTTTACATCGAGGCGCACTGCGCCTCATCCGTCCTGTACTTTTCGTGGAGTCTGAATGAAGAAGTTTGCGCTTGCGGCGATTGCCGCGCTGGTTGCCACTGCAGCCGTTGCACAGGCCGCGCCGGCCGCGTCGGGTGTCCCGAAGGCACTCTCCCTCGTGACTCAAGCGGGCATGAAAATCGAGCGCCCATTCCCGGCGCCGGCGGGGCTGACTGGCTGGGTACTGTCCAAGGGTGGCCAGTATTCCATCGTGTACACGACCGCAGACGGAAAATACGTTCTGGCCGGCGCACTCATCGACGAGGCGGGCAAGAACCTCACGGCGGACCACAACGCGCAGTACGTACCGAAGGTGGATTACGGCCAGTACTGGAGCCAGCTTGAGAAGAGCACGTACATCGCAGAAGGCGCGAAGAATCCCAAGACGGTGGTTTACGCCTTCATGGACCCGGACTGCATCTTCTGCCACCTGACGTGGAAGGCATTCCAGTCGTACGAAAAAGCGGGTCTGCAGGTTCGCTGGCTGCCGATGGGCTTCCTGAAGCCGGACTCGGCCGGCAAGGCCGCCGCGCTGCTGACTTCCGCCCACCCGGACGCGGCACTGGCAGAGCACGAACACAAGTTCCAGCCGCAAACCGAAAGCGGCGGCATCGAGCCGATGGCCACGATTCCGGCTGACATCCAGGCGAAGCTGGACGCGAACCAGAAGCTGATGGCTACGATGGGCTTCAACGGTACGCCGGCCATCGTGTACAAGGACGCGCGCACAGGCAAGGTTTTCGGCAAGGGCGGCATGCCGTCGCTGAACGACTTGCCGGCAATGCTCAACCTGCCGGAGCAGCAAATCACCGACCCGGAACTGTTGCGCTTCAAGCGTTAAGCGCGGCGCGCTTCCGGAACCCAAGGCCCCGCCCCGGCGGGGCCTTGTCGTTTCGAGTCCTCCTTTTTCTGCGAGCAAGAGCGTCCCTCCCCGTCGACCCTGCCTGCCGGCAACGGTGCCTATACGCAACATATCCGGTCAATGGTTTAAGCGAGGGCAACATGAGCAGTTGGGCACAGACACAAGTTATCGGGCAGGTCGGAAAATGTACGCATGGAACGGGACCCAACAATCAGCCGTATTTAACCTTCTCGGTTTGCCACAATTTCAAAAAGGCAGGCAGCAACGAGTCGCAGTGGTACCAGATTGTTCTTCTCGGAAGCGCGACAAATGACCTGAGTGGCATCCACAAGTACCTGAGCGCGAAAAGCCGCCTTGTGCTGGTTCAGGGGCGCCCGGAATACGAGCCTTACGTCAAGCAGGATAAAAAGACCGCTGGGTTGAAAATTACTATTTGGGCAACGTCCCTCCCGGTATTTCTCGACAACAAGCCAGCGGCTTAACGGCATTATCATTCAGAAGACAGGACCTCGCGTCCTGTCTTTTTTGTTTAAGCGTCGTTGCTAGACGGCTTATAGTTCAGTCGACAGGTACGCATGTTCCGGAAAATTTGTGTGTTGCTTTTCTTTCTTGGCGGCGCGAGCGTCGCGCACTCGATGGTTGTGGTAGCAGACTCCCACAATCGCCTGGACGAAACAGTGGAGCTCGCTATGCATCTGAGTGAGGTCAGGGGTGAGCCCACAAGCGTGCTTGTCCGGGGCCGGGAGTTGCTAGAGCTGGACGTGCCACAGGAAAGCCTCACGCAGGCCGCGAAGAAACGAGTCAGGTTCTACGCATGTGCGCGCGACCTGCCGGCGCCCGCGTGGCCACGTGAGATTGAACTGATTGTTGTCGAACCTTCGGCGCCCATCGATGCTCCCCGGCGCGTGGCGTCTCAACTGAAAAGGCTGTGTTCTTTGCAATGAAAAGACTGATTGCAACGTTGTTTTTGATGGCGAGTACCGCCGCGTTCGCCGCGCCCTCACTGGTTGGCACGTGGCATTCGGACGACACCTCGGGTGGCAACACCTCAGGGTCAATGACCTTCAAGAAGGACGGCACAATCGTCCTCGCGCCCGATGGCTTTCCGGCCGCGACGGGTACGTACAAGGTCCAGGGTCCCTACGTTGACATTGACCTGGGTGCCCACGGCAAAGCGACAATGGCCTATCACTTCAATCGCGATGGTAGCACCCTCGATACGCAGTACAGCGAGGGCACCCATCAGTCTTTCAACCGGATGAAACAAAAAGTAAAATGAAAACACAACCATGGCAATCGCCCGAATCGGGTCAGGATTCTGCGGACGTGGGCCAGATAGCGCTCACAGACAACCTCATTCTCGCGGTAATCAAACCCGACTCCGTGCTAGAGAGGGCGTACACCTCGACTGAGGCGTTCCTGCTCGCAGCGAATCTGCTTAACCAGCGTGAGCCGTTCGAGCTCTACGACGAAGGTCGGACGCTCCTCGTGAAATCACGCGAAGGGGAACTGAGCGGACATGCCGGTTATTGTGACCAGTTGAGTCGCACACATCATTGCCTGCAGGCAGTCCTCATCAGCTGGCTTCGCCAATACGAGGTGCACCTGCTCTCGAAGGCGCAGCGGTTGCTCGATGAGAGTCAGGCAGAGACGGCCGCAGAGGAATTGCCAGCGTCCACGGCGGCTACGGCAACTGGTGAAGAGCCTGATTCTGGAGCCGCTGTGCATCCTGCGGTCTCTGTTGAAGGCGCGGCTGAGCAGTCAGAGCAGCAGCCGTAAAAGGTCGGAAATCTGGCCGGGGTGCCATTTGTTCCCCGGCGCTCCGGAAAGAGCACAGCCCCCGGAACCCCCAGCCCTTCACTTAACGTGTTGAAGGGAAGCTATGTCCTACAAGGCTGGTTCGAGGCGCGCAGAGCAAATCTCCGCGCCTTGTTGTTTTTGAATTGCCCCCGACCATCCGAAAGCCCACCAAAAAAGGGAGCCGAAGCTCCCTGCGGGTGAGCTTACTGGAATTCGACGATAGCGAAGTCGCGTTTGCCCTTTTTCAGCACCACAAACCGCTGGTGTAAAGCCTGTTCGACCGTCACCTTAGTCCGTGCGTCGTGCGCCTTAACGCCGTTGAGCACCACACCTCCTTGCGACACCACCGTGGCGGCGCGAGTACTGGAGCTCTCCAGTCCAGTCTGCACCAGGAGTCCGGCAACGGTGCGGTCCACCGATGCGCGAGCGACCTGTACGTGCGGCACCGAACGAGCCACCTGTGCGAGCGTGTCAGCCGTCAGGACGTTGAGGTCTCCCTTGCCGAACAACGCCTCCGCTGCGGCCTCAATCTGCAGACGGACACTTTCCCCGTGTACCAAGTCGGTCATGGCTTGCGCCAGGCGTTTCTGAGCCACGCGCAGATGCGGTGCTTCTTGAGTCCGGGCTTCCAGCGCTTCGATTTCCGTACGCTTGATGAAGGTGAATAGCTTGAGGAATCGCCCCACGTCCTTATCGTTCGTGTTCAACCAGAACTGGAAGAATTCCCACGGGCTGGTCATCTGCTCATCCACCCAGACTGCGCCTTTTTCGCTTTTGCCAAACTTCTTGCCGTCGTGCGTCGTCAAGAGCGGTAGCGTTACTGCAAAAACTTCGCGCTCAAGCTTGCGACGAATCAGGTCTGCGCCAGAACACATGTTGCCCCACTGGTCAGAGCCGCCAATCTGCAATGCACAGTTTTCCTGCTGAGCGAGCATCAGAAAGTCAAACGCCTGAAGCAGCATGTAGCTGAATTCCGTGAACGAAATCCCGGAATCTTCGCGCTCGAGCCGAGATTTTATCGAGTCACGAGTCATCATTGCATTGACCGAGAAGTGCTTGCCAATGTCGCGCAGAAAATCAAGCACGCGCACGTTTTGTGTCCAGGTCAGGTTGTTGACCACCTTGCCGCGCGCTTCGTCGTCACAGGCGATGAAGCGCTTCAGCTGCGCCTGGATGTGCCGGGTACGCTCGGCAATGACATCCGGGTCCTGGAAGTCGCGTTCGGCAGATTTGCCACTCGGGTCGCCAATGCGCCCAGTTGCTCCCCCAACCAGTGCCAGCGTACGGTGTCCTGCGCGTTGGAACCGTGCTAGGGTCAGCAGCGGGACCAGGTTGCCCACGTGAAGGCTCTGCGCCGTCGGGTCAAAGCCGCAGTACAACGTGACCGGCCCCTGTGCCATGCGTTGGGTCAGGCCGTCGAGGTCCGTGGCCTGGGATATCAGACCACGCCACTGCAGGTCGTTAATGAATTCTTTGGCGTTCATCAAAATGTATGCTCCAGAAAAGCTGAAGGCGTTTTAGTGAAGTCGTGTCGTGTATGGATAATGCAATGCCCCGAAAGTCACGGACTTTCGGGGCATCTCACTCAATCAGTTGCAGGCCCTCAAAACGATAAGTGAAGGACTGGCCCGGAACCCGGGACGTTTCTTCGTTTGCTTATCGGAAGGGGCGCGGTCGGCGAGCGCCTCCTCCGGGGCAGGTCAGAGATAATTTACCGGACTGCCGAGCGGGACAAACAGGCTCCGGACATCCCACGGCTGCGGAGCCGCCTTCCGATTTATCCCGTCCAACGCCTCAGCGGGCAGCCAATGCAACAGACGCGCCGCCGCCGCTTCCCTGTCTTCGGACTGGTGCCCTGGCGGCGCGGGCTCAAGCAGGGAGCATAAGTGCACGCGCGCCGCACTTATTTCCCCTGCCCGGATAAGGCGCTCCGCACGTTCTTGCTCGCAGACCCGGGCCATCAGTAATTTCAGAATTTTCCTTGCCTCCTTGCTCAGCCCGCGCTCGATAGCCTGAGACAAAGAAAGGTCACCACATGAGATTGATTCCCACACCAACGCTGCTTCGCGTTCCGCAGACTGCGCGTAGCGTCCGAGCCTGGCCAGGAGAGCTAGTCCCCGTTCCCGGGACGCTCCGCTCAACGGCTGAAGAAGACTAATCAACGAAAGTGTGCTCACTGGCCGTCCCCCGCTTGCGATGACCGGGAGGAATGGTACGCACCGTCCTGGTCAATCTGGAGGTAGGACACGCCGCGCGACCCGCTGGTCGCAATCTTCACCATCGTAGTACGGGGTTCAGTGCTGGTGTTCGGCTTGACGATAAGAACCAGGCGGGCATCGTCGAAGGAATCAACGTCAATCCACGATTGTGCCGGAGCCGCGAGCTTTGAGCAGCGGTCGGCGCCCCGAAACACCAGCGGGACCGACACCACCCCGCCGCTTCCCGCGACGGCGTAGCGCAGTCGGCCACGCACAGCCACGACACACTCTGCCGGCGTTGCGGCGGGTGTCGGTGCCTTGGCGCCGTCCTTTGCTTCGGGTGAAGGGGTGTGGGTGACCGCCTGTCGCAGCACTGCCGCAAGCGGGCCGGACAGGGGCGACTGCTGAGCCGTCTCTGAGGAGTCAGCGACGGAGTCGGCCGGTGGCATAGGGGGTAATGGCAAGGGCGGCAAGGGCGGCATGTCCCGGGACAAGGCCACGACGCCTTGTACGGTTCGCGCCAACGTCTGGGTGTTCGCAGGCGAAAAAGGGTTCGATGTATCGGCGCCGGACGCGAGGCTTGGCGCCGCGCGGCCCGTTCCAAAAGGACTTTCCTGCGCGGCTGCCGTTTGCGCGGCAGCAAGACACACCAGGGGCAAGAGAATCAGTGCACGTCGAATCGTATTCACGGAGAGGGGCTTGTAAAGCTGTATTTGTTAAGGAAGTGTATCACGCTTGTAAAGGAAAATTCGCCCCGCTGGTGGCCGGGATTACGGAGTGCGGGCTTTCAGCAACACTTAAGAAGGACGGGCGATTCGGGACGCAAGCTACAAAAAGAAAGCCCCTCAAAGTCGTCGACTTCAAAGGGGCTCAGGTAATCGGAACGCGAGTCTTCCGGCGAGGAAAAGTTGCTTGCTCGCCAACCGTGGAGGCTAAGCGTGTACCACGCCCGCTTCGTGATTCACTCCGGAAGGAACGAGCCCCGTGGCGACGTGTTGTGCCGCACTTTCGCAGTTCCTCGGCGCGTCGTCGAAAAAGATATCTGCGCCAAAAGCGTCGAGAAACGGACCCTTCGGCAACCCGCCGCAAAAGCAGGCCTCGTTCAGGGCGATGCCCCAGTGCCTGAGCGTTCGGATGACCCGCTCCTGAGCTTGCACACTACGGGCCGTAACAAGGGAGATTTTTACGGGACATTCCCCAACCGGGTACTGTGCCTGCAGCTCGTGCAAAGCCTGCAAAAAACCCTTGAACGGTCCTGGCCCGAGCGGTGTCCGTGCGAGTGCCTGCTCAGATTCAGTAAAGCGGTTCAAACCCTCCGTCACGTTCACGCGTTCAGCCTCGTCGGAGAAAATCACCGCGTCTCCGTCGAAAGCGATGCGGACGTCGTCGTCGCCTCCGGGCGCTCGCACCGATTTCGGCATCATGACCGCTGAAGCGACGCCGTTATTTAGCGCCGAGATAACGTCTGCCGAATTTGCGGACAGGAACAGGTGTACGCCGAGCGCGCGGCTGTACTTGAACCGGTCTGTTCCCTGCGTGAAGATGGCACGCTCGATGTCCATTCCGTAGTGGTTGATGGACTTGATGATGCGCATGCCAGCGTTCGGCGAATTTCGTGAGAGCAGCACGACTTCAACCTTGTCCCGCCGCTTGCCCGGCGTGTTCAGTGCCAGAAGTTTTCTGACGAGTTGGAAAGCCACCCCGGGAAGCAATGGCTCGTCTTCATTTTCCACCTGGTGCCGGTCGAAAGCCTCGGCATCCCCATCGAGAAATACCTGATGCTCCTGCTCCATGTCGAACAGCGCACGGCTTGATACTGCGATTGTCAGCATTCCAGTCCTTTAAAGAAGAGATGACCTCGAAGGGTGTAGATAGCGGCACCTTTCATTGGCGGGCCGCGCGTACGCGATGGCCGCGTCGGCACATTTCGGCTGCGAATCGCCGGAGCCTACTCGCCGTGCGCCACGCCCATGCCAGCGCCGCAACCGGGAGGAGGACGCTCACTAGCAGCGCGGAGAAGACCAACAGTTGAGCGGACGATATATGGCGCGAAAGTGTGGAGTGTCCGAGCGCGGCGACGGCTCGTGTGAGCGCCAGGAGCAGAACGAGCATGGCCGTGACTGCGGCGGCAGGCCGAAGGAAGCCGTACGAACGCTGCTCAAGGTCTCCCGCCGCTTCACGAACAGTGACGGTACGACCCTCCCTAAGCCAGTCGCAAAAGCCGATTGAAAATGTTTTGAGTGAACAGCGTTCTGACATGTGCGCTTTCGCTATATGGGCCATGAGAAGTCGGAGCTCCGTCCTGCGGACAAAAACCCTCAACGGTTTCAAAAAACGGTTCGAGAAAGCGGTGGTGGAAAAGACCCCCGCCGCTGTCGAGGCGGCCGCTCGCCATCTTCACCGTCTGGAGAGAGCCGGGCTCCCGTATCACGACTGCCTGGTTTTACTGTTATCTTCACTGCGCCTCTTCACGACCGAACTTTCCGCCCGCGTCGATTCCCTTGAGGAGCGACGCAGGCGACGCCGCTATGCTGAGGAGACGTACCACCTTGTCAGGGCGCGTTTGCAATGCGCACGCGGCGTTGTGCGTCTCTCCCAAAATCCGATATTCACAAAAGGAACGCTCGACGACGCGGTCGAGTGCTTCGTGGACGGCTCCGTGCGTAACGGGAAAGCGGGCGTTGGTTTCATCGTCATCAACAAGGGTGCGCTTCTCGTTGAGGCAAACGTCGAACTGCCGGTCACGACGCCCGTCGAGGCCGAGCTTTACGCACTCGTCCTGTGTATGAAGACTGCCCTCGCTCTCGGCCACCGCGCCGTGCGTATCAGTACGGACGCGCAGGCACTCGTCGAACTGTTCTTTCGCAAAAAAGGCATCGCTGGTTCAACCCCGGGACGGGAAGCCCTCCGGCTCGCCGATTGCCTTTCGGGCTTCGAGATTCAGCGGGTGCCCCGTCTCTTCAACGACAGGGCCGATGCGCTCGCCGCCCGTAGCACCGCGCGCCTAGTCCCGTAGAATTGTAAAGCATCTTTCGGGTTCGCCTGCTGCTTTTGTTGCACCGCGATGCTTCCCGACCTTCACTCGGCTGCTGCGGCCGTTCCCCTATGTTTCACGTAGCCGGTTCGCTCTGCCCGCCTGCGATTTTGTTCCACCCGCGTGGCGGCGCGCATACCAAACGCTTGCGGGTCAATGCCCGCCTCGATAAGGGCCATTCGCTTGACCTGGGCCTGAGTAAGTTTGCCCCGGGTGCTAACGCCGCCTGCAGTTTTTCCGCTCATCGGAATCTCTCTAGTGGTTAATCTGTTGTTTTGTAAAGAGTATAGTCTAAACGCTGTTGCTAGTTTGTAAAGGGCAATGCTAAGATTCATTTATTGCCAGCAATATGCTACGCACGCCAGCGCGCGAAACGAACCCCTAGGAGCAGACCCGCATGTCAGTAGTCGAACACGAGCAAGAGACCGACGGTACCATCATCAAGGTGATTGGCGTTGGTGGTGGCGGAGGTAACGCGGTCACGAACATGGTGCGCCGCCATTTCCAGGGACCTGAACTCATCTGCGCCAACACCGACCTCCAGGTCCTGCACAAGACGGGCGCGCATCGCGTCATTGTGCTTGGCGACTCGGGTCTCGGAGCAGGCGCGAACCCGGAAGTTGGCCGCGAATGCGCAAAGGAAGCGCGCAAGAAAATCGCGGAAGCCCTGACGGGCGCGCACATGGTGTTCGTGACCGCTGGCATGGGCGGTGGCACGGGCACGGGCGCGGCACCGGTGGTGGCGGAAATCGCTCGTGAGATGGGCATTCTCACCGTTGGCGTCGTGACCAAGCCGTTTGAGTTCGAAGGCCCGCGACGCACGAAGCAGGCAAATCAGGGCCTCGCAGAGTTGGAGAAGCACGTCGACTCGCTTATCGTCGTTTTGAACGACCGGCTGCTTGACGTTCTCGGCGAAGACATCACGCAGACCGAGGCTTTCCAGGCTGCGGACGACGTCCTGTTCAACGCTGTCTCCGGTATCACCGAAATCATCCAGTGCCCGGGCGTCGTGAACGTCGACTTCCAGGACGTTCGCACGGTGATGAGCAACAAGGGTCGCGCGATGATGGGCTATGGCTACGCGTCGGGACCCAACCGGGCCGAGGCGGCTGCGGAGATGGCTATCGCCTGCCCGCTGCTCGAGGGTGTCAACCTCTCTGGCGCGAAGGGACTGCTGGTGAACATCACGGCATCCGAAGCGACGCTGAAAATCAAGGAGCCGAAGCGGGTGATGGAAATCATCGGCCGGCATGTAGACGAAGAAGCCACCATCATCTATGGCGCGGTGTACGACAACAGCCTCGAAGATAGCCTTCGGGTGACGGTAGTCGCAACGGGCCTGGACGACCACAAACCCGCCGCTGCTCGAGTGCAGCCGCAAGCGCAAGCGCAGACGCCCGCGCCCGCGCCGGTGGCAGCAGCACCGCAGATGCATCCGCTGGTCAGCAAGCCGAAGGCTCCCGTTGGTCTCGAGCGCCCGGAACGTGCACACGGCGAGGCTCGCGCCCCCGAAGCGCCGGCCGGCCTGTGGGACAAGGAGCGCGACTTCTCGGCGTATGAGGCGCCGTCCGTATTCCGTCCGCGCGACGCGCGCTTTGTTACGCCGCAAGCGGCTCCTGCTCCTGCTGCGGCCCCGGTGTCAGCAGCTCCGGTCGCTGAGCCGGCGCCTGAGGCTGGTGCTAAGACAGAGCCGCGCTTCAAGAGCATGTTCTCGAAGGGCGAGCTGGGTACCGTCCCCGCCTTCCTGCGCAAGTAAGCGTTCGGCGCGGCTACTCCGCGTGTGGGCGTGGTAGTTAGCCGCTAGCTCGACATCCCCCCGGGAGAGGCACTTCCCCGGGGGGCTTTTCTTTCTTAAGTCCATCGAATGGCGTCGCGCTGTACCGACGCCTCGCGGATGGGCGAGTTTTCTCGGGCATCCCTTTTCGATATGAACGAAAGCCACCGTTACTTTCCCCTGACGCGCAAGTCAGATGCGGAACTCGCTGAACTCGGGGAAGCGCTTCGGCAGCAGTTTGTTAGAGTGCAGCGCGCAAAAAGGGTTGAGCGTTCGCTCAGCATAGGGGTTTTTAGCGTAATGATGGGTGGCGTCGTGGTGTTGTGTTTGATGCTTTGTATGCCGCAGGCCCCCGCAATCTGGCGAGCGGTTGTCGCGCTATTAACCGGTATTGCGGCCGTTTTAGCATTGGGCGTGCCTGCCTGTCTAGGATGCTATCTGCTGGTCGAACGAATCCGCCAGCCATTCTACGGCGCACACGCCTTGCTGACACCTCTGCAGCCGGGTTCCGCTGAGCTTGGCGAACTCAAGGCTAATTGCGAACGGTGGGCTGATTGTCGAACGTACGTCGAGGAGATGCAGGGTCTGCGCAAGAGGCTGTACGCGTTCGACGCGAACCACATCGCCGAGCTCGGTGCAGTTCAATCTCGAGGCTCGAACGTTATCTCAGCCGAAGTGAGCATCCGCTGAACGTGCCCCTCGATACTTCCGGTCTGCAAAAAAGATAGCCCACAAAAGCGGGCTATCGAATTAAGGTCGGTTGCTTTACGTCGCGGGGGAGAAGCCGGCAGCGTTGAGCGCAAAAATCGACATTTGACACTGCACGCGAAGGTTGAACTTGAGGTTCTCGTAGGCCTCGCGCTGGCTCGGGAATCGCTTGCGGGCGGACTTCAGCATGGGCAGGATATGCTTCTCGCAGCGCTGCACGTAGCTGAACATCTTGGCGAGTGTGAAGACACCCTGCATGGTCGACTGGTTGTGGAGGCAGTCGACGCCTTTAACGAACGCCGCAATAACGTCAGCTGCGATGTTTTGGTAATGCACATCGGCGTCTTTCTCGTTACCCGCCTCGTCATACTTGTTCAGCAGATAAACGCTGTGAACAACCTCTTCACCAAACCGCGCGAGCAGCTCCGTTTTTTCCACCAGATAGTCTTCCGGTACATCGTGCAGAAAGCCCGTTGCCAACGTCTGCGCGGGCCTGGCGAGCGAAGGTACGAGCGTCGTGATGAAGTGACAGATTTCCAGTTGGTGCTGAAATTCAGGCGTCAGCCCATCTTTGCGCAGTGCCGTCGTCTTCTCGCCGTTGCGCTTGATTCCGCTCGTATGGACATTGTGCGCGTAGTGAAATGCGTCCATCGCGACCTGATACTCGGGGTCGATTGCCACTTTCTCCGTCAGCCACTTTTCCATCTCGCGATAGAGCTTGTGGTAGTCGGGCTTGGGTAGGTTATGTAACGCTACTGCCATGGTGCATTCCTCGTGAAAAGAATATTTGCGGATTTGAGCGCAGCTTGTGGCGTCGCCTTCGGTTGGCGCCCCTGGTCACCGGTGCCTCGGTCAACCTCTCAGATGATTGCCTCGCTCGTGTAGCTATCACAGTGCGCGCCGCGCAAAGAAAAACGGCAGAACCGTAAAGGCCCTGCCGTTCCTCCCGCCTTCTGTTCTCAAGTGGCAGGAAACTCGGTCCACCGCCTATCAGGCAGCGACAGCGAAAACGTCATCGTTGGCGTTTGTCAAGTTGCGCTATTAGCGTCAGGCGCCTGACGTGTCGTACTCTCCCGGTACTTTCAGCCCTGTCGAAACCTGTCAGCCCCATCAAGGAAGGCCTCACCTAAACGAAGCCTTTCTTGGTGGAGCTGGGGGTATCGAACCCCGTCCAGAACTGTGTTCTCGTTTGCATCCTGCGGACCCTAAGGCCCGCTCACGACAATTCCCGGTGACCCGGCAAACCGAGGTCGAAACTGGCGGAAGAGAAGGGATTCGAACCCTTGATAGGTTTTACCCTATACACGCTTTCCAGGCGTGCGACTTCAGCCGCTCATCCACTCTTCCGTAGTACATCTTGAGGAAAGTATAGAAAGCGTGTTTAGACAGACCGCTTTGCGTAACTCTCCTTCCGGCCAGACTTTACAAAACGACGACTATTTTGTCAAGCGGGCTGATTTAAGAACACTAGCGTGACTGGACATCGGGCAGTGCTTAACACTCTATCTTTACTGTTTGCGTTGCGGTTTGCTGACGCGCGCAGCTTTACGCGCCCCGTTTTCTGGCGAAGTGCCCGGGTGGTCGTTGCACTGGCGTACGGCGCGCTACTGGCGGCGTGCGGCACGGTGCCGGCGGGAAAAATGGGTCCGTCCGAGCCAGCTCGCGCCGCCGGAGCAAACACCGAAGCAGTGGTGGCCGCTATTGGTCTGGTGGGTACGCCCTACAGCTGGGGCGGCAACAGTCCGGCCGGCGGATTCGACTGCAGCGGCCTGGTCCACTACGTATTCCTCTCAGCTGCCGCAAAGAATCTGCCGCGTACGACCGCCGGACTGTGGGCAAAGGGGAGACACATCGAAAGGAAGAGCCTTACGGACGGAGACCTGGTGTTTTTTGACACCGATGGCGCGTCGCATTCGCATGTCGGCATCTACGTGGGAAAGGGACGCTTTGTGCACGCACCCCGGGCAGGCGGCACGGTCAGGCTCGAAGCGTTGACCGTGCCTTACTGGGTTAGGCACTTCACCGGTGCCGCACGTTTCTAGCAGTTCCGCGCCGCCATCACTAAGGCCTTGTTGTTGAGGGAATAGACCCCTCGCGCGCGCCTCAGCGCATCCTCAACCGGTCGAGTGCCTCTAAAGCAGGCAAGTCGCCTTGCTCCGCCGCGAACTCGAGCCACTTCAACGCTTCGTTCTGCTCGACAGAGAGGTCCGGGCGCCGAAGAATCAGCAGTCCCAGATTTGTCGCACTCGGCAGATGACTCTGCGTCGCCCCCATCCGGTAGTACTTCGCTGCCTTTGCCGGGTCAAACGCCTCCGTGTTGCCGAGCTTTCCCCGCCCTTCGTGATAAAGACCCGCGTTGAACGCCGCTTCAACATCGCCCTCCGTCGCCGCGCGCTCCCACATCTCCAGTGACCTGAGGGGCTTAGGTGCCCGGCCCGTGCCGATGGCGTACATGGAGGCGAGCCGGGACTCCGCATATGCCTGCGTACGCTGGTCGAGCTTCCCTGAACGCGTCAGGTGCTCAAGCAAGTCGGCTGCGCGCTTTTCATCTTTTGGACCGCCATCTCCCTTATGGAGACACGTAACGAGATTCAAAATGGCACCGGGCCGGCCGCGCGCCGCGAGCGCCTCCAGAAGCGCGCGTCCGGTGTGGGGTTCAGGACTGCGTGACCCGTCCAGAAGACTCGCCGCGATGTACTCCGTTGCTTCGAGCAACCCGTCGTCGGCACACTGTCGAATGCCCTCGAGCAGTTCGGGCAGGTAGGGCGTCACGGGCGTCGCGGCCCTTTCGAAGAGAAAGGTCACAAGTCTCAAGAATTTCAGCGCGGCTTCTTTAGGGTTCGAAGCGGTCCGCTCTCCGCTCGTGGGGACTTGAGGCCGAGCCGCCGAAGGCTGCCAATCACGCACAACCTGCTCGGGCGATTGACCCTTGAGGTCGACGCCGGCGGCCGCCAACTGCGCGGCCTGATAGACTCGCCGTTCAGCTAGTACGGCAGGCACACAATCCTCATCCAGGGCAGAAGGTTGCTGTTGAGCGCACTCGCGTTCGAAGTCAGCCCAATTCCGGTACCCCAGGACTTGCGCAGTAGCGTGCCGGGCCTCGGATTCCTTGATGGCCAGAACAATCTTGAGCCGTTTTGCCGCTCGCGTCGCGATTGAAACGTTGGTGAAATACACTCGCATGGTTTGGTCCCTTCCGAATGCCGACGAGCCTCCACAGCCGGCGATGGAAGAGGCGCACATGGCCGAGTTTTTCAGGGCGAAAAAATCGCCCGACACGTTGCCGATAGGCATGCCAATGGAGGCGGCGCAGGGACGTGGGACCCCGATAGGGACGATACCCTGCAGCGGGTTGGGGTGTCAAACGCCTTTAGTCCCTTCCTCTTGCCGAGCGCGGCGCGAAGTGGCGGAGACGTTTCGAGCTGCAGAATCGAATGCTCTCCGGAAATGCCGAGCAGAAAAAACCCCGCGTGTCAGGCGGGGCTTCTGCATCATGCAAGTTTGCCGTGGCAGTTTTTGTATCGCTCGCCCGAGCCACATGGACACGGTTCGTTGCGCGAGATGCGTCGTTGGAGCGGTTGACCCTCGGGTTGCCGCGCTTCATTCGATTCGTCGGGTCCGACAACGATGACGGGCGGCGCGCTTGGCTGCTCCGGGGGTGCCCGGAATGCGAGCGTAAGCGCGCTTGCCGCCGCCGCCCAGAATCGCCGCTGAAAAGACTGGAATGCGTTGAACGCCTCCTTGCGAAAAGCGACGACCGGGTCCTGGCTCGCATACTGGCGAAGATGAATGCTCTCGCGAAGTTCGTCCAGGTGTGTCAGGTGCCCGCGCCAGAACTGGTCCAGAACCTGAAGGAGAATCGACTGCTCGCGTTCTGAAAGCCCCTCCTCAGCCTCGCGTCGGGTGCGGTAATACTCGACGCAGCCCTCAACGATTCGCTCGTGAACTTCCGTTGCATCGAGCTCGTCAACCGTCACCCATCGGATGAGCGGCAGTTCGGGACCGAGCTCCCGCTCGATGCCGCCCTTCAACGCTTTCAAATCCCACATCTCCGGGAGCTGGTCGTCGGGTGCCAAAGTCTGTGCGAGCATCAGCGCAGTCTCGCCGATTACAGCAAAGCAGAAGTCTTCGCTTACCTCGCGCAACAGGAGTTGCTGGCGGTTCGCGTACACGGCGTCGCGTTGTGCGGCCATCACGCCGTCGAATTTCGCGATGTTTTTGCGGGAGTCAAAATGGCGCCCTTCAATGCGCGCCTGAGCCTTGCTCACCGCCCTGTCGAGTATCCCGCCGCTGACGGATTGGGAACCTACGCCCGCGAAATTCAGCAGTTTCGCCATGCGGTCGCTGCCGAAGACACGGAGGAGTTCGTCATCCAGGCACAGATAGAACTGGCTTGAGCCCGGGTCGCCCTGCCGTCCGGCACGGCCGCGCAACTGGTCGTCGACGCGACGGGATTCATGACGCTGGGTACCCAGCACGTGCAAGCCCCCGGCGGCAATGACTCGGGCGTGCCGCTCGCGCCACGCATCATCCTTGTCGGTATGGCCGCCGAGTACGATGTCCGTTCCGCGCCCGGCCATGTTCGTTGCAACGGTAACCGCTCCCGGCAGCCCTGCGTCGGCGATGATTTCCGCTTCCTGTTCGTTCTGCCGTGCGTTCAGGACGCGGTGGTGGATGCCGGCGCGGACGAGTTCAACAGCGATTTCTTCCGATTCGCTCACCGACGCTGTGCCAACGAGTACGGGTTGTCCGCCCGCGCTGCGCGCCTTGATGTCGGCGACGATGGCGGCGAACTTGTCGGACTTGGAACGGAACAGCAAGTCGGGGTGGTCACGTCGCTTCACAGGACGGTTTGTCGGGATGCGGACGACCTGAAGGTCGTACATCCCTTCGAATTCGTCCGCTGCAGTCAGCGCGGTCCCCGTCAGCCCAGAGAGACGACGATAGAGCCGGAAAAGGCTTTGGTACGTGATTTCAGCCGCAGTCTCCGTCTCGGGCTTGATTTCCACACCCTCTTTTGCTTCCACAGCCTGATGCAGGCCTTCTTGCCACTGCCGACCCTCGAGGACACGGCCGGTCGCTTCGTCGACGATGTGAACGGCGCCGTCGCGAACGATGTAGTCGCGGTCCCGCTTATAGAGGACATGGGCGCGGAGCGCCGCCTGCAGGTACCGCATCAGATACAGATTGGCGGACTGAAAGAGCGCGCCCTTGTCGGCTATCACGCGGCGTTGAATCAGCTGGCTTTCGATTTCCTCGAGGCCGGCTTCAGTGAAAGTGGCCGAGCGCAGCTTCTCATCGACTTCGAAGTGCTTGTGAGCTCTCAGGCTAGCCGCAATACCGTCGGCGAGGTGGTAAAGGTCGGTGCCCTGCGCGATGGGCTGTGAAATGATGAGTGGGGTGCGGGCTTCGTCGATGAGGATGGAGTCAGCCTCATCGACAATGACAA
Organism: Paraburkholderia sp. UCT31; assembly: GCF_014397655.1. NCBI lineage: Bacteria > Pseudomonadati > Pseudomonadota > Betaproteobacteria > Burkholderiales > Burkholderiaceae > Paraburkholderia > Paraburkholderia sp. UCT31. The sequence goes on from NZ_VZQP01000010.1 coordinate 83,030, forward strand.
AGTTCAACGGTCGTTGAACGCGATATTCCCAACGGGAGACCATGTTGTCGCGGAGATAGTCGAAGCCTATCTCGGAATGCACCCCGTAGGTGACGTCCGCCTGGTAGGCCGCCTGCTTTTCTTCGGTCGACTGCCCCGGCAATGTGACGCCAACAGAAAGGCCGAGAAATTCAAAGAAGGGGCGGAGGGATTCCGCATCGCGCGCCGCCAGATACGGATTGACTGTCGCCACATGCACGCCGTCCTTCTCGAGCGCTGCGAGCGCCGCAGCGAGTGCGATAGTCAGCGTCTTACCCTCGCCCGTTTTCATCTCCGCGATGACACCATCAAACAGTGCGGCGGCACCCATCAGCTGGACGTCAAAGGCCCGCAGGCCCAGGGTCCTTTCAGCGGCGGCGCGCACAATCGCGAGTGCTTCAGGGAAGTTCTTTTTCGTCAGCGTGCCCAGCGCGTGGTACCGCGCCTTGAGCGCTTCGTCGTCAAGGGCGGTCACGGCCGCGTCGTGACGGCTCGCGGCGGAAGCGAGTGATGAGACGCTCTGTAGCGCACGGCGGGACAGCCACCCGTGGATTTTGGTGTTAAGCATTTATGCGCGGCCCCCTCAGTTCGTCTCGTCAACGACGTCCGGGTTTGCGCCGTCGGGGCTGGAGCCTTGGGGCTTCGTCTGCTTGGCGATGTGCCAGACAGAGACTCCGGCGTCATCCATGTCCTTCTGAAATTGAGCGACGGCCTCGAAAGCCGCAGCTTTGGCCGCTTCGATGGCGTTGGCGAGCGCTGAGATGGAGGCGATGTCACCCGACTCTGCAGCCGCGTCCTTCTGGAGCTCTTCTCCCTGCATGCGGGCCGAAAGTTCGACAATAGCGTGCACAGCCGCTTCGAGGGACTTGTAATAGCCAATCGTCGTGTCGTACTGCTGTCCGGCATCTTTTGAATTGGCGCCCTTCTCTTTGACATGGACAACAGTCCAGTTGTAGTAGTCGGGGCGGATGCGGAATCCGATGCTCTTGTTGGGGACGAGGTTCAAGCCGGCCATGACGATTTCCTTGGTAGAAAACGGGGATTCAGGCCAGGTGTAGCGTAGGGGTTTTATCCCCTTCTTAAGGACGAAAGAACCTTTTCAATGCGGCCTGCAGGTCAGGGAGTGCAGCCTGCGCGATAACGCCGAGCTCGTCGATGACGCCCTCAGGCTCGTCGCGGTCGAGGTAGTACGCGGTAATCAGTGCCCGGCGTTCGCGATGTTGGTCAACAAAGTGGATGCCCTGAAGTTCCCCGTCCCGGTCAATGCTCACTTCCGTGCTGATTTCCGCGTCGCGGTCTTCCATGACGTGCAGATACACCTGCTCAAGCGCATTCGAAAGGTGCCGGGTCACATCCGAGCGCTCGATTTCCCCGGACTCAGAGTCCAGTAACTCGACGAGAAAGGTGGGCGGTTGCGAAACTTGCATGAATAGGATGGCAATTGGGCATAAGGGATAGGAATGGCTTTTAGCGCATGCCATATGTGCAGCGGCGTTCTGCTAGTGTCCTCGTTGTCCACCGGTTGCAGCCCTGTCAACGACGGCAAATGCAGCTTTACAAGGAACGGCGCGAGACAGTTTACAAAAACAATGTTTTTCGCTAAGAAATGTTTGACGTGTATAAAAGAGCCCCGTAAGATAGGCATCAGGATGTGAACACCCTAACTTGGTTGTAGTTGACAAGGACCACACCGAAATGAACGCTCCGCAAACCCAAGCACGCCCCAAGCAATACGACTCGCGGTGGTTTCTCATTGCCGCGCAGTTCGCCATCCCGCTCGTCGTACTCGCTTACGGAGCCGTTTCCACCGGTGTAATGGGACGGGGTTTTGCCGGCGCCGCCGTCTCCGGGACTTTCGAGCTGCTGTCCCTTATGCTGTTTACGCGGCTTATCAATCGGGCGAAGCCGTGGTTCGTCGAGAACGTATCGCTCTACGAGTTCTACTTTCTTGTGGCGCTGAATCAGAGCCTGCTGGCCCTCGCAGTCCTGAAGATTTTCGAGTTGTGCACCGGCTGATAAAAGCGGCGCTTTCCGGACATGCAACGGCGTGAGTGAAGTGCCCTTCGGGGACACGACCAGCCCGTCTAGTCGAGGAGAACGCCGGACGGGGCACATCTGGAAGCACTTTCACGCATGGCGGTTTAGACGGACGTCCCGGCTCTATTGATAAGTGTTAGTTGGTGGCAACACCGTGACGCGACGAAAAGCGAGTCGCCATGTCTGAAGCCCTCACGAAAAGATAAAAGCGGAAGCGCCCGGTGCGTCTTCCGCTTTTTTTTGCATTGTGTTTGTTGGGACTGCTTTTAAGCGCCTGGCGCCAGAGCCTCAACCCGCATCCCAAAAGCGGGCACCTTCAGTGCAACCTGTGTTCCGAACTCCTTCGTAATCTTCTGCCAGAGCGGAGCGGCCGGCGAATACTCCTTAACAGAGGTGACACCGAATTCCGCCTGGGCCGCGCCGAGGACGTCCCCTGTCGCATCAACAAGGCCGTACCCAACGGCTTCCTCGCCGGTCCAGAAGTCCCCAGAGAACAGTTCGGATTCGTCGCCCTTCAACTTCCCTTTACGCCCCGACTTCACGATGTCGATGAACTGCCCGTGCAGCTTCGTGAGCATCTGCTGCATCTTCTCCTTGTCCCGGTTCTGCACCGGCAGGAAAGGGTCCATCCTTGCTTTGTTTTCCCCAGCGGTCAGGATGCGGCGCTCGATACCCAGTTTTTCGAGCGCCCCCACCGCTCCGAAACCACGGGTAACCACGCCGATGGAGCCAGTCACGGTAGCTTTTGACACGTAAATCTTATCAGCGGCAACGGCCACCATATACGCGCCGGAGGCGAGATAGTCTTCTCCGACAACGACGACTTTCTTGTCGGGATGGAGTTTTTTCATCCGCAGGATATGGTCGTGGATGAGCATCGCTTGTACCGGGGTGCCCCCGGGGCTGTTCACTTCTATTAGCACCCCCTTGCTGGTGGCGTCGTCGAACGCCTCCGAAATGGCAGGGATGAGACGGGCGGCCGATGCCTCGCTATCGGGGGCGATTTCGCCCTCGATTTTGACAAGGGAGGCATGGGGTTCGGACGCGGCTCCGAGTCCACTGTCGCTTGCCGGGCCTACAACGCGTATGAGCCCAATACCGACCACCGCAGCGGCAGCGAGCCAACGGACGTTCCGCCACTTGCGAGCGCGCCTCGTTTCCTTCAGGAGTTCGTGCACCAGCGCGTATTCGAGCGGGGATGGCTTCTGGTTTGCTGGCGTGGGGAAGTCAGTATTTTCCATTTTGAGACTCACGAGGGGACGTCGGTCAGAGCCGCTGCGTTCGGGACTTCCTGCAGGGCAAGAACGAATAGCCTCCACTTTTAGCTGGACGAAAAAAAGGCGACCTAAGGTCGCCTGTTGAATCAGGAATCAGTTTTACATCTCAAAATATCGGTCCTCGTCAAACGGGTCGACGAACTTGCTCGGGTCGAATCCGGTCCAGTTTTTCTCAGCAGCAGGAGCGGGGTCCGGAGTGTGCATCTCTTGGTCCGTCGCGTCGCAAGTCGATTCGAGTAGAGCGGGTGTCTCTGCGGCGGCCGCTATCGTAGCTACGACCGGCGTAGGTGCCGTCGTTACGAACTTTTGCATTGGCACTTCCTGTGTTTCCTTAGCTTCCGGCTGCGCAAGCTCAGCGGTCACCTTGGCAACCGTTGACTGCAGTGCTTCAGGGACCGGGTCGTTGGCCGCATCCTTCGCCGCCTTGCGCTTGGCGCGGATGGCCGCGTCTAATTTCGGCAAGCCCAGGAAGGTAGCAAAGACAACAGCCGGAACAACCACATAACCGAGAGACTGCAGGATGGCTGTAGACATAGAAACTCCGAAGTTTGACCTAGGGTAAAAAACGTTACGTTACTGACGAGTGTAGGTAAAGTATTTGACGCTTTTCTCGATAGCTATGCCCTTGTGGCCGAGGCGTTGGTGAGCGGTTCTCTGCCTTACCTATACGTGCACGGCATGCGATGAAAAGCCCTTGCAATGCTTGAACGTGCGCGGCAGGTAGAGGGACAAATGTTACCCCGAAGTTTTTTGCAAAGCAATCACGGAAGAAGCATTCTTAACTTGAGTAAAGCGCATAAACGTAATGAAAAGTCGGCGTAAAGCTCTGCTGACAGAGAACGAAGCGCTCCTGCTGAGCCAGCTTCATCGCTATCAAGGCTTGCTCTTCGAAGGGTGCGCCTCGCCGGGGCTTTGTCAGGCAAAACATGTCGGCGGCAGCCGACAGAGCCACCACGCGCGTACGCTAAAGCGGCTGGCGGCGCGTGGATTCTGCCAGGAGGAGACCTTGGTGGTAGCTGGCGGTGGAACCGCGCGCGCCTATCGCATCACGGCTCTCGGCGACGCGGCAAGGGGGATGTACTTCGACCATGTCGGAGAGCCTGTTGCCAGCGTACCGCTACTGCGGCACCTCATGATGTCGACGCGAAGACGATAGTTTGGTCGTTGCGGAGCGCCAAATCACGGAACTGCTCGGCGGTGAATCCGAGCGTAGCTCCTCGATGCGCGGCGGTTTCGAAGGCGGGCTTGTCTTTCGTGGGCTTCTGCCCGTACGACACGCAAGCGCAGTTATTCCATAAAAAATCCTCCGGTCACAGGACCAGAGGATTTCCGTTTAACATTTCCCAGAACGGAATCTCGACGTCGAGTTCCTTAGGGCCCGAAGGTAATGACTACTCGACCGGGCTGCCCTGATTGGCCAACAGTGGTAAGCGGATTTGTTCCTCCCTGTCCAGCGGTGCCCCGATTTGGCGAACTGGCGTTCCCCGGCGTCACGCCCGAACCACTTTGCTGAACGATGGCGCCAATGCCGGGATAACTCGTATTCACATAGCTGCTGCCGCCGCCACCACCACCTTCCGTGTAGCCGGGCCATCTCGTAGCACCTTGACCACCGCCGACGAAACCGTCGCCGCCGGCGCCAGCAGAACCGCCGCCCGAGCCCAGGTTGCCGGCACTCCAGCCACAGTAGGTACCTCCGTTTGGCCAGATTGGGTTCGGGCTGGCTGAGGTACACCCCCCTCCCCTGAAGCTCCCCCCGGCGATAGCTCCGCCTCCGCCATTGGCACCGGATTTTCCTCCGGCCTGATTGCCTATGCCCGTACCGCCGTTGCCCGTTAAGTCGCCGGCTAACGCCCCACCGACTCCGCCGTTTCCACCTCGAGAGCCATTGGGTACATCATCGTCTCCGCCACCCCCGCCTCCTCCAGCGCCAGCCACTGCTAGCAAGGTTCCGCTAAGACTAATATCACTCCGGCCACCGCCGGCCGCGCCCCATGAATAGCCGTAATAGCCGTTTTGGTTATAGGTGACTGAGTCCGGGGCCAGCCCGCCTTGACCCACCCTTACAGAGAGCGCCTGCCCACCTGAGAGTCCGGTCAAGCTGAAGCCAACGTACCCGCCGCCGCCGCCATTTCCGCCAGCTGAATAGTTTACGCTGCCATTTCCGCCGTAGCCTGTGTTACCCGAGCCCCCTCCTGCACCCCACATATCAACGGAAGCCGTGGTGCACCCAGCCGGGACCGGCGCGTTCTGAACAGCTCCCGTGAAGTTAAGAACAACGGGACCCGCCGCACAACTTCCCGTCGTAGTTCCGGGTCCGAGTCCGGGAAAGGGAACCCGCAGGGTGTACGTACCGCCGAATGCGCTGCCCATCGCACCTGCCAAGAGTAGCAGCGAGGCAAGGTGCATGGTCCGTATAAATCCGCTATTTTTCATTTGCTTCTCTTATGGACATTTATGGGGGGTATAGGCATAGAGTTCGGTCGCTTGAGTTTTGTTTTCGTCATGAAAAGGCGTGGAGGCGCGCGAGTTGACAAAGCTCAAACACGCTTTACAATTTCTCGCATGCTAAACCTAATGTTCATCCGGGACCGTATGACTGCCTTGGCGCTGTCCCGGTCTGCGCTAGCCGCGCGCTGTGGCGTCGACGGCGACACGCTGGCGCGCTGGTTTGCCCGCCAAACGTTGCCACGGCCTTCTGCGCTAATGCGTCTCTCACGCGCGCTCGGAGCGGAGGCGCAAGAGTTGTACTCTCCCATTAATCTGCGAACCGAACCAGTGGTGTTGTGGTGCTCCCCGTGCGGCGCCAGTACAGGAGGCGGCCGGACGCAACCGGGACAGCTGTCCCATGAGGAGGTGGAATCGGTTGTGTTGGACATGGGTAGGCAGCTGCGGACTATCGAGCATCTCTTACCTGCGCCAGCAGCTTCTGCCGCCCGGCAGACGGCTTGCGCGGCGGAAGTAGTGGAGTCCTACCTTCGCCCCGTTATGCATGGGCTGGATGCGCCCTTTGCGCAACCCGACGTCGGAGCAGTCAATAAGACTCAGGTCCAAAAGATGGTTGCCCTTCATCGGTTCGTGGGTGCGATTCTGGTTCCGGTGATGTGGTCAATTCCGCGTTCGGGCGCGGTGCTCTTGCTGCCGGATACCGGCCGCGTTTTCGTGTATGTAAATTTGGATGCCACGTGGAAGGATGTGGTGCGAGTACTGACTGACGCATTACCTTACTGCTTCGTGGCTCGGGGTCAGTCCTCGGCTGATGCAGGCCTTGCTGAGGCCAGCGTGTCGTCGCTCGACGCCGAGAGCGCGGGCTTATCGACCGACATGCCAGTGCTTGATGGGCCGCACTGCGCTGAGGAGTTCGTTAAGTTTGCCGAAGATGTCTTCGCTACGCCGGTGTACGGTGCTATCCGGGATTGGCAAATAGGCGAAGGGGGACGAAACCCCGCGTTTATCGGGGATGTGTTGGGGGTTGCACTCGGGGACGCCTACGAGCTATCCCAGGCTCTTTGGCCAACGGACCTCGCCTAGTCAAAAAACCGACCCCCGCAAAGCGCAGGGGTCGGAAGAATCATCAGATGCCGTCGGAGTCCGGACCGTAACCTTGCGGGCGCTCGCGGAAGAAGCAGCCTTGGGAGAGCATGCGCAGACCCGGGTCGGGAACGCCCGATGCCTCGCCGGTAGCCGCTGTTTCAGCTTTCGTTCCACTCGAGATGAGCTGGTTGCCGAGTACTGCGCGATTGTCGAACAGGTGCCGCGTGGGAGTGGTTTGGTTCTTCATAAAACTATTGTCCTCATCAGTCTTGGGAAAGTAGAAAGAGGCACTCTTTCTGAAGAGGTATAGCTATGCTGGCGTCGGCACTCGCGCCGGACGTTTCAATCTCAAAGCAGACAAGACACCCAGCAAGGTGAAACCCGCAACACTCATCTGTGGCAGCGTCACGCCCAAAAAGCTCCATTCGACAAAGAAGCATTGGCCGGCGCCTTCGAGCAGCAACGGGAAAATTTTCTGGAACGGGAAATTCGCTGCGATGTACAGAATATCCTCTGGAGTGCATGTCGTGAAGTCAAGCGGGTGCGCTTGCACATAGACATGCCAGCCCGCTGTGGCGATGCCGCAAACGGCAACAAGGGCACCCAGCAGCGCCATCGGGACCCGGAGGCGCCGCCACGCACCCGCAAGGTTGGCGACAGCAATGCCGATGAACAGAACACGCTGAACGATGCAGAGTGGACATGGATGCAGATGGGAGTATTTTTGAAGCAGCACGGCGGCTGCGACGATGGCCAGGGCCATGCTGGCTAGAGCGAAGGGATACGCCGGTGAAGTCAGGAGCTTCTTTAGAGGCATGAGCAGGGCAGTACGCGCGGTTGAAATTGGGTGTAGGGTGCGGTTCTTATCGCGTCAGAAAAAAGTTATCTATAGGGGTTAGGACAACAACTTTTTCTGGAGCCAAGTCATGACCACTGCCACCGCCAAGCTGTCGACTGCCAAGGAATTCAGCGATTTCGTATTCAAAGCACCGCGTGAACATCTGGAATGTCAGAAGGGTATCTACGAGATTACCCTCGAGCAGTCCGGCGCAGTTCGCACGGACGTTACCGAGACCTTGGCATCGCGCCTGAAGACGCTGGATAGCGTTCTGTCTTTCCAGTAACGTTTTGATTCAAAAAAGCCCCGGTTCTATCGGGGCTTTTTTCTCGCCCGTGTTTCGGGCGAACTGGAAGAGGTAGGTTGCCGACTCGCTGGTCGAAAATTCCAGCGGACAGGTGGGTTCGGAGCGGGGTGACTAAATTGAGTGAATAGTCTTCCAAACAACTTAGGTTCCCATGCGTCCTTTTCACCTTGCCTTTTCTGCTCTGGTTGGAGTGACCGCTGTCGTCGGCCACGCCGCCGAAATTCCTGCGCCTCCGGTGAACACCGCTCCACGGATATCCCTTGAGGTAGCGCCCCGACCGGTGGTGGGCAACAGCGGGGGATACGCGCTTCCGCTTCCCGAGTCCGGCGCGCCGGCGCGCTCATTCTCGAGCATGGCTGCTGCCGCTCAGGCCGGCGTGGCCCCGTTTGAAACTGTGAAAGCATCTCAACCGGCGACGCCTCCGCCCCGTCCTCGCTTCGTGCTGCCGGACTGGAGTCTGTATGCAGCTCTCGTGACAATTCTGTTAGGCCTTGCGTATGGTTTCGTTCGCATCAACAAAAAGCGCTGAGCTTGGGCGTGACGTCCTGACCCACGTGGTGAGTGCCTGTTCGGCGCTCGCCATTGTATGGGTCGTTCTTGCGGCGACGGAAACGCAAAAAGACCCGCAGGTTCATGCTCCAGGCCGGGTAGCCGTCCGTATGGTGCGTCCCCTCGCGCCGCCAGCGCCAGCGGTCCAGAAGGTGAACGCGCCGACGCCCGTGAAAAAGCTGGCACCGGCAAAGCCTCAGCATAAGGTTACGGCGACTGCCGTCCCGCCGCCCGTCCATCCTGCGGTGACCGCCAGCCAGCCCGCACCGAGCGAATCCGCGCCGGAGATTATCGTAACGGGTCTTCCCCTTGACGTGCCGTCCGCTGAGAGCCAGAGCCGGTCATCGGCGCCCGCGCTGCCCGACGACCGACCGCCCCTCATATTCACCGACGCACCAGGTGGCGAAGTGGTCGTTCTCGCCTATAAGGTGGACAGCGATGGCCGGGTGCTCGACGTCCAGATTGCAATACCGTCCTCGCACAGATTCAACGACGTTGCAGCGGCCCTTGCTCTTCACAGTCAGCATTTCACCAACATCAACCCCCCGATTCCAGCGGGCGAAACGCGCTGGCTTCAATCTCGAATTAACTATCAGTCCACCACCTCTGACTTGCCCTGACAGGAGCTTGAACTTGACTCTCACCCTCATCGTCGACTACGGCCTCATCGGCCTGTTCGCCCTAACGCTGTATCTTATTTTCTGGAAGGGCTTCGTTATCTGGGGTCCGCGTACCGGTATCCGGGAAGTGCTATTGGACAAGTCCGCTATTGACGAGCGACTGGAGCGCAAAGAACGGGGGCTCGTTTTGCTCGCGACGATAGCGGCGATGGCCCCCTTTGTAGGCCTCGCGGGCACCGTTCTGCACGTCATCCAGGCGCTCAGCTCTATTTCCGCTGCCGGGCTGGACGTCACGGTCATTTCCGGCCCTATCGCACGGGCTCTCTATTCGACGCTCTGGGGCCTGGCGTCGGCGATTCCGGCTGCTATCGTCTACAACCTCGCGGCGCGCAGTTTGCAAAATGAACAGAACCGCCACTACCGCGCCGCTGAGCGCGCGGCGGGGATGAAGTGGGAGCGCACTTGAATGTTTGAACGCAAGCCGTTGTCCGCCATCAACATCACCCCATTGGTGGACGTGCTTCTGATTCTGCTGGTGGTGCTGATGCTTGCGATTCCGGTCGTAGCCAAACGGCTGCCCGTGGACCTGCCCAAGACGACCCTCGATGCACCTCCGTCGGCGCGCAATACCGTGCGGCTTATGCTGCAAAAAGACGGTGCAGTTCTGCTCGGCGACCAGAAGACCTCGCTCGAGAACGCGTTGTCGGCCATTAGCTCATCGAGTTCGGTTGAAATCTATCCGGACGCAGCGGTGCCGTATGCAGCTATTGCGAAACTGGTGACTGCTGTCCAGGGGAAGTTCCCGGCCGATATAGCCCTCGTAACGCAATGAGGAACGCAGGGCTCGCCGTGGTGCGTTGGTGCAGCCCTTCTCATCCACGGTAACGCGCCCCCTGTACCGCTAAAACCCGTTGTCTAGACCCCCCACTACTTGCATTGAGGCGCGCGCGTTTGCTTTGCCGACGCCCGTGCGGAAGACTCTCAGGGGGCTTTTTGAAATATCTCATCACCGGGGTGGCCGGCTTCATCGGCTTCCATCTGGCCAAGCGGCTGCTAGCTGAAGGTCATCGAGTTGTTGGCGTTGACAGTTTGAACGACTATTACGACGTTGGCCTGAAGCATGCGCGTCTTCGCATTCTCGAGCAGTTTTGCGACACCGGCCGGTACTGTTTTGTTCGAGGCAACCTCGCTGATAGGGAAATGGCGAGTTCGCTTGCCGAAGGGTGTCCGGACATCATCGTTCATCTTGCCGCGCAGGCAGGTGTGCGCTACTCCCTCGAGAACCCCCGGGCCTATTCTGAGAGCAACATTGAGGGTTTTCTCACCATCCTCGAAGTCGCCCGCCGGGTGCGGCCCCGCCACCTTCTTTACGCGTCCTCCAGTTCGGTGTACGGCTCGTCGAGTCCCGTACCCTTCACAGAAACCGCATTGGCGGACAAGCCCGACAGTTTCTACGCCGCGACGAAGCGAGCTAACGAGCTGATGGGGCACTCCTACGCGCACCTCTACGGCATTCCTGCGACAGCGCTGCGGTTCTTTACGGTTTACGGACCGTGGGGCCGGCCAGATATGGCGATGTACAAGTTCGCGCTCGCGATGCGTGCGGGCAAGCCGATTCCTGTGTTCGGGGACGGGTCGATGCGCCGGGACTTTACCTACATCGACGATTGTGTCAGGGCCGTAACTATACTCGCGAACAAGGCCCCGGATGGCGAAGACCCGCACCGTATTGTCAACGTTGGCAATCGTCGGCCAGAGAGTGTCTCAACGTTAATTTCACTTCTCGAGCAATCCCTTCGCCTCAACCCCACGCTCGAACACCGTCCCGTTCCGCCGGGCGACGTACCCATTACGTACGCGAATACGGAACTTCTCGAATCCCTGACGGGATTTAGCCCTTCGACACCTTTGAGTGAGGGTGTCGCCAAGTTTTGCGAGTGGTTCGAAAGCTATCACGGTAGCTTTGAACCGGCGCTCGCAGGACGTAACGATTCTGATGCAGTGGTCGGCCAAGCGGTGCAGCCGCATGGCCGCCGGCTGCTCGAAGGAGACCGTCGTGTCCAAGTCTTACAAGCTGAGGGTAATCGCTAGCGGCGTGCTAGCACTGGCATTCAGCCAAACACACGCGCAGAGCGCGGCGTTATTCGACGCTCCAGCTCTGAGCCTGGCGACTACGTTGCAGAACACCGCGCCCGACATCTGCGCGGTGAGCGACCCCAGCCCCGGCATGTCGGGGCCGACCACCATTTTCGACTTTGCTCAGGAAGCGGGTCGTGCGCGTACGGCATCGACCGCTGGACAGGCCGAGGACGTTGACCTGGGCGATGACGACGCATCCGACGCCGACGACGCATCCGATGCCCTTGCGGAGGCGAGCTTGCCCGCCGATGCGGTCCCGGCTACGCGAACATTGCCGACGCCTGCGATTCCGGTCGCGGCGCGCGCGAGTGCTCCCGAACTCGCTCCGGACCAGCAGGGTCTCGTTAAATACATCGTCTCCCGATTTAACGTCAAGGCCCGGGATGCGGCGACGATGGTCCAGCACTCCTACGCGCTGTCGGCGCAGACCGGTGGAAGAATCACAGCGAGCCTCATCCTCGCGGTCACTGCCGTCGAATCGAGCTTTAACCCTCGCGCGACCAACGGCAAGGCGGTCGGTTTGATGCAGGTGTATGCGCCGGCGCACTCCGATAAGGTACGCGCTGTCGGCGGTCTCACGGGTTTGCTGGATATCGGCAAAAACCTGAAAATCGGAACGGGGATTCTGCTCGACTGCATGCGCGCGGCGAATTTTAACGTACGTGGCGCACTCGCGCGTTACAACGGGGCGGTCTCGGACGCGACGAGTACCTATCCCGACAAGGTGCTGCTGGAAAAGGTCAAGCTGGAGCACATCCAGACGAGCGTCCAGCCAATCAACCCGACGTGACGCCGGCAACCATTTCGGCTAGACGGGCGGAGACAGCTACTTCTGTGCGGTGCCGGCGAGAAGCGCCTGCCCGCGTCGAGTCAGATGTGGCTCGCCTCGCCCGTCGGCGGCGATACTCATTCGCCGGTCCCGCAGGATGAGTTCCTGGCGAACAAGGATTTCGACCTGGACCGCTTGCAGGAGCGAAAACCGAAGGTTCTCGGCCGCACGCGGTCGTAGGTGCGCCGCGACAAGTCCCATTTCAGCCAGAAAGAGTTCCTGACATGCACGGTCAATATCCTCGCGGACCAGAGCCGCGTCGACGTCGAGTGCATTCAAGGCGTGGCGCAGCTCCTGCAAATCATCGTCGTGTAACGACTCCACCCAGTCCCCGGTCAGGAATCTGACGCGAGGAGGTTTGACCGCGTAGAGGTAGTGAAAGACGCGGTTGGTGAAATAGTAATGCTCCGGCAGGATTCTAAGGGCACCCGTCATAGGTTGTCTCCGTAGGCAATGAAACCTGTATCAACCGAATTTAGTGGTCTGCCGCAGGATGCACTCCGGCGCCCACTGCTGCGTGCGCTTACAGACAACCAATTAGCTGACTTTACAAAGACAAATGGCTAATGTAAAGTCACCTGCAATTTACAAATAATGCGGCAAATTCTCGCCACAACCTCAAGGACATCACAAGTGACAGCCCCGGACACCCCAATGAATGCCCTCGATAAAGCTGTTAAGTCGGCCCACGCGGTGACGGATGCCCTGACCGAGCTGCAACAAGCGCTGAATCTGCTTGAGTCCCTGAACTTCAAGGTGCTGGAGCCACTAGTGGCGCGTGATGTGTTCGCCGTCAATACCGACAATCAGCCCGTCCTCCGGGTCGCCATCGCGGATACTGAGTCTACGGGCCTCGACCCCGCGAACGACAAGCTTATAGAGCTCGGGATGATTAAAGTCGAAGTGAGCCGCGCCACTGGTCAGGCTTATCGGGTGCTCGGCCGGTACAACGCGCTCGAAGACCCGGGCAGGCCAATTCCGGAAGACGTGAGCCGTATCAACGGCATCACCGACGAGATGGTGGCGGGGCATCGCTTCGATGACAAAGAGTTGGAAGCTTTTGTCGCTGACGTTGACCTGGTGATTTGCCACAACTCCAACTTTGACCGACGTCTGCTCGAAGGACGCTTCCCCTTCTTTGAGGCGAAAGCATTCGCGTGCTCCCTCCATCAGGTCGACTGGAAAGCGGGCGGAATTGGCTCGCAAAAGCTCGACTACATTGCAGCCATGCTGGGATTCCACTACGAAGCACATCGCGCCATCACGGATTGCGAAGCACTGTTGGAGGCGCTGCAGCGCCCGATGCCCGCAACCGGGGATATCGGAATGCAGGAACTCCTGATGTTTGCGTTCGAACCGGACTTCAGCATCGCGGCTCTTCGGGCACCGTTCGATGCCAAGGGACTGCTGAAAGCTCGTGGCTACCGTTGGACCGATAACGGCGTCGACAAGTACTGGTCGACGGAAGTCGGAAAGCTGCAATACGACGATGAAATCGCATGGCTCGGTGCGAACGTTTATTGCAAGCCCAAGTTCCAGCTCGGTATCGCCGAGCGGGATGCATACACGCGGTTCTCCGACCGGGCGCCCCGCCTGACCGTAGATTTCCCAGCTGCGGCGTAGCTAGGCGCTTGGTCCCTTTCTCACTCGGAGAAACGTTCCTACATGCGCCTTGAAAATCTCGTTGCAGGTGTCTGCCTGATTCAGCTTTTTGGCGCGCGTGTCGACCCCGAACGTGTCTCGGCTACCCATCTGGAGCGCGCCGCACGTCGGGCGGCTCGCGAGGGTGTCGGTCCCGCGCTCGCGTTGCGCCGGAACTTACGCGACGACCTTATCTGCTGCGTCGCTATGACGACAGTCGCGCTAGCGAGCATAGTTTTGACATGCCGTCTGACGATGCGGGGTGCGCCGGCGCTCGTCGCGCTCCTCCCCTATTGCGCGGTCTTCCTGATTTTCGTGGCGTGTCACGCTGTGCGAGGAAAGGTACTGCGGCCGGGCTGTGAAGCCGTTCAACCGTCAAGAGCTGAGTGACCCGTTTAGCCTGAGAGGTGACGCCGGAGAATAAACCGCGCGCCCTCAATGAGCGACCATGCGAAACCAGCGGCGAGACAAAACCCCGACGCGTCGTGTGGGGCTGCGTCCTGACACAGCAGGTAGCCAGAAAATCCGGCAAAAGGAAGCATGAGGTAGCCGGCGACAAGATGCGCAGCGCGCGCCCTGCGGCGGAATTTGTGAGCGGAGGCGTGAGAGTCCATATACACGTAAAGACACCCCGGAGAACACATGAGCTTCATTGAAAATACCCTGAGCGACGAAGAACGCGTTCTTCGCCACATACGGCTTCATCCCCTCGCGTTCGTCAAGTCATACGCCACGACGTTTGCTGGGGCAGCCAGCCTGATAGCGGCCATCCTTCTGCGCTCTGAAATTGCTTTCGGCGTGTGCGTAGGGTTGTTCGCGCTCACCCTCTATTTTTACCTGCCCAAGAAGGCGGTAGAGATGGCAGTCACTGATTGGCGCGTCATCAAGAAGAGCGGCCTGCTGTCGCGCGACACGCAGGAAATTCGCCTCGATGCAATCGAGACGGCTACGTTCAAGCAATCGCTCCTCGGCCGACTGTTTAACTACGGCACCCTCCATATCACGGGCCGTGGAGAGACCTCGATTTTCCTGCAGCCGGTGAGCTCCCCCGTCGAGGCGAAGAAAGCTCTCGAGCAGGCGCAGCGAGCATTCTCAGCTCACGGTTCGGGTCCCTTCAATGGCTGAGTCGTTAGCAGGCCGGGCGACCGCTGTTTTGGGCGCACTGGTCCGGCTTGCGCGTCAGTCTTACACGGAATTGCCCGAGTAGCCGCGAAGGCGCTTGAGAATCGTCTTTCCATGGTTCCGTAGGCGTTATCGCGCCTAGGGCCTCACAAACAAAAGCAATCAAACAATGAAGCAATATCTCGACCTCGTCAGAAATATCCTCGACAACGGAACGTGGGAGGAAAACCGCACCGGTATCAGGACCATCAGCGTTCCCGGCGCTGCTCTTCGGTTTGACCTGCAGGAAGGATTTCCCGCCGTCACCACGAAGAAGCTTGCTTTCAAGTCCGCGATTGGCGAAATGGTCGGATTCCTGCGGGCCTCGCGGAGCGCGGCCGATTTCCGGGCGCTAGGTTGCAAGGCGTGGGACCAGAACGCAAATGAGAACGAGCAATGGCTTGCCAATCCATGGCGGAATGGTGAGCACGACGCCCTTGGGGACGTGTATGGCGTCCAATGGCGGGAATGGCCGGCGTACAAGCTGGTTCCGGTGACGCTTACCGCTCAGATAGAAGATGCAATTGGACGCGGGTATCGTCGCGTTGGTGTTCTCAATGACGAAGGCACTGAGAAGGTACTTTTGCATAAGAAAATCGACCAGGTACGGCAATGCCTCGACACGATTATGAACAACCCGGGTGACCGGCGAATTCTCTTCCACGGCTGGAATCCCGCAAAGCTCGACGAAATAGCATTGCCGGCTTGCCATCTTTTATACATGGCAATCCCAACGAAGGAAACGCGTGAGATATCGCTGGCGATGTTCGTACGGAGTAACGACATTGGACTTGGCCTGCCATGGAACATCGCTGAGGGGGCCGCTCTGCTACACCTGTTCGGACGCCTAACAGGATATAAACCTCGCTACGTGAATTATTTCGTCGGGAATGCTCACATATACGAAACGTCGCTCGGGATGCTTCAGGAACAACTCCGCCGCGAGCCCTTCCCATTGCCGCGTCTCGTTATCGCTGACCGAGTGCCCGACTTCGCCGTAACGGGTCGGTACGAGCCAGAGTGGCTCGATAAGGTCGAGCCCAGCGACTTCGCGCTTGAGGGCTATCAACACCATGCGCCGCTCACTGCGCCGATGGCAGTCTAAGGACGGACCCGAACGATGCGTTCGGGGGAAGTTCTGCAGTATGCGTCCACTGATAAAAGAAAACCTCGACCGACCGGTCGAGGTTTGAGGTGCTTAGTGCACAATTACGAGGTCTTCTTCAAGGCCTTCTTGACCGGCGGCGCGTCTAGTTCCCCTACGCGCACCAACACTGCGGCGATAGCTCCAATGACTTCGCCTAACCTCGGCTTTGCCATGCCCGAGCGCGAATACAACACTTCGCCCGCGCGTCGATACACCACTTCGAGTTCATCAACCCCCGTGATTCCGACCTGCACGATGTCGCCGTTGGCCTGCGCAATCTCCAGCAGACCGCGCGGGAAGGGTGCATCCTCGGGCGCGTTGTCTAACGGCACCAGATTCTGCGCGCCGACAAGGGCGCCCAGCCCGCAGTTGCAGATGACGTACACCGCCTTTTCTACGATGCCGCCGTAGTCGGTGTTGCGCGGCATGCTCCCTGCGTCACCGGCCGGACCAACGAGCCATCCGGAGCTGAGCGCCACCTCCATACCGATGTCGCGTCCCGGAACGTAGGCGATATCGATGACCCCCGAGCTAAAACCCGTCGAGAGGTCGAGAAGCATGGAGCGGCTGTTCCTCGGCGCTTCGACTTTGACGGTCACGCAAGGGCGGCTTTCGTCGAACGGCACGAAAGTGCAGTCTTGTCCAGCGAACTTCTTCTGGAGTTCTGCCGCCTTCGTTTGGCTTGCGGCTTCGACCAGTTCGGTGCCCTCCCGCACATCCAGGAGGTCCGCCACGCGTTCCGCGTTCGAGTCGCCCGGTTGTGCCAGTTCGAACCCGCTCTCCTTCAGAAAGCGGGGGACACCTACCCCATTGATGCGTGCACCCTTCACCTGCACCAGCTTGCCCGACTCCATCAGGAAGTGCGATTTGTCTTCGCCCTTTCTGGCGGGATATGCAGCGATTGCTTTGCCGGAGGTGAGTCCGATGGTTGCGCCGTTGATTCCGACGTAGACGTTGGATACTTTCATGGTTCTGGTCCTTTGATTAAGTTGTGGCCTTGCTCTGAGGTATAGGCACGTCTGTATGACGCCACGTCCCACGACAACCCTCGGCGCGCCTTGCCACAGGGCATGCATCCTTCCAGCTCCAGAAGGGCTTCGGGCCGCTCATGACGACCTGTCAGGAACTGCGGTAGGAGGCCTCTTGTTCCGGACGTGCAAGGCAAGAGTCCCCCAATGGAAGGCTTTTGATGCGACGACCTGCGGACCAAGCCGAGAAGCAGGCAACGCTCGTCGTGATTGCTCGGAAGCCGATGCGGGTCGTGCAAGGGAATATGTGATGCAGACGAACCGGACTCGCACAACGTCCCGCCAGTCTCACGAGGGGAGAAGCCTCGGCGGCTCTGTCACCGAACAGAGGAGTGGCGACAATTCCAGGCGGGGGTATCTAATAAGGGCTCACGCAGTCCCCAGGACTTTCCGCGTAGCCGTTATTTCTTTCGGGGCTTTCTATTGCCTGACCGCTTGTCCACATCCCCTCGATAGAGGCGGTAGCACTTCCATCCAA
Organism: Paraburkholderia sp. UCT31; assembly: GCF_014397655.1. Taxonomy (NCBI): domain Bacteria; kingdom Pseudomonadati; phylum Pseudomonadota; class Betaproteobacteria; order Burkholderiales; family Burkholderiaceae; genus Paraburkholderia; species Paraburkholderia sp. UCT31. Next base: position 100,633 of record NZ_VZQP01000010.1, read on the forward strand.
GGCTCAGAAGGATGCAGGCATATGCTGTGTTTAGCCAGAGTTGATAATCGTGGAAGAAATCGGCGATAGTGTACATAGCGAGGTTCCGGTTTGGTCGGTGTCAGCGGGTGTGCTCTGACCAATGGAAAGCTCCGGTCATAAAACCGGAGCTTGGTGAAATAAGAAACGTCGAACGCATGACCTTAGCCCCGTTTGAGGAACAGTTTAAAGCACTTGTACGCAAAATTGAGGCATACACAAATATACAACGTGTGCAAGCACAGTTCGTAATCTGCGAAATTCAACATTCTAATGTGTCCTTGAAAGACTAAAACGAGTCGACAAAACTACTTTTTGAACTTGAGGCTTGTCCAATTGCACATCGTTGCAAGTTCAATAACCTTGAGGATGCAGCCAACTGCGAAGAACCCCCAGAACGTAGTCCAGGTGGTTGGCCCCTCTACATCGACTGGCACGTGAAGATAGGCCAGGCAAGTTGCAGGCAACCCCGGGATAGCAAGAAGCGCCAGCGCGAGGATTTTGTGACTACCCGCATGGCAAGCCTTGCCGAACTCGGTGATGGCTTTTTCTGAAACGAAACCTACTGATTTGCTTTTCTTTTTTGACATATAAGCTCCTTTTGAAAGATGTCAATTCAAAAGGAGAACTCGCTTTGGCCCGTGAACGGACAACGCATAGTTCTCCGTTCGAAGGTCAAGTTGGTCTGTTGGTCTTGACTATCGATGTATAGTCACCGCTCAGCGCGAGGCAGAACGCCATTCGGGGGATGTTCGCCGCCCGACACCTGTTTCGTGGAGCGCATCCCTATTGCTGTCGTCGCGGTCGAAAAAGCGCTAGCATCTCTCAGTGCACCGCGCTCCTGACGTTTAATGGAATCGGGTGCCTGCGCGCCGTCGGACTCGCTGGAGCGAGTGCGCCCGTTCTGCCGTCGCCGCCGGTTCTGCTGCCGGTCAGCAGCTGATTCGGGAACGCGAGGACTTAACTGGCGGCTGTCAGAGAATCGTGACCCTTCCGTCGACGAGGCCGGTCTGACACTGAACTAGCACGCCACCCGAGCTAATAGACACCCCACGCAATAAGCCGTTTGCGAAGAGTCTCGTGGTTGACGCAAAACTCGCGGGCCACGACGCGGAGGGAATCCTCCGGTTTCCGCGAACGCCAGCGGACGCAAATAGCTTCTTGCGGGAGGAGCTTACCGGGGCGTGTGCCGGTTACTTCACCAGCAATCGCATGCTTAGCGGGACGTTTGCGGCTTACTTGACCTGCACCCGCACGAAGGCGGATTGCCGCCGCTTGTCCACTGCACTTGCGAGAGCAATACATTGCTGCTTTGTGAGCAAGGTGCTCAAACGCTGAACCGCAGATTGAACACGTGCTCGTCGTATTCTGCGTGTATTTGTAGATGGGGCTCTCGTAGACGCCGAGTTTGAGAAGTTGCTTCCGGAGTGAGTCGGGGTGAACGCCAAATTCCTGGGCAATCTTGAGAAGAGACTCCCCTTCGGCGCGTGAAAGCCAGCGCTGCTTGAACGCGGGCAAAGGCAGACGTGCGGCCTTGGCTTCTTCACGCACTTTTCTGGCAAGCAAGACCCCGTCAAAGTACGCTAGGCAGTCTTCGATTCGTACGGACCGGCGTTGCCCCATGTAAGGCAAAACTGCCCGCATGAGTTGCGCGGCTTTGACGCCTTGCACGCGCGCAATGAAGCTCGGTTTCCAGCCGTTTCGGCGGGGCGCTTCTTTCCATAAGAATGCACTGGTGATAGCTGCGAAGTCGTTCACGACATCCACATCCGTCATGTTCAACGTGACGCACACCGTGTTATTACGACGATTGCAATCAAAACAGCCTTCCCCTTCCAACAACCCGGCTATCCAAGCGAGGGACTTCGGGGCCTCTTCTTCTCGGAGCCGGAGTTCCGCCGAAGCACCAGCGCCTCCACCAGTTAAGGTTTCTAGTCGCGTCTTCATTGAGTTTCTATTGGCCACCCCCAACCGTCGTGCAAACGCCCTAAAAGATTCGGAAGGTTCTTTTGAATTCCATGCGTGGAGCAGGTCTTCGTTGGCAACCTTCTTCTTTCGAGCCGTCTCGCCGGAACTACGTCTGCGCGACGCTTCTTCAACAAAATCCAAGCAGTGCCGGATTTGAGACCTTCGTCTTGCGCCCATGTAGGGATATATCTGCTGCATGAGATAGGCTGCGCGTGTTCCGGATGCACGACACACGTAGGGGACTTTGTGGTGGTCCTTCCGCTTTGAAACGCTGAAGTAAGCAACCCCCCATAACAACGCCATTCGTTGAACAATATCTGCATCCGTCATGCAAAGAACAATGGAGATGCGACGCTGACACAATAGAAAAGAGCCTTCGCCTTCGAGAATACCTGCCATCCACTGGAGCAAGTCGAGGTTCTCGACATTGGGAATTGATTTTGTCGCGCACATATGCGCATTGTATGGGGATTGCCACCAATTCGCCAGAGAACCGCACAGACTGGCAACAGAAAAGGGGGATTTGGTCTTGATAGAATGCAGAACGGCACGGCCGGAGGGATTCGACAGCCGACTACCGACTCTTTCGTTTGTAGCGAAGCAGTTCGGCCCCGTGAGTAACAGCCGTACTAAAGTGATGGCGATGAGTGCCGGTTTCGAACCGAGCTGCCTCCGGCGTGACAGGCCGGCGCTCTTGCCAATTGAGCTAACTCACCGTGAAACGGGAAGACCGTGCGGGATTCGAACCCAAGCCTACGCAGAGTGAAAGTCTGCTGACCTCAACCAGAAGTCCAACGGTCCATAAAATTGGTGCGACTGGAGGGACTCGAACCCCCAACCTTGAGCTTCGAAGGCTCCTGCTCTTTCCAGTTGAGACATACAGTCGCGTAAAACATTTGGCACGGCTAGCTGGGCTCGAACCAGCGACCTTTGGCTTCGCAAGCCAACGCTCTCATCCTCTGAGCTATAGCCGTACTGACGAAAAATCTGGCGATGCGTAGGGGGCTCGAACCCCTGACCTTCGGATAGACAATCCACTGCTCTACCTACTGAGCTAACGCATCATGGCGCTCTGTAGCCGCTGTTACCTGGGCGAAAACCAGGTGTCCTAGGCCGCTAGACGAACAGAGCGTTGCAATCAAACAGAAGCACACTGCTGCACTGGTCAGCACTGCGAACAATGCGCTTTGGTTTGACGTCTCCACTCGGGGTCGAACCGAGTTTACAACCGCGAAAAGGGTTGTGTCCTAACCTGCCGTAGATGGAGACGTAAAAAATCAGGTTTCTAGTTCGCGCGCGCATGTTCCCAAGACTGTTGTAGCCTCAAGGCGCAGCACCAACGATATTAAAGAGCAAGTTACTACCGTGCTCTCCGTGTCCCGAGGAACTTAGACTGGGGAAACTTGACTACAGAAGGGGATGGTACATCGGGCCGCTCTGTGGGTTCCACCAGTCACCTGGTGGAGAACGACCAGGACCGCTTACGAACGCTCGTCGCGTTCGGCATCAGCACGCTCATCACGCGCGAACGCATCCGACCGGGCGTCCCGGGCGAACAATGCGATTGCGGTAAAGAGTGCGTTCATGATGCAGCAGTTCCAAGAAATGTTTTCAATGATGCGGAGTGTAGTAACTCCGCTTTGGATTTGTCAAGGATGACGCAAAATATTTTCAAGCGTTGCGGCTTTACAACACGACGGGCGCGGTGGAGCTAGTCGCGCTGTCCCGGGGTGGTGCCCTCTTCGTCCGACGGCATAGGCGGCGCGGTAGCCGTATATGCTGTGTGCAATTCCGCGCAGAGTTCAGAAAGAGCGAGCAGGCACCTCGCCTGGCCCTCATGCTCGACCTCCCCGGCATGCAGGAGGTCGTCCAACGTGGGTGCAAGTCGCCGGAGCTGAGCGAACGTTGTCGGTTCGAGTTTCATGATGCGCAGAAGCCCTCCGATTGAGTGAGGCGCGGCCACAGGTACTCAGACGACGCCTCATCGATTCATGAGGGAAAGCCTACACTAAATTGTGCAATGCAGCAATCCGTGATTTTCCCGACCGACCAACATGCTGGGCGGATTGTGCGCTATGCGCCAGCGTCGTTCCGAGCCGTGCCCGTTTTGGTCGGATTCAGAATAGCGGCTAGGCGGAAGGCCAACCGTTCTTCTCGGGGTCCGTTTCCAGGTAGCGGAAAGCTTGGCGGATTTGCGCGATGGTCCAGCGTACTCCTTCGTTGTATTGCCGCAGGCCGGCGTCCTGTTCGTCGCCCGCACGAAGCGCCTCAGCTTTCATGGCGTCGAGAAATGCGGGCCATCCCGGCGGCGGGAGGTAGGCGTTGTCGTAAATGCGGGGAACGCATCCGAGACTGTTGTAGAGGCCCGAGCGCATGTTGCGAGACAGGCACGGTGCCAACGCGCGAAAAGCCTCGAGCACCGTTCCATCTCCAAGGCCCCCCGGTTCTTTCCGAACCTGAGCGATAAGTTGCATCAGTTCGTCAATGCGCCTGGAAATATGGAGGTTGAGCGGCTCCGGACCGTCATATGCAGGCGGCGGCTCGGCGGGCGGAACTGCGCCGGTGTCGACCATGTCCTGAATCAGTCTCGCGGAAAGGTCATAGGCCTCGCGTAGCTCAATCTTCAAATGGTCTTCGAGCCGGCGCGCAACTCGCCATTGGGCGTTTCCAATTCGTGCCTCATGGGTCGACGCGTCAGGCTGGGTCGACAGGCCCATGTCAAGCAGTCCGCGTATCTCGTCAGCGACGGCCGCCGGCGCGCCGCCGCTTTCCAGATGCTCGAGCCAACTGACGAATTGGGACTGGAGGCGCGGCATCAATCTGAGGGGAGCAGGCGCACCGTTGGTAGTTGCCGAATGCTCGAGGCTATCTTGCTTCATAGAATGGTCCTTTTGTTGTGGGGTAGCGGGCCGGAGGATGCCACTCGCGTACCTACGCGGGGTCGAGGGCGGGAGCCGCGTGCGCTCGGAGGTCGCCCACGCGAATAGACATCACGGCAACAAAATCGCGTGCGGGCGCCGGGAAAATCTCAGAACGCCGCCAGTGGCCAATCGCAACCAGACAGTCATCAGGGGCGCTCTCATATCTTTTAATAAGAGCATCACGAAGGCCGTCGCGTGCCGGGCGAGGCGAATCCGGACAAGGTCGGATTGTGTCGCTTTGGTGACGATGCATTTGTCGCCGCAACTCGTTCAGGGCGCTCCAGCTGCGGGCAGCGTATCGACGTCGGGCACCGGGTTCCGCGAGCGCCCTGCGCGCCCGTTCAATGTGCAGCAACGCAGCGTCAAAGGGTTCCCCGGACACGCAGGGCGCCGGTGTTGGTTTTGACGTGGGAATTTTCTTGGTCTGCCGGGCTGGCGTGGGCCGTAGCAGTCGTGCAGCCCTAAGTACGCTCGGGTGAATTGGCAGAAAAGAGGCAGGAGGCACAGCAACCTCCCTGCGGCAGTCCCGCGCATCCGAGTTTCCTCGTCGAGACACCGTTCGCGCGCAGGCCGTCACCGCGTCGAGATATCCGTCGACATCGCCGCTTCCGCCAAAAACTCCCCACCACTCGTGCACTATCTGCCGCAAGGAAGGAGCCGGACCATTGCGTCCTTCGGGACGAACATCCCACAGTGGTGGAAAAACAGACTCTGGCTGGTCGTCTCGCGCGAAAAGCGCAACGATGCGATGCGGCGCATTTTGCGGATTTTGAAGGTCGGCAAGTTCCGCATTGAAATTTGGGTGCGCACTGTTGGGTGTGGCGTCGACGGGCATCCACGGGACGAGCTCGCCGGCACGAGTGACAGTAGCCCATGCTATCGGCACATGCGGCAATGGCAAAAACGATGCTGCATCAGTGTTATCAGGCATGTATGACTGGCGTGAATGCATTCTGGCTTTACAAAGTGATTCGGGAGAAGGCGTGTGCCGGATTATTGTAAAGTAATCGACGCCTCTGTGCGAAAAAAGTCCGCCATAGGAGGCGGACTGAATCACTAAGCGGCAAGAAGGTCTTCTTCGCTGCCGACAGCCTTCTGGAACTCACGGATAGCACTGAGACAGTTCGAAAACGTTAGAGGTTCACAGATTGAACGGCGGCCGGCGGCGCGCTGGTACCAGACGGGGTCGCAGTGCTCGTCGAGCCAGCGTGATAGCGCTGCAGAATCCGAATAGCGGCTTGCCGGGGAGATGAACATGACGCGGTACCCGTCGAAGGATGCCCACGAGACCAACGCGTTCATCGCCTGGCCGTTGAGCTCTCCGATGCGCACGAGGAAACCGGTGCTTTCGAGATGCCAGGCAAAACCCCTTTCCTTCGCCTCCTGGCAAAGCGCGATTTTTTCGAACGATGAAGCGAGAACGACGAACGACGTGCGGTCAATGGCGTCCTGAACTTCGGCGTCAAGTAGAAAAGTACTCATAAAGTGTCCTCTAAACAGAAATGAATACTCCGTATAGGGAATAGTTCTCGCGTGGTCAGCGAATCCCCCGCGCGGCGGGGTGGCCGCACTGGGGCGCGTGTTTTGAGACGCAAACGAGCTATACGCGTGACACCCTTCTTCTAAAGGTTTTCATGCTCAAGTTCGTATTCATCGGCTGCGTTGTGCTGCTCCTCGTTCTACTCATCGCCAAAGCCGGCGGGGGTCGTAGTACCGTCGCGCGGGGGGCTCGCCTCACGGCAAAATCATTGCTCACGCGAAATGAGAAGCTGTTTTTTGAGCAACTCGCACGCGCCCTGCCCAGCCATTACATCTTTCCCCAGGTCTCCATGGGCGCGCTCATGACGGCCAAAGGCGGTGAAAGCGGCGACAGTGGAAAGCTGCGAAATCAGTTCAATCGCAAGATTGTCGACTTCGTGGTCGCGGACAGTAATCTGGACGTGGTCGCGCTCATCGAGCTCGACGACGCGTCTCACAACAACAAGCGGGACACGGACGCAGCCCGAGACCGGATGACCGCCGAAGCTGGCTTCGTCACCCTGCGGTACGAGAGCCGTTCCAAACCGACCGCTGAGGTATTGCGTCGCGACATCCTCAAATTGCGCCCGACGGCTGCAACCGGTAAGGCGAAGCCGTTCTAGCTGAATGGCCGCTAGCGGGATGAGCTCCACAAGGCACTGCTTGCCGCGCTCCATTGGTTTATCTTTACAAAAACGGGTAAACTTGCCTAACGTCCAGGACACCGAGTAGCCAAATGGCCTTTTTTCTGCATCCCTATGAACGCCGCTTCGATGAGACGGCGTCCGAGCGCGCCGAAGTCGAACGGCTTTATGGACTCGATGCACCCTTGCTTGCCAATCGCCTTCTCCAGCTCGCACGGTCTGCGCGGCGCTCAGAACCAGAGTGGGCCCCCGAAGACCGGGCATACGAATCACGGTTAATCTTCGGAGTGGTACCTGAGTTGGCGCGGCGGCTAGGCGGCATGACTATGCGGCTGCACGCCTTTGACCGACCGACGAGGACTCTTTCGGACTCTGCGTTGCGTATGCGGGCGGGTGACTGTCTTAGCAACATTCGGCATCGGCGTGCCGAGGGCTGGGTGCTTCTCACGCGCGACATCGAGGATGGCAATCCCGTGGGAATAGCAGCAGACCGTCTGGTTGCAGGTAGAGTTGGCGACAGTGATGACGCCTTCATTCGCCGTCTGGATGGAGTGGCCCGTGTGCGGGGCATCGAATATGAAGGCGTGTGGACACCCGAAAACTTTCGAAGGTAGCCTGAAGTTCGCCACCCAAATAGATGCAGCAGCGGCCCGCTGAAAGAAAATCCCCCAAAGTGTTGGCTCTGGGGGATTGGGGAATGAATAAGACTTTTTAAGCGACGGCCGCCGTTGAGTCGAGCTTCAGGGTGAAACTGTTACTGTCGAAGCTGTGACAGCAAAGTGACACGAGGGGCGCGGCGGGATTGCCATCCATCGAAGTCCACCATCCGGACGGCGACTCGATGATACGCTCGAGCATCGGAAGCGCATCAATAGCGCCTTTGCGGAAGTTGACTGCCGCGTCCCACGCGTAGTCGTCCGTGAGCACATAGTTGCACCTCAGGTTGGCGTACTGGCCGTTGGCCAGCGCACGTTTGACAAAAGCCAGCGTCATCTTTGCCGGCACCTTATCCAGCGGCTTGAGTTTCTTCAACGCGAACGGACTGAACACCCGGATTGATTGCTTCGGTTCGAAGTAGACGATAACCTTGTCTCGGAGACGAAGTGGGACGACCGCAGCGTGCTCGTCCCAGAGCTTGCGACTATAGTCGGTAAGCGCCTGCGGCGTCAGCTCACCGCCGATAAGGGCGCTGAGAGTATTCCAGACGACGCAGATATCGCGCTCGTCAGTCTTGAAATGCAAGTGCGGGCAGGTCTTGCCGGCGTCCAGCGCGTTGTCCAGAAGCGTTACCGTCAAGGCTTCCGCATACCGGTGATAGCGCATGTTTTGTGCTTCGAAGAAAACCGTGCCGATGTTGTTCAGCATGTCCGGAACCGCGCCGCCAATGCTAACGATGGTGTTTCTGCTCATTTTGATTGTCCTCGAGTAAAAGTGTGTCCAGCTGAGGCGTGTAGCGACTTTCGTACTTAAGCCGGGGTCACACGAAGGCTCGAGTCAACAAGTGGTACGGACGGCCGCATGGTGGCGGCGTTGGTCGCTAGACCCGCGAGTTGCCTTTGCTTAGTAAGTTGCCCAGGATTGCAGGAGTTGACACATGTCAAAGTTGACGAGCGTAGTGCACTGCAGGGAGGCGGAATACGATGTGTACATCGGCCGCGCCATGCCCGGGCTGCCGGGAAGCATTTTTGCCAATCCGTTCCGCATCGGGAAGGACGGCACGCGCGACGAGGTGGTCGAAAAACATCGAGTGTGGCTTCCCACGCAGCCCGGTATCATGGCCCGGCTCGAAGAGCTACGAGGGTTGAGGCTGGGGTGCTGGTGCAAAGGGCGAAAGACCCCGAGCGCTCGCTGCCACGGCGATAACTATGTGCTTGTGCTTCACCCGGAAGTCTCGCCGCCGGTGACTTCGGCGCCCGCCTCGCAGATGAGTTTGTTCTGAGCCCGCCAGCCCAACAACGAAGTCATACAGCGCGAGCATGCTCACGAGCGGACGGTCACCTGTTTCGAACGCGGGGGCACCCACATACTTTCCGGGTTCGGGACACTCCATTCCCGCGAGCGCAAACACCGGCCGGAAATCAACTAAATGGCGTTCTGTCCGTGTCCATTGTCAGCTCGATGCCGCTAGTGCGGCCATGCCTTCGGCAAACGCGGTTGCACCGCCGTTGGCGGGATGGCGCACGGCGCCGGCGGTAGCGACGCCCATGGCCTGCAGCAAACCCTCAGCTTTCTTGCCGACTGCAATCACCTTGGCGCGAGGAAAGGCCTCGACCAGAAGCCGCATCGCCGGAACACCGAGTTGCAGCTCGACGTTTGTCGGGGTGCGATTCGACTGGATGTCGCCGGGCTTGTGCGGGTGCATCGGCAACGCATTCCAAAGAATAGTGTGTTCGGCGATGTGAAGCCGATACAGTGCCTTCCAGACAATAGTGGCACTGGGTTCGCTGAATGGCAGTCGCCTTGTCGTAAGCCGATTGTCGAGGCGGGCTATCCGGGGTATGGCTCCCTCGAGCAACTGACGCTCGCTCGTGAACGCGATGGCGCTTCGGCGCATGCCCTGATACCCGCTCGCCTCGCCAACGACTAAAAATCGGGGCTTGCAGTCAAGGTGGGCCGCGAGCCGCTTTATCCTTTCTTCAGGGCTGTTGAAGGGGGTGTCCTCCTGGCAGACGTCTCGCCAAGGGTTGAATAGCCCTGCTACTCCGTGAGGCAGCGTTTCGACAAGGCGTTCCGCCAAGGTGAGGTCAGGCATGAGATTTTCCTTTTGTCGGTGTGCAGATTGCCTTGTGTAGGCTACCAAGCTTCGGCTAGCGCCCGCAGAGAGCGCGCCACAAGAAGCCGTCAACCGCTAGCGCAGTTTCAGGTCGCATCGATAGCCGACTTGCCGCTCGCGCTGGGCCGCCCTCACCTGTTGCCGTCTTTGAGCCAAGCTTAGCCCTGAACGACCGGGGTTTCGAAGTCAGATAACGATTGCTCCGCGTAAGCGAAGCGGGATTTAACGGACCGTCCCGCCCGGAACAGGTCCAACATCGTAGTCACTTTTGACCCCTGCAGTGGCGGCGCATCCTTGTCCTGGGCGAGGAAACGCATTGCCGAACGGGCATGGCCGGCCATTGCTCCCAGAGCTGCTCGATACAGCGAACACTCGATGCCGAAACGCAGCGCGTCGGCGACAGTTGAACCACACAGAAGGGCAAAGCCCGCCATCAAACCAGCTTCCCTCGCGTAGTAGCCATTCGCCTCGTGCCCCCTCGCTACCTTTCCGAGCAGGAAGAACAAAAAGTCGTCGTCGCGTGCCGGCGTCCATCCTCTGAGGCACAAGCAGTCGTCCGCGAAGCTGCTGTACCAGCTATAGAGCGAACCGTCGCCCAGCATTGAGAGTTCCGGATAAAGGCGACGCAATTCGGCGCCGTCCTCGAAACCGTACTCTGGCAGTTTTTCACTCAGGTCGTTCAATGACGCGAGTGAGTAGCGCACCGCATCGCGCCAGAGCTCATCACTGGCGGCGCGGGTTCTTTTTTGAGCGCGTCGTTCCTTGGCGCTCCAGCTGTTGTGGGCATTAACGAGTTCGGTGAAGGCATCTGCGCTCAGGGGCGGCAGGCCCGGGCAGTACGTGTCGACGTCCATACGCCAGAAATAAGGTGCATCCCCCTCGTCGTCAACGTCGATGAACGGTCGCGCGGGCAGTTTCTGTAGCTCGAAGCTATGCTGCAGGGTCATGGGCTGCCCCCGGTATTCGAACTGGCCTTCGCCGCGAATCACTTCGCCGACCAGCAGCTTGACCAGCGCCTTCTGCGCATCCGTCTTGCTGGCGTACGAGCCTGGCAGGAGCGCGTTGAAGGGCCGGTGGCGAATTGCCACTGCACCTTCCTTGTCGACGAGTTCGTACGGTTCGGGCACGACATCGAACGACACGACGGCAAGCTCCGGCTCGACCCAGGCCTGCGGAAGCAGCTTCGCTACCTGCACTGGGTCTACCTTGCCATCGGCGGACATGCCGGCGGCTGACACGAGGCGTACGAGTTTGTCGAAGACGAAGACCTTTCCGTCGCGCGACAGATACTGGGCATTTGGCACGCCCGGCATCGTCCGGAGTTGCTCTTTCAGCTGGTCGTTGTTTGCGAAGTAGTAGCCAGCCTCGTCGAGGAAGACGATTGGGTAAGTCATGGTACGAGGTATCCGGTAGTGAACGCGTGGTTGGGGCGGATTTGATATCGCTTTGAATTGTAAAGTAAACGAAGAAAGTGGACGACCTTTCATTTTGCAAAGGCGTACCGACAAATTGGCTCCAAGGCTTTTAGGCCGTCGCAAAGTTACTCGACGACCACCACCATTTGAGGCGCGAAAGCGGTGTTGGGGTGGCGCGCGGTCCCTCGGGGATTGCAAACCACGCGGGTGGTGCCAAGCACGTAATCGGCCGATTCATGCGCGTGCCCGTGGACCCACAGTCGGGCATTACTGTAGGCGACGAGTTCGTCGAGGTTCGAGGCGAATGATGGGTTCAGAGCAGACCCGTTATATCGGGTGGACAGCGACCTGGCCGAGGGGGCGTGGTGTGTGATGATGACCACCGGTTCGCTGTACGCGTCCTCCAATCCTCGTAAAAGCGCCCGCTTCGCTCGTGCGTGCATGCGAACGGCGTACTCAGGAGTTATTCGCGGCGCGCCTTCGTCTGTCCGCTCGCCCTCTGAAGGACCGAAGTCCGCCAGCATAGTGCCGGCGGCGTGCTTCGATATTTGTGCCATCCTGCGACCGTCAAGCTCGAAATCGGTCCAGCACGGCGTCCCAACGAAGCGGATTCCCTGAAGAACGACAGAACGGTTATGAAGAACGAGGACGTTGCTTCTCTTCGCGGCACCGAGGATTGCCTTAAGCCGGTTTGCAACGCTCCCGGGAGCTAACTCGTGGTTGCCGGGGACGTAGAGAACGGGACGCCCGGTTCTTTGAGCGTGGTCCGCGCACCACTGGATGGCGCGTTCTCCGTCGTCGAACAGGTCGCCTGCCGCAATCGTGACGTCTGCGTCCACCTCAGGTGGCAGCCATGGAGCATCGTCCATGTGCAAGTCTGAGAGAATATGGACGCGCATCGAATTTCCTCTGGGCCATTTGATAAAGGCAGACGTGACAGCAAACCGGCTAGCGGTGGGAGCGCCGGCCGGCGGTAGCAAGTTGGCGGGCAGGTTGGAATTGTAAAGGACATCATCGGGACAGGCTACGCCGTTTTGCTGGCTGTTGCGGCGTCCCGTACGCCATAAAAAAACCTCTCGCGGTGGCGAGAGGTCCGGAGAAAAATAAGGTAATCACGCAGCGTTATTGCGCTTGATGCTCCATGGCTGGGACGAACCCCATCATGGCCATCCAGCCCCTCAAGCTGTCGGCGGCGCGGTGCTTGACGTGCGCCGTCCGCAAACCGGTGGGGCCGTACTGCGTGACTGTCTGCTGCTTGTGGTCGATGACGTAACGCTTGCTTGTGTGTTTATCGACACACGTTTGGCGTTGTACGGCTCGTCGCCCGGATACTTTGGACATGGTGCGACCGTTCTTCGATACCTGCGTGGTGTCCAACATCTTGTTTTCCTTGTTGAAAGTTTGACGCGTATCAGCCGTAGCAGTTTTCCACATGTGCGAATGAATCCGCAGTGAGAAACTTCTTCAGCCACTCGCGAACCTGCGAGAACGGAAATCCTGCCTTGACGAGGTCCAGCAACTGGTTAGCCGTCGACTGAACGATGGCATCACCCTGACCCAGGGGCACGAGCGGAACGAGCACTTGCCGGTCAGTCACCGTTACCTCCTTGACATTGCCGAGCGCAAACTGCTTTTCGGCTAGGGGAAGCGGTGCCTGGTCCTCTTGTGAGTGCTCAGCCTTGCGTTTGGGCAACACAAACCCTTTATGGTGCTCCTTGAGCGCCGCGACGATGGCCTGGTGGAGGGCCGGCGACGGGTCATAGATGTCCACAGCGATGACGTTCACACCCCGGCCTGTGTCATATCGTACGTTCGGCTTACGCTCTGCACAAGCTTCGAGCAGACGGTCGCGTAGAGCCGGCGACTGCGTACGAATCACCCAGGAACCTCCGCGTAGACGGGGTCCCGCGTCTTTCCAGCCGAGTTCCTTTGCAGCTGCGAGATACTCGTTCCAGAGTTCGTGAGCCGGGTAAACATGGCCGAATCGGCGCAGCTCCCCCTCGGGTTTGCCCGTGACCTCGAGCTCAGGCTTCCAGTACTCGGCATACTCATGCTCGCCCTTGTAGCTGAAAACGCGTGCGCCGGCGTTGCATGCATAGCGAAGACCGTCGAAGAACGCGCGGAGCTTCTGGTACTGCTTCGCGAAGGGGTGGCCGTTGCTGGCCATGAATTCGGTGTCCGACCGCTCCGTCTGGTTGAAGCTGCAGTACCGCGTGTGTGCTTCCTGAAGCGCTGCTAGCGCCGCTTTCGAAATTTTTGCCATTTTTGATGTCCTCAGTTGGAAGTTTTCGTCAAGACGGCGCGCGCCGCCTGATGTCACTACTTCCGAGTATAGATAGGCAGTCAGCGGTGGCTACACTCAGCAAGGGCGTGCGAGTCCTTCTCGGTCGGAACCTTCTGGTTTTGGAAAATCTCGCGCATCAGTACCGCACAGCACCTGACATCCGGGTCTTGCGTTCTTCACAAGCCGACCACTGAGGGCAACACATTGGGCAAGACCCATTTTTTCAGGATATTTGACATGAATGATACACAAGGCATCAAAGACCGCGCCAACCTTCTGCTGAAGCATCTGCAGGACGCCGGAGTGGTTCTTCCGCGTACGAAAGCGTTGGCGGTCATCTCGAAACTCGACGGCTACCGCAGCTATAACGCGGCACTCCAAGGGAAACCGCGCGCCGCGCGTGCCACAGGCACCGCCGACTGGACCCCGCGCCTGAAGACGGAGAGCTTTCTTCATCCGGATGTGGTCGCCGACTACGCTGCAAACGGCGGCTGCCACTGCCCCTACTGCGGAAGCAAAAGAGTCTTCGACGAGCAGGACAGCAATGCGGACGAATTGACGTGGGACCTTCTCGTAGGATGCGAGGACTGCGGCCAAAAATGGTGGGCGACGTACCAACTGGCCAAAATCGATGGTCTGCGCATCTCGGAGGATGAATCTGCCCGCTACATCAAAGAGGGCGGCTGTCCTCACTGTCACAACAGAGAAGGCGGCTACGACTATGGCGCCGTGCACTTCGGCTCCTCTGCGTACCAGCGGGTCACCTGCAACAGCTGCAAGGGTGATTGGATGGAAATCCACCGCCTCAGCGGGTTCGCGGAAGATGAAGCGGATTAGACACACCGGTAAGTGATTCAAACGGAGCCTTCTTCACAGGGGCTCCGTTTTTCTTTGCGCCCTGCCTGCCGCCGCATAGAAGGAGGAAGCATTGGTGGCTCGATGCGTTGCGTGCTCAACCTATACTCCGTGAACGCGCCGACCCTTCGCGACGCAAACTTGACGCCATTTTCTGCAGATGCCCGTTATTCCGCCGATACCCGCTTCAATCCTCGACCTGGGGCTTCTCGTCTGCCTTGGCGTCGGTGCCCACTACGCTTCGCTGAAATGGAAGCGGTGCCAAAAATTGCTCGTGTGGGGCACGTTACCCCTCGCTGCTGTCGCCTTCGTCGCGACTATCCCCATGTACCTCTTCTGGGGGCACGACGACCTTAGTATTCTTGACTGGCCGTTGCGCTTTGGCGCCACCTTGTTCAGCGTCGGCATCGGGGGAATGACCGCTGATTACAGCGATGAAGATTAGTGTGTACGCCAGCCGTTAATTGGCAACCGCACGCAATTGCCACTGCACCCTGCCTGGTCGCATCATCCGGAAATATGGCGAACGTCGGTGCCATCGGGTCGAAAATTGTTAAGTCAGGGAACAGGGCGCAAGCGAGTAAATCCTTTGCAAAACATCGACGCGCCGATATACTTTTGTGAAGGCGAGCGCTCCGGTGCCCTGGTGCCGTGATTGCGCTCAATCAAGGTCGAAAACTACCCGCCATCGGTCGGCGGTGTTCATTCGTCCGCCTCGGAAAGTGGCAGATGAACATGAGCGTTTCAGGACATAAAGATGAAAAAGGTGCTGGTTATTTACCACGCTGGCCGTTGCATCGACGGCTTCACAGCGGCCTGGGCTGCGTGGCTTAAGTTCCGCGACTGTGCTGAGTATGTCGCAGCGAACTACGACGACGCGCCGCCGGACGTGACCGGTCGGGAGGTCTACATCCTCGACTTTTCGTACTCTGCAGCTGTCCTCCACGCGATGGGGGCCGTGGCCACGAGCCTCGTAGTCCTTGACCATCACAAGGGCGCGGAGGAGGCTGTGCGCTCCATCGCGGGCGGGCATTACGATGCGCACCGCTCGGGAGCGCGCCTCGCGTGGGACCATTTCCATGGCGTGGGCGCGCGCCGCCCGGTGCTCATCGACCTCGTCGAAGACGAAGACCTCTATCTTTTCAAGGACACGCGGACGCGCGCCGTGATGGCGCGTCTACGCGCCGGCGAGCACACGTTCGAGCGCTGGTCAGACTTCGCGGGGGAAGTCGAATATGCGAAGTGTCAGCCTGTGGAGAGCACGGAGACCGCCGATGCGGCGCGCCTGACCCTGCTCGAGTCTCTGCATAAGGAATCGCTCGAACAGCGCTACCCGGTCATGCTTGCTGGCATAAAGGGTCTCGCCTGCAATGCACCGCGTGCCTTTCGTAATGAAATCGGGTCGGCGTTGGCCGCAGAGTCGGGCACCTTTGGGCTCGTGTGGTACACCGGTGGCGCGGAAATCTTCGCCAGCGTACGCGGTGTGCAGGGCAATGGCTGCGACTGCATCCAAATTGCGAAGCGCTACGGTGGGAGTGGCCACGAGAGCGCGTCAGGATTCAAGCTCGCCCTGACGGCGCAAAATCTTGCCATTGTGTCCGGTATGCTGGAGGACTGATGCCGATGGCCAACGAAAACAGCTTCCCTTGCGCAAGTTCGCCTGCTCCCCATCATTTCGAGCACATTTCCTTCGCTGTCTGCCCGCGTGACGCCGTGACAGAAGATGGTGTCGCCTACGTTGAAGCGCAGGTCCTGCCGCTGCTGGGTGGCCGGCCGTTGGTTGGCCGGGACAATCCCGTGGTGTTCGATGCAGCATCTGTCCTTGGCCATGGCATTCGCGACACCGAATTCTGGCCGTTTACGTGCAGCTGCGGCGTACCTGAGTGCGTCGGACAAAACGAGCCGATAGCGATGAAGGTGGACGACACGGTCGTGATGTGGTTTGTGTCGGAAGAAGGAATTGCCTCGCGCTCGGCCGATATGGTAGAGGGACTGACTGGCCCTTGCGAGTTGCGCTTTCAACGCACGCAGTATGAAAGTGCGCTGGAGGACCTGAAGCAAACATTGTTGCAGCTGGAACAAGACCGTCGGCTCCCCGTCGCATTCTTCCCGGGCAAACTGTATGCGCATAACCTGGTTGACACGGTGTCTGAGCGCATTGAGAGAGCTGCAGAACGATTCGCCCAAAGAGACAGGGAGGCGCAGGAACGTCTGGAACTCTTCGGGGACTTGCTGCCCCTCGAGGTCCATGTCACGTTTTCGAACCGCGCGCGCTTTTCCTTCAGCGTTGAGAATCTGGCGTGGCTTTACGCCGGTCGTCATGACGTTGAACGGCCTCAGTCAGAACTCGACGAAGTCCTCCAGGAGACCGTGGCGGTGTTCAAGCGCGACAGGGGCGCCATCATCGCCGCAGCGCGTTCGCTTCCCTATTCCGCACTGGCTGATGTTACGTGGCTCATCACGCGCGGGGTTGACAACTGGGAGGAGCTTGCCGTTCTCGAGGCGGAGGAGCTTGAACCGCTTTGGCCTGAGGCTGTTCTCGAGATAGTGGGGCCGCTTCCGAACGGGACATAAAAGACGCGTGGCGCAGTGCTATACAGGGCGCTGCGCCTATATTTCGGGCAGCAGGAAGCGCAATACTTTAGCGAGTAGCTTCCCTCGCTTAACATTGGAGTCAATCCCAAGTGAGTAAAGCAGCAACAGTTGCACACGTAGTTAAGAGTAAAACGCAGAAAGGACGCCGTCGGCCGGGCTACATCCATGTATGGGTCGAGTCCGAGCAGTATCCGCGCTATTTCTCGGACACCTTTACGGTCGATGAAGCCAAAGCTTCCCTCGAGCGCACAGGTATCTGCTGCGCGCAATTGCAGGTAAAAGAACGGCCTGCCCTCGCCCTTCAGGGGGTCTAAGCCAGGCGTCGGAGGCGAGGCCCACTCGCCTTCGACGTCGTCGTGTCGGTCGTCACGGGACTACCACGCCCAACTCTTCCCGCCACTCCGGCGTTCGCTTCCTCCCTATCTCTCCTGTGTGAAGAAGCCCTTGCTCAAGCAATGCCGGTGAAGCAGTAGGCCTGTGCGCGATGCGCCACCATTAGCGCAGAAGATGCTCGAGAGCTGACAAGACATCCAGCGCACTCGCGCAGGCCAGCGCTACGCCCCACACTGCGTTGGCGCAAGGATTGTTTAGCTTTCTCGTCTTGATTGAGTTCAGAAAAAGCCCGGCGGCCCCGGCGAGTGCAATACCGCCGGCGAGCAGCGCAAGTCCTGGGTTGTAGCGGCTGAGGCCTGGAAGCCATCGCCACACCATCGGGACAATCACCACGGTCGCAAAGAGACACACGAGTACGACTTCGAATACGGGGATTCGTGTGCGTGCCGCGTGCTTAGTAGCCCCTTCCGGAGCGGTGGCGGTCGACAAACGGATTTGCGTAACGGCGTGCATGCAGACACCCTAAAAAGAAAAACGGCTCCGGTCTAGTTATCCTCTTTATCCAAGCGTCCTGCTTGTCGTCCCTTCGCGTCATCAAGTGAACGGTCGACGCTGGCCCTTTTTGTTCGTGTCAACCGGGCGACAAGGCACTGCGTTGTAAAGGGGTCTCTTACTATTCAATAACTTAACCGCGAATGGAAGACTTCGACGCCCTTGGGCGAGCGATAGCCGAATATCTTCCGCGTCAGCCGCCGTTGCCTGACGCTATCGCTGCACGCCTGGTTGCTTCTCGCTACGCCGCTCTCACCGCGCGCAAAAACCCCACAAAAAATAGGGGAGAATGGCTAAAACACCCCGCTATACGGTTTGCTTCTGGCTTTGCGCTCGCCTCACTCGTTTGGTTTTCAGTTGGCGTGCGGATGGCCGGACAACCGGCCGCGCCCGGTGCTTTGCAAAAGGCGGAGATAACAGAAGTCGCCGATTGTTCAGCGCTTGACTATGGTTCGCTGGATGCGGAAGGCGACCGGATGCTTATCAAATTCAGAGAAACCGAAAAATCTTTTGAAAATGATGTCAACCGGCCCGCGCATGACGCGTTATAGCAAGTAGCCGACGCAAAAAAGCTTGACGTCGTACCCTTTCCCTCTCTGGAGATTTACATGAAGAAGATTGTCGCAGCACTGGTCGCTTCCCTGTTCGCCGCTGGCGCGTTCGCTCAAGCTTCGGCACCCGTCGCAGCAAAGGTAGCCGCTCCGGCAGCTGCCTCGACGACGGCTCCGGCTGCTCAAGCAGCTTCGGAAGTGTCGGCAAAGCCGGCGCACAAGTCGCACAAGGCTCACAAGGCCCACAAGAAGGCAGTGAAGGCTGCTGCGTCGGAAGCAGGCGCATCGGCTGCTGAAGGCGCGTCGGCTGCTAAGTAAGCGGCACTCGTCGACTCAGAAAAACCCGCCCGCGAGGCGGGTTTTTCTTTTGTGGGGTCCGGGCTTAACAGACATCCTGTGGGCGCAGCATCACGCGAGAAGGTGGCCGCGCTGTGAGGGGCAGTGTTCGGAACTTCGTAGGAGCGAAAGCAATCGGAGGGATAAGGCAAGCGAGGAATTGCCGGGGTCTTTAACGCAGTCCCGGCCCTGCGACGGACGTTTTGTTTCAAGGGAAGACAGTCCGCCCACTACTCCCGCTACCGGTCAACAGGGTTGCTGGTTCTTTCTATAGCAACATCCTTGCAGCCACCTGACGAACTGTTGTTTTATGGGGACGGTTCAGGGTGCTGCAGATGGTGCGCTGGCTCCGGGCGTAGCTGACGCAGCAAGGGTTGCGGGCACAGGTGTTCCTCCCGGCTGGGACGCTGGATGAGCGGCAGCCGCTTTCGGGTGCGCGTGCTTAACCTGGTCAGTCAGAATTCGGTATTCCGCATTGAGTGCGCGATAGTCCGTGAGAATCCTACGTTTCAGGTTTTCCTGCGCCCGGTCACTGTCTTTTCGGCATGCCAGGTACTTGTCTTCAGTAGTTGCGGCGTCGACGCACGCCTTGGCAGTCACGAGCAATGCGATACGCGCACCGTAGTTTCTCGACTCTAACGTCTTGCGTCGTTCGAAGAGCGCTGCTGCTCTTTCGTGCACCCCCGCGTGCAAAGTGACGACGGCGGCCGACGCGGGCGACGTTGGCGCAGCCGGCCGATTTCCAGCAGTCAGGGTACTGGCCGAGGTCGGCGTGGAAGGCGCGGCCGAGACGGCGCTCAGCCCGAATAGTGCGGCAAGCGCTGAGAATAGATATTTCACTAAAACCTCCCGGAAGGAGCCGGCTTTGCCAAGCAATTGCCGACTTTACAAAACATGGTGTGAATTGTTAAGATTCTAGCGCACCGCTCCCTCTCCCGCGCGCCGGCCAAAAATGTATTTTCACCGGCAGCCTCTTTTTGCACATTGACACCCGCATTGACACCCCTATGAACAACGACTTCCCAATCCCTTCCCGACTCTCTCAACGCATCGCCACAGAAGTGGCCGAAGGCGTTGCCCGTCTCAGCAGCGTAGGGAAGGCGGTAGCGCTTTTCGGCAGCGCGCGCGTGGCGCCCGATACGCCGGTCTATCAGGCCGCACGTGCGACGGCATACCTGCTCGCCGAGCGAGGTATCGCGGTCATTACCGGCGGCGGCCCAGGCGTGATGGAGGCGGCCAATCGTGGCGCGCAAGAAGGCACCAGCATTGGGTTAAACATCGTTCTGCCTAATGAGCAGAAAGGAAATCCCTTCCAAAACATATCGCTCGACTTCAACCACTTCGCTTCCCGTAAAGTGATTTTTTGCAGGCAATCCTCTGCATTCGTGGTGTTCGCGGGGGGAGTCGGCACGCTGGACGAACTCAGCGAAGTTCTGACCTTGATTCAGACAGGGAAGATGCCGAAAGTGCCCGTCATCCTGTATGACACCGCATTTTGGGCCGGCCTCGTCGAATGGATGCGCGACCAGATGCTTTCGCAGCGGCTTATCGGTCCGCTTGATATGGATTTGTTGAGCTATGCTGACTCGCCGGCCGAAGTGCTGGAGAAGCTCGGGCTCGATTAACGACTGCGAAGCGGGGGACCCTCCGGCTCATTGGTGGGCCGGTCCCTGGCATCTGGCGGGGGTGGAAAAAAGGCGAACCTCGAAGTGAGGCTCGCCTTTTTCAGTACTGCGGGCTGTTATCCGCCTCGCGCGTCGCGCCGTGCGCCCGCTTTACGGGCTTTGAACACGCCTTTGATTTGCGGGTTCTTGTTGGAGCGGTCCTGCACTTGGCCCGCCGGCTGCTTCGGGTTCGATTGGTCAGCGTGCGCGTTCACGATGGCGCGCGCCGTTGCCATTCCGTCAGGCTGTTCCGATTCGTCCTCGTCGGCGTCCGTTGCACGCTGCGGTGAAGGCACACTGGGGTCGACGTCATTTATGGAGAACAGGTGGCTGCCAAAGGACGGCTCCGCGCGTTCAGCCATTGGCGCAGGGTTCTTCGGTGCGAATGCCTTCTGCCCGAGGGGGCTGCCCTTCTGGTCGGGTTGCGATGTCTCCGCGTTTTGCACGTTCAACAGAGTGTTGCCCGTCGGCGCCTTGTTCTGGTCCAGCGGTGCCTGCTTTTTCGCTTCCTTGCGCGCGACCTTCGCTTGCTGAGCTGAGTCCTTTTCGGCTCTGGCCGCCGCCTTCGCGGCAGCTTTGGCCTCGGCCTTGCTTGCCTTTTCCGCAGCCTTCGCCTCCGCCCTGGCAGTGGCCTTCAACGCCGCCGTCGCCTTGCTTGCCGAAAGTTTCTGGGCAGCAGCGTGGCCCAGACGCACCAGATGCCTCACAGCCATGCTGCCCAGGAAAAGCGTCGGTGCGATAAGGCTCAGGAACGGGCGCTTATGAACGAGGTCCGCTACGACTGCTGGCAAAAAGACCAACCCCAGAACGATTTCGAACTTCTGCAAAATCGTACCGAGGTTCCAGAACAGCCAGCTTGCGAGCTGCAGCTTGCGCTCCTTGGCAGCGAGCCACGTGAGCTTCCAGCGCATGCGCTTGAGCTGCGGCGGCATGCTCGGAATTTCCTCGTAACGGTAATGGGAGACGAGATAGGCGACGGCCGCCTCTTCATATTGCTCGGGGGTGACGTTCTCGCGGCCGGCGTGCTCGAAAAAGATTTCCCAGGCTTCGCGCGCGTCTTCATGCTGGTTGGCGTTCCACAGGATGAGCGCCCCGCGCGAGTACGCTAGCAGCTCGCCGGCGTCAGCGGCGCGGATGTAGAACTGCAGCGCCTCCTGTTTGTCGCGTTTCTCGATAAGGGTCGCCGCGAGGAACATCGCCTCGGGGTTGCCGAGCTCGGCGGCGCGGCGCAACAACGAAAGAGCACGGGTTTCATCCTTGAGCGTCACAAGGGAGCCTTGCAAATACTCGCGACCTTTCTGCAGAAGCTCGACCGAGACCAGCTCGCTGGGCGTGTTTTCAGTAAGGTGCTTGTGCAGGTCGTCCAGAAACTGGGTTGCTTCGGGCAGGCTGCAGCGGAAGAACTCGCGTGCCTTACTGATGCGCAGACCCGACTCTTCCAGCGCCTGGTGAATCATGCGCTCGGCGACGTGGCAGTCCGGGAAAGCCTTGTAGTATGCGAGGTCAAAAGGTGTGGGCACGCCTGTAGCCCCGGAGATTTCAGCAAGGCGCTCCTGCGGCGAGCGGGTTGTCTTGCCAATCTTGACCTGCCCCGGAATCGAGGGGTTCGTGAGGATATAAACGTAGCCAAAGGTGCTGCTGTCGATGTTCGTGTCCATGCTGAGTCCAGTGCGGAGGATTGCACCATGTAGCACACGGTTTTAGCTTTGTTATCAACATTTTTCGCCGGATATCGCAGCTGGCCGGCTCCGTGCGCGCCGGCCAGTTTTGCGGGCAATGAAAAAGCCGTCGCGCGGGGATGTCCCTTCGCTACGGCTCAGTTGTGCTGCCCTGTCGTTTGGCTCAGCGACGCGTGCGCAGGTAGTCTTCTCCCGCGAGCTGGAAACCCTGCGCGTTAGCGGTTTGCGCGTCATCGAGCGTCAGCACGGTGTGCTTGGGGTAATACGTCTCGATGGTCTTCCGGTAGAGGTGGCTGCCACCGCCCACCAGGATGATGTTGTCGATGTCCGACCCGTCTCCGACGATGTTTTTCATATAGTTGACGCTGCCCTCGAGGACTGAGCGCGTGCCCTTGATGTGGTCCTCAAGGTTCTCAACTTCGCCGTTGATTTTGATTTTGCGACGACGAAGGCCTTTGTCGATGGCGCTCAGATTGTCGTACCGGATACCGAATTTCGACGACAACGATTCTGCGACCGCACGTAGCACCTTCGAGACTCCACCAGCATGTGCGTTCGACCGGTTCTCGATAATCTTGTTGCCATTCGCGAGAAGGAAATCAAACGTGAGGAAACCTGGGTCGATAATAAGATTGACCTCTTCCTTCAGGTATTCGAACTCGGGTCGGTCCTTCTGGGCCAAGCAGTAGTACAGGCCGCCGAGCGGCTGTGGCAAGACGAGTGCGTCCTTGACGGTCACCGTCTTCGAAGCGTTGATGCGGTGTTCACCGACCATCATTGCCTTGAGCTTCGGCGCGTTCGCCATATTGGAAAGCGGAAGCCCCACGACAAGCAAGTCAATGACATCCTCGCCCATGTAGTGCAAGGCGCCACGAAAGACCGCCGAATATTGGTCGCTGAAAATGTAACTTTCGTTGAGGTTGCGAGTTGCGTCGTTGACGTCGAGGTCCGCGCTGTCGGGTCCGACCTCGTAGTCGGTGCCCTCCACCGTGACAACGACAGTTTCGCGCCGCCCGAGCACCGACAGTGACAAGTCCATCCCGGCGTGACGAGGGGCGAGCGACGGAAAGGCGCCGAACTCGAGCTTCTCCGTAACCTCATCCATGTAGCTGTACTTGGTCCAGCCCCACCCAAGGTCGAGAGCGCGCACTACTGTCGGAGTGGTGGTTTTAGCCATGTCGAGTTATCCCGGATTGAAAAGTTGTCAGCGGTCGGCGCGAATCTGAAGCGCGATGGCTAACGTAGGAACGGCTTTTAGCCTGCGGGGGTGCGTGTCTTACGTCCGCGCGCGTCGAAGCGGCGCAGAATAAACGGGAAACCTACACAGCCGGTTCAACACCCATAAAGCCTGCACAATGACCCACCACGAAGAGATTGAATCCGGCCAACGTTTCGGATTTGGGGAAAACTGGAGCCGCTTTCTCAGCACGCTCGACGAGGAGGCAATTGGAGAGGCTAAGCGCAGTTTGCAGCTCAAACTTGGAAGAGCTGACCTTGAGGGGTTACTGTTCCTCGACATCGGGTCGGGCAGTGGACTGTTTTCGTTGGCTGCGCGTCGTCTAGGTGCGCGGGTCCACTCGGTCGACTTCGACCCTCAGTCAGTGGCCTGTACCCGCACCCTGAGAGAGCGGTTCTTCCCAGCGGACCCGGCATGGGTTATCGAGGAAGGTTCGGCAATCGACGAGGACTTTATGGACCGGCTTCCTGATGCCGACATCGTGTACTCCTGGGGCGTCCTTCACCACACGGGTCAGATGTGGAGGGGTCTTGACTTGGCCGCGCGGAAGGTGGGGCGCGGAGGTCAGCTTTATATCGCGCTCTACAACGACGAGGGTGCGCAGTCCTGCCGCTGGAAGGGAATCAAGCAGCTGTATAACGTGAATCTTCTGTCGCGGGTGCTTGTCATCGCGACGGTAGGCGTTTGCGGGATTTGGCTTAAAAAGGCGGTAGCCGAGACATTGAGGGGCCGCAACCCCCTGCGATATTGGACCCACTACAAGTCCAATCGAGGCATGTCGGCATGGCATGACCTGCTGGATTGGTTAGGTGGCTATCCCTTCGAAGTGGCGTCGCCGGAAGCGATTTTCTACTGGGGGAAGGTGCAAGGCCTCACGCTGGAAGAGGTTTCGCTCCTTCGCAAGGGATACGGGTGCAACGAGTTCGTGTTCTGTCGTCGTTGAACCGCCGCGCGGTGTGTGGCGCGGCAGGTTTGCGTCGGGTTCGCGACGGTCACCCTCGAGTCAGCTTCAGAGAGCCGGCCGCCCGGAGCGCACGGTGCCCTACCAAAGTCGCGGGCGGATGTCGATTCGCATGGCTGGCCTACCGAGTTTATTAGGGGAACCGCTCGCGAATGCGCGCCCGGGGACGTTGCCGTTTTCCGGCATCGCGCCCATCGGCCGCGAGCGGTCAGTGCATTTAGCGCAGCGGCGAGACGCTCACCCGTACCTGCATGATGCTGCCGACGCCGGGGTCGTAAGACATGTTGACCGTCTCCCGGACCGCGCGATATTCGTAGGTGACGTCGTACCCGGTCACGTTGTACTGCTCGACCTCGTGACATTCGGGCGCCGACGATTCGCCCGGGCGCGTGAGGCTGTTACCGACGACGGTGCCGCCAATGGCGCCGACGATGGTCGCAGCGGTGCGTCCACGTCCACCCCCGACCTGATTGCCGAGAACGCCCCCAACGACTCCTCCAAGCAGCGTGCCGGCGATGTTGCCGTTCGACGTCTCGTGCCGGTCGTATGCGCGGCCGCCATCGCATTGTTGCGAAGTGATGCGCTCACGGACGGGCTGGACATCCACAACTCGTGCAGAGTCGGTGAAAGTCGCCGCGTTGGCTGCGCAAGCGGCGAGAAGCAGGGCCAGTGGTGACAAGTTACGGATTTTCATACGGGACTCCTTTGTGGACTGTCATATTTCCGTATAGGTCCCGTGCTTTAGCCGTTTGACGTGAGATGTCTAAGCGGAACCGCTATGCACGCCGCCGCCAATAAAACACGTCCTTATAGTTCGCTGGAAAATAACCCGGAAATCAAAAGCGAATGTGCGGCTTCGTTGGCTTCATCGACCCGAAACAAAAAATCACAAATCCGCAGACGGTGCTGCGCGAGGCATCAGCACGCATTGCGCGGCGTGGCCCAGATGGGGAGGCTTTCTGGAACGAAGGCCCCGTCCATATGGCTCATCGCCGACTGGCCATTCGTGACTTGAGCGCAGCGGGCACACAACCTATGACGTCGGCCAACGGGCGCTTTGTCCTCGTCTTCAATGGCGAAATCTACAACTGCGATTCACTTCGTGGTGCTCCTGCACTGAGGGACGTCGCCTGGCGCGGGACATCGGATACGGAAATCCTGCTCGAGCACACCGTGGCCTACGGTCTTGCGGCTACGCTCGAGGCGTCGCGCGGCATGTTCGCCGTGGCCTTGTGGGACAAGCAGTTGAAGACGCTCACGCTGGCGCGCGACCGGATGGGAGAAAAGCCGCTCTACCTCGGTTATACGGCGGGGGCGCTCGTGTTCTCTTCGGAGCTCAAGGTCCTGAGAGCGTTTCCCGGTCGACCGGAACTCAATCAGGACGCCCTCGCCCTCTATCTGCGATACGGGTACATCCCCGCTCCGTACACCGCTTTCGAGCGTTTCCAGAAGCTGATGCCGGGCACCACCGTCTCGCTAACGCTTGAGGACATTACCCAGCAGCGTTTCAAGGAGCCGGTCCCATTCTGGACGTTGGACCAGGCCGCGCTCGCAGGGGATGGCCAATATGGCAGGCTCACGTTCAAAGAGAAGGCCGACAAACTGGACGCGCTGCTTCAGCAATCGGTTGGCGAACAACTGGTAGCTGATGTGCCGGTTGGCGCCTTCCTGTCGGGCGGCATTGACTCGTCGCTCGTCGTCGCCGTGGCTCAGCGGCTGTCGCCCTCACCCGTGAAGACGTTCACCATCGGGTTTCACGACCCGGCATTCGACGAAGCGCCCTACGCCCGCAAGATTGCCGAGCACCTTCATACAGAGCATCACGAGACCTACATCGGCGAAGACGACGTGAGGGGCCTCGTGGAGGATGTTGCGCAGGTCTACGACGAGCCGTTTGCCGATGCTTCGAGCTTGCCAACCCTGCTCGTCAGTCGCATCGTGAGAAAGCAAGTCACCGTATGTCTGTCAGGTGACGCGGGTGACGAGCTGTTCCGTGGGTATGACCGCTACACGCGCGGCCGGAAGCTCTGGCACGCGATAAACAAGGTTCCGCCTGTGCTGCGTACTGCGGCCGCCACGCTGCTGACGTCGGTTCGCCCGCAAACGCTCGACAAGTTTTTGGGACCTGCCAAGCTGCGAGGCATAACTGGCGACAAGCTTCACAAGGCAGCGGCGCTGTTGCGTATGCAAGACAGCCAGACGTTTTATCACGGGCTCTCCGAGCTGGCGGGCGGCGCGCAGCTGTTAGGGCCGGCCTACCGGGACATGGTGCTGGGAGTGACACAGCTATCGGATGAAGCCTTTTCGGACTACGCGAGTCGCTGGGACTGCCGCTTCTATCTGCCGGACGACATTCTCGTAAAGGTTGACCGCGCCGCCATGCACGCGTCGCTCGAGACGCGGGTGCCGCTGCTGCGCCCGGAAATCGTCGAGCTTTCATGGGGCCTGCGGGAGAGCCAGCATATCGCCGGCAGCAAGGGTAAGCAACTGATGCGCAGCGTCCTTTCGCGATATGTGCCTGCCGAGCTTTTCGAGCGGCCTAAGCGCGGCTTCGGCGTGCCGATGGACAAGTGGCTTCGGGGTCCCCTCAAGACCTACGCAGAAGACTGCCTTAAAAAGGCCTCAGCATCGGTAGCCGCGCTCGACCACGCGCGCCTTGACGCCATGTGGGCAGAGCATCAGAGTGAAAGCCGGAACTGGTCGTATGCGCTGTGGGGGGTGGTTGCCCTCGGCGCGTGGCTGCGTGAGGCGGGTTACTGAGGCCAACAGCCGATGGGATGCGGTAGCCCGTTGCGGGGTGACGCTGTCGCGAGGGCGTGCGTTCGGTCGCGCCCCTGCCGTTAGCTAGCTGGCTGAGGTTACGTCGCGAGCGCGTGGCGCGGCCGCTTGTGCGTTCCCGGTTGCCGTCGTTGTATTGCGGCCAACGCGCTCAAGTAGCCTCAGCCACTGCGGGAGAATAGCCGACCGCGAAAAAGCCTGTGAACGTTCGAGACCCGCTGCCGCAAGCCGTGCGCGCTCATAAGGCGACTGCCCGAGCTTCTGCATGGCTCGGGCAAGCGAAGTGGCGTCGCAAACCGGGACAAGGATACCCGCGCCGCCACCGAGTATTTCACCCGGTCCGTGAGGGCAGTCGGTGCTTATTACGGGCAAGCCAATACTCATGGCCTCCACCAGGACGTTCCCGAAGCCCTCGAAATCCGACGAGAGCACGAATGCATCGGATGCCTTGAGGACTGGAAACGGGTCCTGCAGCTCGCCGGTGAACGTCACGTACTCGTCAAGCGCATGAGCGCGCGCGTATTCCTGCAAAGGGGCGCGCAGGGGGCCATCTCCGATGAGGGTAAGCGTGGCGTCAGCATCAACGGACCGGTACTTTGCGAACGCATCGAGGAGCAGCGCCTGATTTTTCTGCTCAGTGAGGCGCCCCATCGAAACAAACCGCAGGCCGCGTGTTTCGCCCCTCGGCGTAGCGACCACGTTCTCCGGAGTTTTGATGAGGTTCGGAATAACAAACCGTTGCGACGAATCAATCCAGGCGAAGTCGGCATCGACGCCAGCGCTGACTGAAACCAAAGCATCCGCATGTGGATACGTTCGCGCGATGGCGGTAGTCCAGAATCTATTGTCGGGCGCGGCCCGTACATGCTCAGTAATGACACAGGGTGTGCGCGAGAGCCGGCACGCCGCAACCGTGACGGCGTTCGTCCTGCTCAGGAAACTCACCACAACGTCCGGAGCCTCAGCTGTCAGCGCGCGAGAGAGCTGAAACACACGCCGCGCATTGCGCACGAGCGAGTGGAAGACGGTCGGGCTTGCTACAGTGCTTCCTACCCTTACCCGTCGACACGCGCCGGGCAGCGGATAGAAGTCTGTCGCGCCTTCGTCGAACGTAATGACGACGATGTCGTGGCCCGATGCAGCGAAGGCGTCGGCCAGGTTGCATAGGAGACGCTCCGCGCCGCCAGCAGAAAGGCCGTGAGCGACAAGACCGATTTTCATCGTGGCGTCGCTAGTACGTTGCAGAACGGTGGTACCACCGTCAACGGCTGGGTTTTAGTGCCTGCGATAAGCGCGACGTCATATCCGAGGTCAGTAACGAAGCGAAGTAGTTCTTCTGGCTCGTATCCGGCGGCGCGGCAGGTCTGGGCATTGACCTCCATCAGAATTGTCGGTTTGTACCGACGCAGCGTCTCGATAGCACCCTTCAATACCGCAAGCTCCGCGCCCTCGACATCGATTTTCATGACATCAACCCGGGTCGTCCCCGCTTCCCGAAGCACGTCATCAAGCCTTCGCAAGGTAATCACCTGGAGGAGCTTGCTCCTATCCGGCGTCCGATAAAGCGTCGGTAGCCCTTCGTTGTGTCCGTCTTCACTTGCAAAGATTGGTAGCTCGCCGTCAGCGTCGGAAAGCCCTTCTTCGTGGACCCGTACGTTGGAAAAGCCGTTTATCTGGATGTTCCTGTTTAGCCGCGCGAGGTTGCCGTTGACGGGTTCGAACGCGTGCACGACAGCGCACCGCTTGGCGGCAAACACAGTGAACTCGCCGTGGTTCGCACCGATGTCGACAAAGTGCGAGGTGGGCGTCAACAGCCTGTTGAGGGTTGCCAACTGGTCGGCTGAGTACGCGCCTCGCCAAAAAATCCATGACCCCATGTGCTGACCGAGCGCACAGAAGAAACGAAGGTCGCCGTCGAAATCCTCGATTAGGACTTCGCGTTTGCAGCCTGACGTCAGCCGTTCAATGACACCGGCAAGGCGCTTGCCGCCTTTCAAAGGGAGGGCGGCTCTTACGAGGTTGCGTGCGAAAAGAAGGGTCTTAGTTGCCACGAGTGATTTTCAGGTAACGGTGGAAAATGAGGGCGGTTACGACCGCGTTGCAACCCGCCACACCAAGAAGAAGGCCCGGCGCACCATAAATCCGGTGGACGTAGACTGCGACTCCGAGAGTGAGCGCAAGGTTTAGCCACGAGAGGCGGTTCAGGTAGCGATTGTCGTGTCGGGCGTTCAGAAAGCGGCTTGCAAGCGTTGCGAGTAACCCGAACGGAATCTGGATAGCTGCGAAGAACTGCAGGTGGGCGACGGTTATAACGTCGTCAGCACGAAATTTCCCACGGGCCAGGAAGAGCTTGATGAGCACGGGGGAACCGAAGGCAATAGCGGCCGCGCCCAAAAGGGCAACCACCATTCCGCCGCCGGCATAGAGCTTCAGACGCTTCTTGCTGTGGGGAAGTCCGGCAGCTTGCGCGGCAAGAATCGGAAGTACGAGCGCGGGAAACACGTTGCTCAAAATCGCAAGCACGGAACTCGGAATTTTCGTCGCGTAGTTAAACGTGGACATGCCATGCGCACCAGACGCCGCGACAGAAGCCTGGATGACCAGCGCCGACAGTGCGGAAGCAGCCCCTTGCAGCGCAACGTGAAGCATGCCGGAAAGGTGCTTGAGACGCGCCCGCCAGGTCAGTGCGGCGATGCCGTAGCGGATTCCCCGGTGGTGGAGAGGCACCAAAAGCGCGACCGCCTGCGCAGCCAGTCCAACGAGCAACGCGACCATTACCGACCACGGCCCCTGCGGCAGCGCGTACACCAGCGCAGTCGCGACAAGCGGCGGGACTACGTTGGTGGCAGTGGCAAGGCCAAAGCGATTGAAGGCGTTCAGGGCAGCAATCGCACCGCCAATGTAGGCCGAAAGAGGAATCGATGCGGAGAAGACCGTGGCCAGTTCGAAGGTCAGGCGTAGTTTGTCATGATTGCGCGCCGCAGGGACGAACGGGAACACACACCAGAGCGCGAGAACCATCACGCCAGCAGCGACGGCTGCCGCGATTACGGCCACTGAGAGCAGCTGACCGACTGCCTCTTCCCCCGCGCGTTCGCCTCCAGACCCGGCCGCCCGTGAAAAGTGCGGCGCAATCGAAACAGCCAGCGCGCCGACGATTATCGAGGGCAAAAAGTTGACAAGACTGAGCGCAGTAAAGAGCGCGTCTGCTTCGATTGAGACGCCCAGTTTGTAGGCGACCGCCTGCTCACGGAGAAACCCGCCGGCCGCTGCGACGAGACTAAATGCGCCCATCCAGAGCGCAGGTTCGCGAAAGACGCGCCTTAACATGGGCCGCGTCCCCACAGATGGCGCGCACGCGCGCCGCCACGGCTTAGCCCGGTGTCAATGGCGGTGCGCGCCCGGAGCTTCGCGTCCAACGCCAGATAGCCGAACAATTTGGGTCCCTTCGAAAGATGCCAGTCCTTATATAGCCCGGGGTTTTAGCTGCTCGCGGAGGCGTCGCCGCCGTGAAACGAGGCAGAAGGTCTAAACAGAGGGAGCTATCAAAGAGACCGATATTTACTTAGCAAACGTGAATCGTTTGCGAGCACCACCCTCTCTAGGTCTTGCATGAAAAAGCTCCTCATCGTTATTCACAGTTTGTCCGGCGGCGGCGCGGAACGCGTGGTGACCCGGCTCCTGAGTTACCTGGATACCCACTGCCCGGGCGTGGAGTTGCATCTGGCTCTACTCAAGCCGCAAATCGACTACGAGCTCCCTGCCGGCGTGAACCTGCATGTGCTGGGCAAAGCCCGTAAGGGGTTTGTGACAAAGGCGATGGAACAGTCCCGCGTGTTCAAGAACCTGAAGCGACTAATGTCCGGCCTGCGGCCCGACGTCACGCTTTCCTTCATGCCGACGGCAAACTACTACTGCCTGAAAGCGAAGAAGCAACTCGGCGGCGCGCCGAAGGTTGTCGTGTCGGAACGGGTCGCCTTCGAGTCGAATTACCGTGGACTGAAGCGGGCGACGCTCAAGCGCATCATCCGCAAGAACTACCCGATGGCCGCGAAAGTCATCTGCGTCGCCCAGGGAGTGAAGAACGAACTGGTGGCGCTCGGGTTGCCTGACTACCTTTGCAAAGTGATTCCGAATTCGGTCGACGAGAACGAGCTGCTGAAGAAAGCGGAGGCTCGCGCCCCTCACAAGTGGGCGGAAGAGACTGCGACTCATCCGCTCATCGTGACGGCGGGACGGCTCACGGAGCAAAAGGGCCACGATGTACTCATCGCGGCGCTCGGCCTGCTCGCGAAAAAAGACATCAAGCCGCGCGCGATGATTTTCGGCACTGGGCCACTCAAGGCGCAGCTCGAAAGCCAGATTGCCGAGCTTGGGCTGGGCGAACAGGTCAAGCTGATGGGCTTCAATCCGAACCCGTACCCCGAGCTCAAGCGTGCGTCGCTCTTCGTTTTTCCGTCGCGTTTTGAGGGCTTTCCAAACGCGTTGCTCGAGGCAATGGCGCTCGGTGTGCCGTCAATAGCAACCGACTGTCCGTATGGCCCGCGTGAGCTGATTGGAGACGGCGAATACGGGTGCCTCGTGCCGATGAACGACCCTGCGCATCTTGCGGAGAGCATCGAGGAGGGGCTTGCCGCCGTATCGACGCCGGCCGGCCGGGAAACGTTTGGAAAGATGTCGCGCGCCGGGGCTTCGCGCTACAGCATCGACCACATGGTCAACAATTACCTGCACGCCCTGTTCGACTGAATACCCGTTAGGCACGGCTGTCTCCGATAAGTCGCGCCACGCATTAATCACCTCGCGCTGCCCGAAGCGTTTCAGGACCGGCGGTGCGTCATTTGACGGAGCAAGGATGAGGTTTCGTTTCGGCCGAAATTGGCTCGATTTTTCACGCACGGTCACCGCAGCAGAGGTCGAGGTCGCGCGTCGAAGTCTGTTGCAAGGCCTGGACGTCGAAAGCCTGGAACAAAAGAGGTTTCTCGACATAGGCAGCGGAAGCGGTCTGTTCTCGCTGGCGGCGTGGCAAGGTGGCGCGAGCGAGGTGAAGTCGTTCGATTTCGACGGGGACTCGGTCAAGTGCACGGAGGAAATGAGGAAGCGATTCGCGCCTGAGGCCGGCAACTGGCAAATCGAGCAAGGCTCCGTGCTTGACGCTCCTTACATGCAGGCGCTCGGGAAATTCGATGTCGTGTATTCCTGGGGTGTCCTGCATCACACGGGAGACATGTGGACCGCTATTGAGGCTGCGGCTGAGCGGGTCGCCAAGGATGGACATCTTTTCATCGCAATCTATAACGACCAGGGCCTTCTGAGCGAGTACTGGAAGTGCGTCAAATGGCTTTACAACCGTGCCCCGTTGCTTCAACCGGCATTGATAACGGCCTATTACCCGTATTTCGTGCTGCTGCGCAAAGCCGTGCGGATTCTCCGCAGGAAGCGGTCGCTGGAGCGAGGGATGAGTTACTACTATGACATGGTGGACTGGCTCGGCGGGTACCCGTTCGAGGTCGCCACGCCAGACCAGTTGACGTCATTTCTCGCTATGCGCGGCTTCCGCCTGCAAAAGCTCCGTGCGGTCCGCTGGAGCAGTTCCGGCTGTAACGAGTTGATATTTCGGAAGAACTGAGCTCCGGGCGGAGGGCAAATGACCACGTCAGCATGAGCGACGTGTGACTGCCGCGTTCTCTGTCCGGTGGCGCGCACCAGGGGCACAGTGGTGTCTTGGCTTCGCGCGCGCCCGTCACGAAAAAAAGACCCCGGGGGCACGAAGCCACACCCGGGGCAAAAGGTAACAAGGTAGACCCCTTGATAAGGCCGTATAGATACCTTTTTGGCGTTTTTATACCTTCAGTGCTTTGTCGGCCCCGTGACTTGAAAAACCTTCAGGCGGAAGTTCTTCGGGTGGGTCCAGGTCGGCGACGCGGGCGGCAGCGCAGCGAGCGGGGACTGGCTTTGTGAATAGACGGCCGTTTCCAGTTCCAGGAGGCGGGACGAAAGCTCGAGGTTGGAAAGGTGCAGGCGTCGGCATTCGAACGTCTTATGCTGCAGGTACGCGCGTTCATCCTCCAGCTCTGCCATCAGCTTGGGTAGAAGGGTCCGGGCATGAAGCAGCAAGGCAGCGGCCTCCGGTGTCAACTCCGCTGCGATGACGGCGCCGGTGTCTGACACGATGGAGCGCTTTTCGGGCGATTGTCCCTCCACCACCCTCCACTCCCCCGCAGGAAGCTCGCGTGCGAGCTTTTCGACATCATCTCGTTGCATCAGGTACCCCCTTTGTCGAATGTACACGAGGTCTAGCAATCGCTCCGGCGCTACGAGGGACGCAGTTCCCTCGATAGAACGGGACAAGGCCGACGCCCTCCGCGCTTGCCCTTCCCGGTACGGGCGGCCGCTGTAACTGCCTTTCTCCACGTCCCGCCCATTCCCCTTTGCCCGCGCTTTTTTGTTTGCAAATAAGGGATAAATCCCCCCGCTACACGCCTTATCGCAGCAAACCCGGCGAAGCCCGCTCGCGCGTCAAGCGCTGCTCTCCGCCATGGCTTGCGCCCTTTTCAATACGGCGTGGAAGAATCTCTTGAACAATACGGCTATCGACCTCTTCGCGGGGGCCGGCGGACTCTCGCTTGGCTTGAAACTTTCAGGGTGGGACGTGCAGGCCGCACTGGAGTTCAAGCCCGATGCCGTCGAAACGCATCGCCGCAACCTGCCGGAAACCCGCCACCTTTGTGGCGACGTCCGCGCTGTCGATTTCACGCAGTTTCAGGGCATTGGACTCGTCGCAGGAGGCCCGCCTTGTCAGCCGTTCTCGGTCAGCGGGAAGCAGCTGGGTGAGTTCGACGCGCGCGACATGGTGCCGCAGTTTGTTCGTGCCGTTCGGGAGGCGAAGCCAACGGCCTTTCTGATGGAAAACGTACATGGCCTGACCACCGCGAAATTCCTGCCGTACCTGAAGGCAAAAATCAGGGAGCTGGAGGCTCTCGGCTATGACGTGCACTGGAGGGTGCTGAACTCCGCTGATTTTGGTGTCCCTCAGAACCGGCTTAGGCTTTTTGTGGTTGGCTTGCCGCCCGGCACCGCCTTTACGTTCCCGGTTCCGACGCACGGCCCCGCCAGTGTCGACGGACGCCCGTACGCTACGGTGCGCGCGGCACTAGCGGGAGTGCCCTTCGACAGTCCGAACAACGCGAAGGTCGTTTTCGCGAAGAATCCCATCCTTCGCCGCAGCCCCTACGCAGGCATGCTCCTGAATGGGCAGGGCCGCCCGCTGAATCTCGACGCGCCGGCGCACACCATGACGGCGTCGGCGGGTGGCAACCGGACCCATATCCTCGATTTTGACGGCGTACTTCACGCTTATCATGCGCATCTCGTGGCAGGCGGCGCGCCGCGCGTTGGCGTGGTGCCAGGCGTTCGTCGCCTGACGGTTCGGGAGTCCGCGCGACTGCAGACCTTCCCTGACTGGTTCGAGTTTACGGGCGAGAAAAGCCGCCAGTACGCGCAGGTGGGCAACGCTGTTCCGCCTGAGCTCGCGCGGGTGGTAGGCGCGGCTCTTCACAGCGCGGTGTCTGCGGCCAAGGGAAAGAGCCGGCCGAATGAGGCAGATGGCGCCGTCCGCGCGGCGTGACCGGTCAGTGCCTAGACAGGGCATATCGACTACCGGAGCGCACCATGAGTCTTTTCGGAATTGAGTCACACGCTTTCGAAACAGCAGTGTCTGGCGAAATGGAACGCCTCGTTAGAGCTGGGGTGCCGGCGGCACGCGCGCGCTTTCAGGCTGAAATGTTAGTCAAAGGCTGGTACACGGCGACTCTGCCTGACAGTATGACGTCGCTCACCGACCGACCTATGCGGCCCTAGGCCTCAGGCAGCGGTACAAAAATACCAGTGCCAGGTATGGTGAAAAGTCCCTCACAGAGCGCCGACTTATTGCGTCGGAAAAGCTGAGGTGGGGGCCGCAAAGGCTGAGGTATAACGGGCCACGCCTTTTGTGATGCGCAGCTCGTCCAGGTAGAAGCCGTCGACCACGATTCCGAAGGTGTTCGCTCCGATGGTGAATTGCCCCGCCTGATAGTTAGCCCCGTCGGCGGCGGTGGCAACTAGCTTGCCGTCTACAAAGAGGCGTCCAGTGGACCCGGCCCGGCTGTACGCTACGTGATGGAATGCGTTGTCCGTCGGAAGAAACTGCGAAGATGCCGGGGATGAGATGTACCCTCCGCCCACGTACACGCCGTACGAATCCATCATGAAATAGGGGCCGTTTACGCTAGGCCGTCCTTCGATGAAACAGTAGGGGCGCGCAGCGCTCGCACGAGCAAAAAATTCAACGGTAAAATCCTGCGTTCCGAAGGCTAGCGCAGATGCGGGCCCGGTTGCATAACCTGAAAGGGTGCTCAAGGCGCCCGTGCCGAACATAGATACACTGGTCGTCAGTTTGGCGCCAGTGCTACCTGTTGTGTAGTTGCCCCCCTTGGCATCACTCAGGCTCGTCGCGCCGTCCGCACCGTCCATGGTCAACAAGGCCGTGACCTGGGTCCAATAGGGGTCGCTATTCGTTACCGCAGGCGTGGGCGTCGCCCGCAACCCGGCAATGGGCATGCGCAACGTGTAAGCAGGTGCTGCCAAGGCGACATCCGTCGCGAGAAGCAAAGCAACAGAGCTGAATAGCAGGGTTCTAGCTAGGTTCATTGGTCACTTTTTCTTGAGTGGGCGCGCTTTGGGTCCCAAGCGCAAAAATTTGTAAGCGGTACCGGGCAATACCTGATGTCTTCGTGTAGTGACCAGCTCTAAACGGCTTACCCGGCAAAAGAAAAAGGCCGCAAAGGCGGCCTTTCTAATATTGTCGCACTCGCCCGACGGCCTCCGCTTCAGGCCGCTTCGGCCACCTCGTTAGCGGCAGGCTGGACCACCTGCGCCACCGCCAGCCCGGCCTGTGGACAAAACGCCATCCTGAGGAGGCAGAGTCGCGCCCTTTTCTCAGGCCGTCGCCGCGTCGCGGTTTGCGGTTGCGGCTCGGAGGCACAGAGCGCCCTCAGCCCGGACCGTCGGCCTTCTTGCAGCCTAAGTCCGCGTCCGGGTGGGGATGCTCCGCCACAATGAAAAGCGCCGCCCAATTTCCGACCCGTGCCTCAAAGGTCTTGGTAAACCGGGATGATTCCCGAAAAGCCCCCGTAAACGGTTTCGGGAGATTTGCCGTCTAAGGCTCTCCTAACTCGGTCGCTGAGGCCGGCTAAGGCCGCGCGCCCACAATGGTCGCCATGCGGTGCATGAGCCAGTAGTGAAGGAAGCCATCTTCGCCGGGACGATATCCCACTTCAACGCAGGCCTTTACGAGACGATAACCTGTCACGGCATCCAGTTCGAGAGCGGGCTGCAGCCGTTCTGCGGCTTCTGTGTACGCGTCGTCGAGACTTCGAAAACATTGGCCGTCTTCACCCGGCTGGTCAAAGAGCGCGTTCAACTCGTCATCGCTCATTCCCCTGCCAGGGTCGGCCGCGAGCGGACCGTCGAATACGATGGTCGGGTCGTTCATTTCGACTAGGCCATACTGCCCGGCCTTCCATTCACGGCCAGATTTCTGGGCCTTCATTAACATGAATCCGGGGATAACGTCCCGGACAACAGTAACGGCCTCTGTCACACACTGCTCACACATACGTTCCTCACATTAGGGCTACATGGCTATATGCTCGGGTCGGGCCTGTTGAAATTACAGGCGCCCCCCTGGATGCGCTCAAGAGAGTGTCGCGAGCAAAACCCCTGACGAAAA
Organism: Paraburkholderia sp. UCT31; assembly: GCF_014397655.1. NCBI lineage: Bacteria > Pseudomonadati > Pseudomonadota > Betaproteobacteria > Burkholderiales > Burkholderiaceae > Paraburkholderia > Paraburkholderia sp. UCT31. The sequence goes on from NZ_VZQP01000010.1 coordinate 137,484, forward strand.
AAAGCGAGCCTCTGGAGGCTCGCAATAATCAGTCGCACCGGCCGCTTACCAACACCTTGGTGGTACGGGTAGCCAAATTTCGGGCGGCGCTTTTGTCAGTCCGGTAAACCCGGCGGCTTACGCCAGCAGTGTCTTGGCCGGCACACGCAGGACCTTGGCGATGGCCCGCACGCTCTCGTTCAGGCTGTGGTCCGGATGTACGCCACGCTCGACTCGCGAGACGCGGCAGTGGGACGTTTCCGTGTCGAAAGCCTTTGCCGCGACTTCCAGCTGAGTCAGACCGCGCTTGTTGCGCCAGGCGCGCACGTTGTTGCCAATGCGCACAGCGGCATTGCGACCATTGCGTGCAACGGGAGTGATTTGGGGGGGCGTAATTGCCATGGAAATATCCTCCGGAACAGCCGCGATGGGCCGTCAGATATGGGAAAAGGTAAGGGTTCGGCGAGCGCTCAAGGTGGCGCGCGACTTAACAATTCTAGCATTGAAAACTCGCTATTTGTAAAGAAAAGTCGCGCGGTGGACCGGGCGTGGGCGGGGCGCAACGCCTTACGTGCCGGGCGATAGCGGAAACTGACCATTACGGCCGGAGACATCAAGGTCGTGTAAAAACCGGGTAAAAGCCCGTTTAAAAGCTCACCTGATGCGCCGTATAAATTAAGGCTAAACTACGTTCAGGCTTTCGGCAGGCAGGCGTCGGTATACGCGAGCCATTTGTCAAAAGTTGTCAGTGCCGGCTCCTGGCCCGGCGTTTCGCTGGGCGGGGCATCGGCTGATATCAACAAGGCCGCGAGTATCCCGTACTGCGCCGCGTCTACGGTTGCGGGGTCTAGAGGAGCCTTTGACGCGCATTTTTCAAGCGCCTGAGCTGTCAGTTGGTTGATGCGCTGCGCTTCGCCTGGCGCAAGGGTTGTGGACGGAAAGGCACAGACGCTTTCGCCCGGAAGGCGCATGGGAGCGGGCCAGTTGGCTTTTGCCGCCGCCACGCGGTCAGCGCGAGGGATGGCCGGGACGACGCAGGCGATGTATTCGGCCGAGTCGGAAAGGCGGCTTTTCATTTGCTCATCGCCCTGTGCGCTCGCGGTAGCGCTCGCAAGAACGAGTGTAATGGGAAGTAACGAAAGGCTAGAAATGCGGTTTTTCATGAAGGTCGTGGCCATAAAGGGTGGGTCCGCGTCCTAAAAGTGACGCAGACTTTGCAACATGTAGCGAAAATTCAGTGCGCTGCCTTGACAAATCAACGAGTCCGTTTAAAAATGGGTCTGTATAAAATTTATCTGAACCGACAAAAGTGTTTTGGAGAGCAGCCGCGTGGAAACAAGCCCTAAAAACTCACGTGAAGTGTTTAATCACCCAGGCAATCAGAGGCACCCGATGGCCAATCATCCTCCTTACCGCAAAAAGGGTCCCCAGCAGCATTTCAGGGCACGTCCGCAGAATCCCTTCGATGAGCCGACCCGTGAAGTCACCGTCCGACAGCAAGACACCGTTGCCCCGCTGCGCGTTGCAAATCTGAATGCGCTGCTGCGTGTGTCAGGCGCTACCCCGCCGCAGATGGCTTCAGCGCTCGAGATGCAGGTAGATAGTTTTGGCCAGCGCCTGGATGGCGCATCTCCCATAAACAAGGAACTGGCAACGCATATCGAGCACCAGCTCGAACTTCCGGGAAGCTGGCTTGACCACCGTCATCCTGATGGGGATGTGCCAGAAAAGACCAAGCTCATCTGTCGCGGCGAAGCTCGAAGTGAATTCGTAATAGAAGAAGAAGCCCGGGAAGACGCCCGGGAAAAGGCCGAGCAGGCTAAGGTTGCCGAGGAATCCGTGAAAACAACAGCTACCGTTTTGTCTTTTGAAAGTCCAGCTGCGTCGGCCCCTTCGGCGGCGAGCGTCACATCAACCCATGCAGAAACTGCACAGGAGGCCGCGATGGCTGCCAGTACCGCACAAACAACTCAAAAAACGAAGCGTAAGACTCAAGCAGGCGCGGTTGCCGGTAACGGTGCCGACAATGCTGCACTTGGTATCCGGCGTGCAAATCTGGACCTGCTGACGCAGACTGCGGGGTTCAAGGCAAAGCTCGCACGACTGACGCACGTTTCGCAAGGTCAAATTAGCTTGTTGCTAAGTGGGGAGCGGACATTCCAGGAAGACTATGCTCGCGACATCGAAGCACATGTAGGGCTGAAGTCGGGCTGGATGGACAAGCCGCAAACGGCCGTGCCGCATTCGGCGCTCGACGCGATTGCAAATGAGACGTCCGTTGGAGCGCCTCTTGTGCGCGAAATTCCGAAGCGCCGTGGCCGTACGCGCACGAATCCAGGGGCCGTCGCAACAAAGAGTGTGGCGAAAAAGACAGCTTCCAAGGCAAAAGCGGGCGCGGTTCACGCCCAGCCAGTGCAACGGGAATTACTGGAAGAGCCCGTGCCCGCTCACGCAGTTGCTTCGACGCCGGCACCGTCCAAGAAAAGCTTCACTCAGCGCGCGCCGGTGCCGGCAGCGAAGAAAGCTATCGCCGGCGCAGCAGTACGTGCGCAGCACCCGGCCACTGCTGTCACCGCAGCAGCAGAATCCGAGTCGTCGTTCCTTGACGGCTTGCCACCGATTGCAAAGGCCTTGTTGCAGACATTACGAGACCGTATGGTCGCAGGCCAGCTGGATGACCAGCGTGCGGTCAAGATGCTCACGGACCTGGTCCAACAGCCGTAAACTGTCTTGTCCGAAACATGCTGTAGAGAAAAGGCGCATCGTGCGCCTTTTTTCTTTGGCGCGGCCGTGCTGGGGGAGTCCATGGAGTCCTCGTCCGTCGAAGAAAGGGCACGTTCCCTGAAAGCTGACGTGCCCTTTTTCATGTTCAAGCGGCTGCGACAAAAAAGTTTTCGGGGAGGCTGGCTTGCGACGACGAGAGATGTGCAAGGCTTCCAGTCTCGTGAACCATCGCACGATACGTCGAGTCGATGGCTGACTGCAGACCGAAAGCTGCGAAGTCCGCCAGAGCGTCGCGGGTTTTTTGCTCGCCCATGGCGAGGGAGACCCGGCTTTCAGTTCCCGCGCTGAGATACAGAGCGGTCGCGATGTCCTGAACGCACCAAGCTGCAGCGGCCGTCAGTTCGTACTCGTGACCGGCGGCGTCGTTGAACTCAGGATTCAGGGACAAGCTATCGGGCGTAATAACGAGTGCGATGGCTGACTTGTCGGCGCTCGACTTTACCGCGATGTGGAATGCGAGGGTACCCGCGACCGTGAAGTCGTCGTCAGCGAGCGAATCGAGCACGACGTTCAGCGTTTCTTCAACCGAGCCATCTTCCAGCACCTGCGAGCGGACAATATTGATTGAATCGGTATGTTCACGCGGGACGACAAGGCCGTTGACCCGCATCAGCTGCTGGCACAGCAGCGTTTCCTTCGTGTTAGCTTCCAGAAAACGTGCGTTATCGAAGAAAGTCGAGCGCACCGCCCCGTCCACTTCGAGGCTACCGGAGAAGACGTTATCAGCGAACAGCAGGTCAGCGGGAGCAAAGTCGGTTTTGCACAGCAGAAGTTCTTGTTGCGGCATTACAGCGTTCTCCGGAGAGGCGTGGTTGATTTCAGTGATGGCAGTATAGCGTGTGTAAAGTGTAACCAAGCGTGTCCGACTGAAATATTTTCCGCAGCCTGCGAAATGTGGGTAAAACCACACAAGAAACAATGGCGCTTGACGACGTATAAAAGCCAGTATAAACGATTCGTTTTTGAAACAGCGAGCGTCTAAGGAAGGTATAAATTACCGATATCCGCGAATAAAGCGGTTCCTCGCGCAGAAGATGGCGCTTGATGCCACGTTGCAAATTTTACCGAAATTGTGGGTGGTCTTCGCGTGCGCCGGCCTTTGTGAAGGTTTCAGGGGCCGAGTAGGCCTTTACATTCGCTATATGACTCAGGTATCCAACCTTTACGAGGTCATATATATGCAACGTGCTGAACTGATGTTTCGCCAAAAGGCAACCGTGGGCCAAAAGGCAGTCGCTGTGCTGGAGTCTCCCGAGGCCGTGGCGCGCCTGGTGACCCTCGCGTTCGTCGGGCTGCTGGCTTTCCTCGCGGTGAGCTACGCGGTAACGACGTTCATTCGCATTCCGGCCTACAAAGCCGAGATTGTCGAGCAGCTGAACGTGCAGGACGAGGCATCACGTGAAGTAGCTGACAAGATTCTTGATTGCTCCTTTGAGAAGGCGCACCTCAAGGTCACCTCGGTGTCTTCGCGTGAGTCGCTTCTTCGCGCTGAAAAAGCAGCACGTCCGTCGTGCATCGACGCGATGGCTAAGGTCTACCGTGCTCTTGGTGTCGAAACCAAGGATGGTCAAATCAAGCAGGCCCTTTTCAACATCTTGCTGCAAGCTCGCGTCTGAACAGACGACTTGATTCAAAGCCCGCTCTCTGAGCGGGTTTTCTTTTGGCAAGCCGGATTCGTCGGGTGCTGCACCGCCCCCGTGTCTATAGGCCTCGCGGCGCGGCGAAGGGTCGTCGACCGTCGGTGACCGGGTGCCGCGTAGTCGGTCACGCCGTGTCAACGAAACGGGTCGGCTCAGACATCCTCGAACTACATCGCGCGTCGCTGTGGCGCGCCCGACTATCCGTCGCGGGGACGGGCGTCTGTCTTGCATATGCGGTCTGGTCGGAGCATACGACGCTAACGCAGCGCGCCTTTCTTTCCAGTTCGCTTCTGCTTGGCACGGTTGTCGGGTTCGGCTGCGAATGGGTCGCGGGGCGGATAAGACTTGACCAGAAGCTATTCACTACCATGGCGAGCGGCTTGTATGACCCTGCCGACCTCGATGCGGTCCTCGGCTTGGAGAGCCGCACGGTCGAAAAGCGCGCCGCCGGCGCACTGCGAATGCTAAGAAACCTTGCGATGCTGGTGACACTGGAAATCGGCGCGCCGCCTGAAATGAGAACGGCCACAAGGCCTCAATGGCGTTGTGGCCGGTCGCGATGCAACCCGCTGGAGGCCCGGCCAACGGGCGGGCCTATGTTAAAGACGCTGCCGACTATGCGGAATACCTGCGGTGTTTGCCGCTTTTGGCTTTGTGAGGATGGAATCTCGGCGCCGAGCGACCCGAGTATGCGACGAGACGGATGTTGGACGAGCGCTCCGTAGCCTGAGCAATTGCGACATGGCCAGTCCTGACACCGTGGCCCGGGCGAGCGCTCGCAAGCATGACCGGTTTGCGACCGGAGGCAGCGCGTGCGGCGATGATGGCGTGTCGTCCGCCGGTTTTTGCGCCGGCATAAAAGAGACGCGGCGCGAAGGTCGCGGGTTTGCCCTCGAGCCAGTTGCGGATGGCAATCATGTCGGAAGACCTCCCGCCGCTAGTGTCCGCGCCCATAAGGGCGATGACCACCGGTCCCGTTGGCATATTAACCTTCACAACCACGCAGCGCCCCGCTTCGTTTGTAAAGCCGGTCTTCGAAAGCTGAATATCCCAGCCTGGTCGGCCTACCATCGGGTCACTGTTATGGTAGGAGAGCTTCCGGGTGCCTACATCTTCGTCGTAGTGGGTCAGCGTCGTGAACTGATGTATTAGCGCATAGTGTGAGGCTGCGTCGGCCATCTTCACGACGTCGTTGGCAGTTGAGACGTTTTGCGGCGACAGCCCCGTTGAGTCATCGAAGTGCGTGTGTGTCATCCCGAGAGCCTGCGCCTTCTGATTCATGCTGGCTACAAAGGTGGGTAGCCCGCCCGGGAGTGCATTGCGGGACACGGCCGACGCGGAGCGATTTTCGGATGACATTAGGGCGAGGCGCAGCATCTCCTTGCGCTCGAGTTGCGTTCCCACGGGTACGCGCGACGCGGAGTGCTTCAGGTGGTCGACGTCCTCGCCTGACACGACGAGTGTCTCGTCGAGCGCGGGGTTCTGGTCCAGTGCGACCATTGCAGTCATGAGCTTGGTCATCGATGCAAGCGGCATGACTTCATCAGGATTCTTTTCCAGCAAAGCCTTGTGCGCGTTGATGTCGTAGACGACGGCGCTTTTGGCATGGAGCATCGGCGCCGGGCCGCTGGTCGCGTGAGCGCCGAGCGGCGCGACGGCCAGCAACAATAGAGTGGCGAGCTTTTTCAAGAGGACCTCCGGGCAATACAAGTAAAAGGGGAGCCTTGGTGGCGGAGTCCCCTCTAGCTACCCGTCTTTAGCCTTTTGCCTGTGAACAATCCGACCCTAAATCGTTGTCTTCACAGGTTTTTTCGGGCGGCGAGGATTCGCGCGCCGAAGTCTGGCATGCAACGCGGCCCGACGCTGGCGGGCCGTAGAGGCGCGGTTAGCCGGAGCTGCCGAATCAGAGCGACAGCAAGTCGCCATATCCGGAGAGAGCCTGCCACTCCGCGAGGAGCGGGCTACCCGCATTCAGTTGGGCCAGCGCTTCGTACGCCAGACGCGCGGTCAGTCCCGTATCGCGCTCGGCTCGCAGGTGAGGTTGCCAGACCAGATAGCCCGGCCGGCTGTCCAGAATCACGTACCGCGTAACGGTGCCGGCGAATGTCTTGAGAAACGTCAGAACTTCAACGCCCGGGTCGCTTGTACAAAGCACGGGCGTGAGCCCCACCACCTCGATGTGCCGAGAGCCGGCGGCGCGAAAGCGCTCGTTCCAGGGTTCGAGTCGACTTTCGTTTTGTTGCTGGTCCGAACAGACGACCAGACGCGCATTCGCGGCTTCGCAAAGACGGTCCAGTAGCCGCAGCGCTGTCGGGTCCCACTGGAGTGATTCCGCGCCGTCGATGAAGCGCACCGCGAGGCCGCGCAGGACCTGCTCGTTGAGAAAAATGAGATTCATGCCAGTGTATGCCCTGCTCCGCAAGCTCGACCGGACGGCCAAGGCCTTGCGTTAACTGCAATGTAAAGAGCGTTGACCAATTGTAAAGGAGTGGTAGAATCGGGACAAGCGATGTTTTGTAAAGCGATTGTCATTTCTTTCCAGATGAGTTCTGTTCGGCTGAACGCCCGTCGTTCTCCGTCCGGCGTTTTTGTCACTTAGGACCTAAGTCCAGATGAAATCACTGCTCAATGCGCTGCTATCAAAGCGCCCGCCCGACGCGCCGCCGCCATTCTTCGCGACCGGCGAAACGGCAGCTATGGCAGAGCCGCTCAACCGTTGTGCCTGCGAGGACAGTGGGCGTTACGCATTGCGCTTTCTGAACGACCCGATTCTCTCGGCGAGTTATGGCGGACAAGTGCGCCAGGCCCTGCCGGTCTGAGTCCGTTTAAGCCGCCTCCCTACACGGGAAAATACCTCAGCGCGTAAGGGAGTCGTGACGATGCATATTCCAGTGGCTGGTCTGACGGAAATCTACGACGTGTCGGCAGTGGAAAAGGTGCTGGCCGAGAACGATGACTTCACAAATGCGCTGTTGAAGAAGATGTATCAGAAGATGATTCGAACGGGAGGCACCCGCTATCTCATTCGACCGTCGAGCAGCGCCTTCCTCACGGAGCTTTACGACCTGTGCCCGAACTTCAGTAGCGTGCTCGATAACGTGCGCCGGTCAGTCGAGCTTGCCCTGTATGGCGAAGAACCGGTCCAGTTCACTCCGATTCTGCTCACGGGTGCCCCGGGCGTTGGCAAAACGCATTTTGCGAAACTCCTCGCCAAAGCTATGGGTACCGCCTATGAGTTTGTTCCCATGTCGAGCATGACCGCCGGGTTCATCCTGAGCGGGTCAGCGGCGACGTGGCAGAACGCGCGTCACGGAAAAGTCGCGCACGCGCTCGTTGAGGGCGCGTTCGCAAATCCGCTGCTCGTTCTTGACGAACTCGACAAGGCGGGCGGGGACAGCCGGCATGACTCCCTTGCCTCGCTCTATCAGCTGATGGAGGGCGACACCGCCGCCCACTTCAAGGACGAGTTTCTTGATGTCGAAATCGATGCGAGCCACGTGCTGTGGGTTTCCACCGCCAACTATCCGGAACGCATTCCCGAGCCGATTCTCCAGCGTATGGAAGTAATTGAGGTGCCGTCGCCGACGCGTGAACAGGCGGTGCACATCGCCAACCACATCTACGCAGGGCTTCTGTGTGAGCACAAGTGGAAGTTCGATGCCGAGCTCGACTCGACCGCTCTCGACGAAGTAGCCGATGTTGCACCTCGTGAGATGCGCAAGGCGCTGTTGAGCGCAATGGGTGAAGCACGAATGAAGGGCCGCGACCGTGTGCGCGGCGAGGACTTCCCCAAGCAGGCGAACAACGGGAAGCGCCGTATCGGCTTTTGAAAAATCATGTGTTTGTAAAGCGGGAGCCTTTGGGCTTCCGCTTTTGTTTTGCAGGACGTTCGCGGCGCGAGTCGCCGCGAAGCTATATGAGGAGGCGTTCAAACGGCTGGCGATGCATGGATTCGCCGGCGGGAAGCAATCTCACCGGCATCGCCGGAAACAGTTGGACCCTATAACCCGAACCCTGAAGTCCCTTTTGCCGCCCAGGCTGGCGGGGACGTCTAGCATTCAGCGGAGATTTGATGCAACTTGGATTTGACCTCGAGTACACCGACCCCGACACCCACGAGATGGTGCCCTGGGCGGAGGCGCACTCTGCGCTCGTCAGCGCAATCCAGTCGGCCGTATGGAAGATAGTCGACATTGAAACGACGGGGCTGACGCCTGCGTCGAAAGAACAGAAGTTTTCTGGCACGGAGCTTTCGCGCGGCGTGAACCCGCGCCTGCGCCTGCGCGTGGTCTCTGTCTATTACAAAGACCCGAAGACCGGAGTCCTGCGCCTTGAGGCCTTTGACTTCGACCGGCTGAACAAGGCGGAGCGCGTAGCAGTCGCTCGCGCGGTTCTGACCGGCGTCATGTTCGGTCATAACGTGAACTTCGACACGTTCTGGCTGCTCGTCGAGGCCGGCGGGCTGGAAGCGGCGTGTCCCACGATGCTTCTCGATTCGATGCTCCTTGCGCGTGCGCTCATGCCTGAGGTGCCTTACCTCTTCGCGAAGGCCTACAACGACGAGTCGAATGAAGAGCTGCAGCAGTACGCGACCGAGTTGTTCCAGGGTGGTCGCTCGGGCTGGGCCTTGGCTGACCTCTCCGCCATCCTCCTCGGTGTCATCTTGCCGAAGGACATGCAAGGTCCGAAGAACTGGTGCCAGCCCTTCCTGACGCAGAAGGCCTACGAGTATGCGACCGGTGACGCGATGACCACCTATAAGGTGCTCGCGCACATCTTGAACCTGCGACCCGGCCAGGACTTGCTCGAGCGCTACTACGAAGTCCGCGCGCAGAACAAGGTTGTTGGGCGTATCGAGCCGCAGGTGATGGACGTCGTACGCATGCGGGTGCGCGGCATGCCGTGGCGCAATTCGGACGCGAAGAAGTACATCGCGGCACAGTGGCGGCGCGTTCGCCGCTACGGCAAGTTGCTGGTCGCTCGCGAAGAGCAGCTCCGGGGCGAAAAGGCTGGTCTGCGTCGCTTCTTGCGGGAGCTCACCAGCCCGGGCGAAGGCATCAAGGAAAACCTGAAGCAGACGCTGGGTGAAGCATTCCAGAGCGTGGGTATTACGGTCGACGTCACCGACAAGACCGGCAGCTTCAAGATTGGCGAAAAGGACCTGCGCAAGGCAAAAGCTGCCAAGTCGGATGAGGCGCGCAGGCTTTACTTGCCTTGGGTGTACCTGAACAAGGCCAAGAAAGCCGGCAAGATGGCTCAGGAAGTCTCGGACTTCGTGACCCGCTCCGGAGACGGCCTGATTCACGCCTTGACCGGTCACGGACCCGTGACGGGCCGTCTCGCGTCGAAAGAGCCCAACGTTCAGCAATTCCCGCGCGACCAGGGGTTCCGCAACTGTGTGGCCGCGAAGCCTAACCACAAAATCGTGGCGTCGGACTATTCAGCGCTGGATATGCGCGTGGGTGCGGCACTCGCTATCCGGGCGCAAAGGCGCATCCTGGAATGCTACATGGGCGAGCGCGAGTGCAAGCCGGAGGTGCTGCAGGCTATCGCGCGTGTCGTGGAAGGCCGGATTAATCTCGTGCAGGCGCGCAAGGAGGAGGAGTACTCCTTCGCCATGTTCGCTAAGCACAAGGCGAAGATGAACGAGGTCGCGGACGCGCCGTCCTCGAAAAAGGCATTCTGGGAAGAATACCGAAAGCGCCAGAACGTGTTCAAGATGGCGCACTTCACGCGCTGCTACACCGAGGTGATGGAAAAAGCAAAGGCCGAGAACACGCCTGAGTGGGGCAGCCTACGCAACGCTTTCTCCTTCAGCGGGATGGACATCCACACGTGGACCGCGCTGGGGATGGTCGGCCAGAACCCGCTCGAGCTGTTCCAGGGACTCGGCGGTGACGCGGTGGTCAAGGAACTGAAGAAGTGGAAAAAGGAGCTGGGTTCGAAACGGCAAACCGGCAAGGTCGGCAATTTGTCCCTGCTCTACGCGATGCAGACGCTCGGGCTGATTGAAGCCGCCGCGAAGAACTACGACATTCACTGGACCTTCGAGGAAGGTGACGTCGTCCGGGTGCAGTGGCTCGCAGCGTACGTGGAGGTCGACCTCTGGCACGCATGGACAGAGCTGAACCCGGTGGACACGATTTATGTGCCGGACCCGGAACGCGGCATGAAGGCTGTGAAGAAGGCGGTCTACGAATCACAGACGCTCGGCGACCGGACGATTTACGCTTTCGGGCTGAACGCCGCGCTCGCTTTCGAAGACCAGTCGACGGGCGCCGACATCCTGGGCGTCGGTATGGATGTTTTCCGCCGCGAGCACTCGGAAATCTTTGGCACAATTGTGAACCAGGTGCACGACGAACTGGTGTTCGAGATACCGGACGAGAAAGTCGAGGTTTACACGAAGGTCATCGAAACCGTGATGGTCGACGCGGCTGAATTGTTCCTTGGCCCGTTCGGGGTGAAGGGCGAGTGCAGCCCGGCTATCGGTAATGTCTGGCTGAAGGACTAACGAGCGCAGTACGGGCGGCGGCATCGGCCGCCGTTCTCCGTGATACCTTTTCAAGGCAAATTATGGGACAAGATAAGCGTGCGGACTTCATTCGGCGCTGGTCGCAGGAACTAGCCGCGTACACGGAACGCTCCACGGACGCTTTGCTCGCGGACGGATTGCAAGCAGGAGACTTTGCGCCTCATGGCGTTCACATCTGCTTCGAAGATGGTAGCGAGGTCCGATTCAACTGGGCTTTCTATGTGCGGCGGTTCGGTAGATTCCATGACATCGCGGTCTTCACTGAGCACTGTGGCTACTACGAGTTCGAGCTGGGTCCGGACGACCTGTTCTTAGGCAGGAGCTGAGCCGCGCCCGGCAAATACCGCCCGGGTAGGGCGGTATGCGACTCCGTCATCGTCGGCTAGCTTTCCTGCACCCGATTACCAAGAAGGTCATAGTGCGGAGACCCCGCAAATCCAGCGGAACGCCACACGGCGTCAAAAATGGGTCTCAACGCAAGGCTAGCCGGGACGTCCACGGGCAGTATGGACGGAAACGATAGTCGTGGTTGGCCGAACTTGCCCAGATTCGGGTCTGGTTAGTGAGTCCGGCAAGACACACTTGCCGGTGACGAGGGCGCAACTATCGTCGCCCTCTTACTCCTTAGACGCCCCAACCGCGTCGACTAGTTGGCAGGCGGCGCGGCTTTTAACGAGCGCGTTTTCTGCGCCGCCAGAAAGACCCGTTCGGACGCGGCAATCACCCTGTCGGAGAATTCGGCCCGAGGCAGAGCGTCGGGTCTTTGCGTCGACAGGTCCGCGAGCAGCGCGCTCAACAGGAACGCCGTATCGTGGCCCGGGTCATCGTCGCCATCAACGTGCCGGACATTGACCAGAGCCTGCGCGTTCGGATAGTCCCCGTTGTCAAGGTAGTACATCATCGCAGCGGCGTCGGCCTGAAATTCCCGCCAGATGAACGCCGATTGCGACTCGCCCGCATGCGCGATAAATTTTTCCAGCATCATCGCTTCATTTGCATGTCGAGGCGCCACGATGGCGTACTCGGAGTTTTCCTTGTAGAGGCGCAGCATCTGGACACAGTGCATCATCTCGTGAACGACGGTTCCGTTCAGTGCATCCTGCCGGTTCGGGAAGTAGCGGAGGTAGGCTTTATTCAATGTGTCGTATTCGTCCACGTCGAATACGATTTGGCACTGCTTGTCTCGCACCCTTGCGACCATCGGCATGCCCGGCCGCATGCGCTCGAGGTAGATGGTGGCGGTTATCCCATACTTCAGCGCGGCGGTATCCACTGCACGCTGAAGGTCGCCGATAAAGTCGTCGGGAAGCTCCGCGTGGCAGAGGCTGGAAATCAACAGCAATACGAGCGTCAACAGTCGTTTCATCGGTCATCCGGCGCAGATGTATACCAGCCCCGGACATCGAGACGCTCTGCAAGGGGGCCGGAGTCAGAGAGCCATTGCGCCTCGCCGCCTTCGAACGGCGGCCCAAACCAGGCCGCGCGAAGCATAAGCTGGTTCCCGAAAAACGGTATGCAGACGACGTATCCGCCGTGCGCCTCGGGAAGCAATTCTGGCGAGAAAAAGGATAGAGGCCGTCGCTGCATGACTTTACAAAAGAAGATTTACAGACATCGTCAGTAATTGTAAAGTATTGCTTTTGGTGCTGTCGAGCTTTTGTGCAAAGCCGTTGCAGAGTCCGCGACCCGGTGCTGCAATCCTACCCCTCTGGAAATCGCCGACCTATGGACAAAACGACCTCCTGTGGAGTCGTCATCCTCAATGAGGACGGCGAGATTCTGCTCTGCCATGCGACCGAAAACGCGCATTGGGACTTACCGAAGGGAAATTGCGAGAGCGGCGAGAGACGTGTTAGCGCCGCGCTTCGGGAGCTTTTTGAGGAAACCGGCCTTCGTCTGACTGAAGACCGCCTGGTTGAGCTCGGAATATTCGAATATCGGCCGGCCAAGGACCTCCACCTGTATGCCGCTCGTATGACGCGGTCGGAAGCGGCCATCGAGCGGTGCGTCTGCACTTCAATGTTTCCAAGCCCACGTGACGGCCGGATGATTCCGGAGATGGACGATTTTCGCTGGACGACACCGTCGAGCATTCAGGACTATTGCAGTGGGAGCCTCTACCGGCTTTTCGCGACCCGGCTGTCGCTCTTTGAACTGCACGAGCGCTTGGGCTAAAGGTGGTGGCAAGTCCCGGAGTGGCTCAGAGCGCCGCGCCTTGCCGGCTTGCGGCTCCGCACTTCCATCCACCGCGCAGGATGGGTTCGGTTTCGAATGCCGAAGGCATCGGCGCCCCATCGAGCGCGTCCTGCGCGCCAAGCTCCTCAGCGATACGCCAGGCGGCCTCAATGTACCCCGTGACCTCACTCGAGTTGGAGCCATACGCCGGCGTTAGCACGCGCGACATGGCCGCTTCTCCAAGGGCATCGAGGATTTTGCGATAGCGAGTGACCATCGAAATGACTCAGCATAAAGAAACCGGGTATAGCAAGGCGCGCCAGTGTTTGGCCGGCCTGACGTTGGCCTTGCCCCTGTGCTGCTTCCCTATACAGGGTTTAACACGCACAGGAGTTCACATGATTCGCTACGCAAACGACTTGACTTTCCAATCGGAGATTCTCGATTCCACGGTCCCGACTCTGGTCGACTTCTGGGCGGATTGGTGTGGCCCGTGTCGCACGATGGCTCCCGCGCTCGATGAAGTCGCGAACAAGCGGCCGGACGTGAAAGTCGTGAAGGTTAGCATCGACGAAGCTCCAGAGGCCGCAGCGAAGTACGGCGTGCGCGGCATTCCGACGCTCATGCTGTTCCAGGCGGGCAAGCCGGTTAAAACAACGGTTGGTGCTGCTTCGGCGGCAAAAATCGAAAAGATGCTGCCGTAAGCGCGGTCGGCTAAACAGGCGCGCTATACCTCCTTTCAACCAGACCAGAAGGAGACCCGGATGTCCCAGAAAATCGTAGTCGGCTCGCTCGTTAAACTGAGGAGCGGCAGCCCCTGGCTGACCGTGACCGACGACAAGCCTGCGGGCGGCGCGAAGAAGGTCGGCGTGACCTGGTTCGACGGCGCAGCCGTGTCCACCGGCGTGTTTCCGAAGGACGCGCTGGACGTGAAGGAAGAAGCTGAAGGCGCAGCCTCCGTCCCGGCGGCTGAAAAGGCTGGCCGCAAGAAGGCGCCGGAAGCTGGCGACGCCGCCGAGTAACAACCAGCGAAGGATGTCGACGCGGGGAGCCAGGCTTCCCGCGTTTTCTTTTTGGCGCGGACGCGCGCGTGAACGAGGATAGGAGAGCATATGAGTCCGCAGCTTTACGAATTCATCCGGCAGCTGAGCGCCGCCGACAAGAAAACGTTGGTAGGAAAGGCGCTGAAGACGTCCGAGGAAGTAGGCGAGCTAGCCAAGAAGGTTTTGCCGTTCGAGAACGCGCACGCAACGACCCACCGCGTTGTCGAGAAGCGGGACATTCTCGAGGAAGCCTGCGATACGGTCCTCTGCGCGATGTCGATTGTCTTCGACCTTGGCTTCAACGAAGCCGATTTTGAAGAGATGCTGTTTCGCAAAGGCGAAAAATGGGCGTCTTTGCAGGCCCGCGAGTCGGGGGTCAAATATCCGTTGCCCTTCGAGCTGCACGTGACGGTCTCTCTGAAACATCGAGACCACATGCCAGCGGCGCTTGCACTTGATGCTTTCCGCTCGGCTTGCCATCAGCTCGACGTGAAGCCTGTTGTACTGGCGCTCCAGGACCGGGCGGGCGCCACCGTGCTACAGGATGTCATGACCTCCTCCGTCTTCTCCGGCGACAATCGCCACGCGCTCGATGAGCTTAATCGCATCTCAACCCATCTGAACTACCGGGGATTCGAGGTAGTGCGTCGGAAGTTAGAGACGGTGCCGTGGCACCCGGCCGCTCCCTCCTCGGAAAATGGCGTCTCGGTGATGCCGCCGGGCGGGTACTTCGAGAGCCATGTCGCAGTCGTCATGGACCTCGCCGAAGGCGGTGCGGAGGAGGCGCTGGTCCGGAAAAGGCTTGAGGCGCTCGCGACTGCTCACGGTGCGCACCTGTCCCGAAACGCATTCAAGCAGCTTTCCCCTACCGCGTTCACCGTCATGATGACGTTACGTGCATATGACGGCACTCGGGAAGCATTCGAAACTGCACGCGATGCCTTGACAAGCGACCTGCGTGCTGGCGGATTCGCGTTCGAGAAGGTCATCACGGAATTCAGCCTTTTCGACAGCAAATCGTCACATGACTCGGCGTGGCTTGCGGCATAATCCGCGACGGGGCGAAAGGTGGCTATACCCGAAGACCACCGCCTATCGCGGGGCTTCGATAACTCAAGCTGAGAAGTCGAAAATCCATAGGACCATTTGAAAAGGATTCAAGGAAATGAATAAGAACATTCGCTCGCTCGTCGTCATCGCAGCTATCGGCGTTACCGGCCTCACCTCGGGTTGCGCGTCGATGTTTGGCGACGGTACGCATCAAGACGTGTCCGTCAACGCAGTCAGCGGCGGTCAGCAGGTTGCCGGCGCTTCGTGCCAGATGGAAAACAGCAAGGGCACGTACAGCGTCACGACGCCGGGAACCGTCAAGGTTCATCGCGCATCGAGCGACCTGACGGTGACCTGCGAGAAAGCGGGCGGCGCGCGTGGTGTGGTGACCGTGAAGGGTCAGCACAAGGAAGCGTCGGCTGGCCACTACATCGCGAATGGCCCGCTCGGCTACGCGGTGGATGAGTCGACGGGTGCTGCGTACGAGTATCCGGCGTCCATCACGGTGGAATTCGGAAAGACGGTTGCTGTCAACTCGGCTCCGGCAGGGGCAGTGAAGACCCAGTAATACCGGAGCGGCGCTCACGCCCGCACCTTGCTTAAAGGAATCCCTCGCGCAGTTCGCTGCCGAGGGATTTTTCTTTGGAAGATGTTTGCGACAGCCGTAGCCGGCGCAGAAAGGAAGGTTAGGCGGTGTGTCGCACTCGCCGTGTTAGCGCTGCCAGTTCAGCGATGCCGCTCTTTTCGACTTCATGGAGCCACGTCCGCAACCGCTGAAGTGACTCTTCCCGTGTGGCCTTCTCCGCTGTCCAGACTTTTGCCAGCTCTGCCCGCAGCTCAAGAGCGCGTGCGAGGCGGGTCGACTTTGCGCGAATTTCGGCAAGGCGAGATTCTTCTTTGGGGTGGAACTTCAGCACCTCGAGGCGTTTCCAGACGCTACGGCGCACAACCGGCAGGCCCTCGGGCTGCGCGCGCTTTTCCCTTCGATAAAGCTTGCGCAACGCCGTAGCATAGGTCGCCATCAGCTCGAAGCGGTGCGCGACCACCGTGTCCAGCGTCTCGAGCGTTGTCTCCGCCGGCTGTGTGCGCTCGCGCATACGCGGCGGGACCTTCTTGATATGAACCCATCCGAGTCGCGCGAACACCGACAGATACATCCAGCCGATGTCGAACTCGTGTTTTCGGACGGAGAGCTTCGCCGACGACGGATAGCAGTGGTGGTTGTTGTGCAATTCCTCACCACCGATGATGATTCCCCATGGTGAGATATTACGGGAGGCATCCTCGGTGTCGAAGTTACGGCTGCCCCACCAGTGGCCGACGCCGTTGACCACACCCGCCGCCCAGAACGGAATCCAGAGCATCTGCGTAATCCAGACAGCGATGCCCGGCACGCCGAACAGAAGCAGGTCGATTAAAAGCATTGCTGCGATGCCCGCGCGCGAGTGCGCGGTGTAGACCTTGCGTTCCATCCAGTCGTCGGGCGTGCCTTTGCCGAACCGCTCAAGGGTTTGCGCCGAAGCGGCTTCGCGGGTATAAAGGAGCGCGCCCTGCGTCATGACGGTCGCGATTCCGCGCGTTTGCGGGCTATGTGGGTCTTCGGCCGTGTCGCAGCGCGCGTGGTGCTTGCGATGGACGGCAACCCACTCTTTCGTCACCATGCCGGTGGTCATCCACAGCCAGAACCGGAAAAAGTGAGAGAGCCCCTTTCCCATGTCGAGGGCGCGGTGCGCCTGACACCGGTGAAGAAACAGCGTGACGCCCACGATAGTAACGTGAGTAAGCCCGAGGGTGGTAAGGACGACGCCCCACCACGGGAGGTTCAAAAGACCGTACATGACAGCTCCAGAATTAGCGGCACGGACCAAAAACCGGCCCGCGAGAAAAAACCCGTCGGAAGTGCATCCAGACGGGTCGGTCAATCAGGCGAAAGCGTTGAAGCGCTCGAAGAAACGTGCCGGGACAAAGGCATCCAGGCCCCCGAGCTCGGGAAGCGCAAAATCGACTTCGATAAGTCCGTATTGCTCGTCGGACAAAACGGTTGCGTGCGTACCTTTTGGTACGACATGGCCGGGGTGTGACTGAAAGTCCGCGTTCAGCCGGACGAGTTCGGTTATTTGAAAACCACTCATTGCGTTCTCCATGTAAGTTCCTTCAACGTGTAGCAAATCGCGAATGGTCCTAAAGGCCCACGCCACCCTCGCTATACCCCAGACCGCCACCCATGGAGCTCCTATGCGTCCTGAAGTCGTCGTCATCGCCGCCGTCGCCGAGAACGGAGTAATCGGAAAAGACAACACCCTGCCGTGGCGGTTGCCGCGCGACCTGAAACACTTCAAGGACTCGACTCTTGGACATGCGGTGTTGATGGGCCGCAAGACATATGACTCTTTGGGGCGGCCGCTACCCGGACGGATGAACCTGGTCCTGTCGCGCCGGCTGGTCGCCGAAATGCCCGGGCTGAAATCCGTGCGGTCGCTTGAAGACGCACTGGAGTCCGTCAAACCGGGGCAAAAACTGTTCATTGCAGGCGGCCAAGCGCTGTATGAACAATTCATGCCGTTCGCCGACCGTCTGGTTATCACGCATGTTGGAGTCGCGCCAGAAGGGGACGCGTTTTTCCCCGACATCGATTTGACAAAGTGGCGCATCGACGCAGAGCGTCTGGCATTCGAGAACAGCATCACGCTAACGTTCAGGGAGTATGTCCGGCACTAGCCTCGCGTGCGTCGCACCGGACTCACCGCCGGGTAAGCGCAAGCGCGGAGTGTGCGGCTGAGCCGACTAGTCGGCAATGACAGTGCTGGCACCCGCAGGCGGAGTGGCGGGCAGTCCCTGTTTCTTCAGAAGCAGCTTCGCTTCCTTGTCGGCGGCGGCAGCATCTGAGGCCGCGCAGGCAGCGGCCGCAGCGGTAGTGCTTCCCTGCACCTTAAGCGCGAACTGGTCGCGCGCCATGCTGATGCGTCTGATATCTGCATCCTTCTGCGTCACTTGCGTCTGCAGCGCGTCGTTCTGGGTGGTCAGCTCGCGAATTCGGTGCCGGTAGTCGACCGTCATCGTTGAGCACAGAACGAGAAGCAAACCGAGGATAAGCGGAAAAGGTTTCATTGGAGCGGGCGTGTCTCTTATGGCCATTCATGTAGCTGGAAGTGTTTAGCTACGCAGCCGGGGACGGCAAGCCGCGTATTTGCAAAAGGTTACCGGAAATGCTGTCTGTTGTCTTTACAAAAAAATGGCATAATGCCGGTATCGCTTTACAAAAAAGCGTGGGCGCTCTGCCTTTCTGTCTTAACCCCCCCAAGGAGTCGAATGAAACTCTTGCGTACAGCTACGCTCGTCATTGCGGCGAGTGCCGTCCTGGTCGCCAGTCTGCCTGCGGAAGCCCGCTTTGGCGGCGGCACCTCTTCTTCCCACGCGAGTCCGTCGTTCTCACGCGGAGGTGGACTTTCCGCCGGAAACTCCATCGGCATGTCACGACCTAGCGTGGCCGCTTCGGTGCGTAATGGTACGGCCACGAACGTCGCCGCGCCGCGCACCACTACGACGACGCAGACGACGAGCACGACAGTGTCAAGCTCGAGTTATCGTCAGGGCTCAGATGGTCGCACGTACAATACCCAAGGCCAGTACTACAATCCTCAAACGCACAGCTGGGTCATGCCGGCACTGGCGGGTGCAGCAGTCGGTTACGGTGTGGCGCGGCTGACGGAACCGCACGGCTATGCCGGTGGCGGCATGCAGCCGCTGGCGCAGCCCGGCTACGCGGCTCCGCAGGCCGTGTACGGCTCGGTAGGCGGCGCGCCAATGACGGTTACTCCGGTCATGATGGCGCCGCGACACGGTTTTCTTTCCTTCCTTGTCGGCATTCTGCTGATTCTCGCTATCGGAGCGTTCATCGTGATTCTTTACCGCAAGTTCGGCGCATCGGCCCCGAGTGACTACGACCGAGGCTATCGCGCCGCGCCGTCATTTGGCGACGAAGAAGAACGAACGCGCACGACGCGGACGACGCGCGTGACAACGACCACCACGCAAGCGGCCGACCCGCAAGCAGTCGAACTGGACGGCATCGCGAAGCAGATTTTCCGCGACCTGCAGATGGCTGACGCTCGCCGTGACGTGGCTGCACTGAAGAACGCGACCGAGCCGGCGGTGTTCGACGCCTTGCGTCCGGGCATCGAAGAACGTACAAGCGACAAGGAAGTCGTCATCGACAGCCTGACGGCAAAGGTCGTCGACGTCAGCCAGACCAGTGACGGTGTCGTTGCGAGTGTTCACTACGTCGCGCGCATTCGCGAAGACGGCCAGTCGGTCGACGTGAACGAAATCTGGAACTTCGTGAAGGCGCCCGGCCAGTCGCAGTGGAAGGTGGCGGGCGTAGACCAGGTCTGAGAGTCGCAAGCAGTATGACCGGAAAAGGGGCGCTCACGGCGCCCCTTTTCAATTGGTCTCCTCGCGTCGACGTCTGTGAGCCTTCGTCCATCAGCCGCATGGTGGAATTTGGGCGCGGCTCACTACACATTGGAACGCTATTCAGCTGGAAGTGTCATGCCATACAAAAATCCCCTCCCCGTCGCCGTTGCAATGGTGCCCGTGATGCACGACGGCCGGTTGCGGCTGTTCGGTATTGTGCGTGGGCATGAGCCGGGCACAGGTCTTATCGCGCTTCCTGGGGGCTACGTCGACGAGCTAGAGAGTATTGAGGAAGGCGTCAGCCGTGAGCTGGACGAGGAGGCGCACATCTTGTACGCGCCTGACCGGTGGAAGCTTCTTTATTCGGCAGTGACACCCCAGAACAGGGTTTTAGTGTTCTGCGTGCTCGACCATGTGGTCACCGGCGATATCGTCAAGGGCCGCGTTTCACGTTGCCGCGAAGTCTGGGATTACTGCTACATTGACCAAAATACGCCGTTGGCGTTCCCGCTTCACGAGCAGGCCGTTGAACGCTATTACCGAAACGTTGCGCCCGCATTGCGGGTTGCCTGACGCGCGCGGCGCGTCGTTACACCTCATCGCCCGCGATTTGCCTGCGCGTGCCACACACTGCCTTGCACCTTGCTCGCGCGCGCTCCGCGCATTACGGGCTCACCAAATGTTTCGCTGAGGAGTCGGGCGTCCCGCGCAGTCGTGAGAAGCGTTGCTGCGAGAAGAAGAGCCGACCCTCCTGCCATCACAATTGCCGCGAGCGTCGCGGAAAACCGCAAACCGAAGCGGTCGAGGAACATCAGGGCAAAGGGTGTAATCGTCAAGACCGCGCCGCCCAGTGCCAGGAAGGCTGGCTTCAGAGACGTGCCTCCGACTACGAACTTCGAACGCGGCTGACCTGTGTCGCCAAGGGCTTCCGACCGTCGGTCAGAATGTTTCAATGCTGCGGTGCTGGCGGTGGGGGACATCTGAATTTGCAAAGTACGCGAGGCAAGCGCGGGTAGGTCGAACTTGGAGAAACGAAGGTTACACTTTTTTTCAACTTCCGGCAAGGGAGAAAAGACTTATGGCGTACGTTTAAATTTCGATTTCTACAGATTCGGCGCCGCAGCGGACCTAGAACCCTAAACCCTCAGAACTTAGGTTTCTAAGATAAGGAGTATCTATGTCGGCAGTGTCGGTGGAGGCCCGGCGGCTCTCGTGTCAAGCCCCGTTGTGTGTTTTGTGAAGGCGATGTACCATGATTTACAAATCGGCGCAGCACGCCGGGCGGCCTTCATGGTCGGTAACTCTCGACTTCAGCCTCAGTCACCCTCCGGCCCTCATCCCTACCTTTCTTCGAAAGCTCATGCCCTTCCTGAACTTGAATACCCCCGTGCGCGTTCGTCTGACCGCACGGGGATGCAGCGTTTACCAGCGCTTTCGTGCTGACCTTAACTCCCCCTCGGAAGAGCACCGGCTCGGCGTGCCTATCGCTGTGGGCGTGGACCTCGAGTTCGCGATGTGGGAACTCATGCAGGTGTTCGGCTCGGCCGTGTACAACGGGATGCCGGGCGTCGTTTTCGAGGGGAACCATATCGAGCTGGCAGAAGCGGCTTTGGACTGACAGTCCGGCGCCCTGCTTGCGTGCGGGAAGGCGGTGGCCCTCGCGTATTTTGGACGCGCTTCGCGCTGACCAAGGTAAAATAGGGCCGCCGCGCGCTTTGCGCATAGAAAGGTAGGACAGGAATGGCTCAGGAACTAGAGGCGTCGGCGGACCCGCAAATCATGCGGCTGCCGCATCCCGTGCGGTGCGATGCGATGGTGGCTAAGCACTTCGAGATGACCCGGGAGATGTTCGGCCCGGAGTGGCCGGTCATCGAGCGGTACCTCCGAGACCCGGAGCTGGTTTTGGCGGAAGCCTGCTATAGGCTCACGACCGAGAATCGGCTTCCCCGGTTCCAGTCCGTGGCCTCGGCCGCAGAAGTGATGCCGGGTAGCACCGAGCAAGGCGGCGCGTTTGCGTTCTGTGCGTGGCTGCGCGCCCATTGCCTCCAGTATTCCCACTTCAAGCTGGACGACAAGCTAGTGGAACTGCTGGAGCGCACAGACATCGACAGCTCGATTCCCGTGAGCTACATGCAGCCTCCGTTGCCGTTCTGCTTCATCGAGTTCGGCGAACGGCGTGACTGGCAGACCAAAATCTGGAACTCGGAAACTGCCTGGCACAGCATAGAGGGATGCTACGTGGAACGCGGGCATCATCGCGACGTCGGCGAGTGCCTGTATCTGGTCATCACCGGAAGCCCAGTGGGGAAGAAGCATGCGAGCGACGACGCTACGCAGAGCATTATTCTTTCTCTCGCGGACCCTGCTGCTTCGCTTGAAGAAGTCATCCATGATGCCTTTTACAAAGACCGCGACGAAGCGCGCCGTATGGGTTTGAGACTGTCGTCGGAAGACTCGATTTCAGCGGTGGTGGAGGCCGTGAAGCTTGTCGCGAAATCCCTGCTGTACATTGGCCTGCCCGACGCCCGTCGAGCCTTGAAGCCGGAGAGGAAGGAACTGGAGGAAAGTCTCAACCGGCTCAAATCAGGCGGCAAGCGCGCAAAGGCTGCGCGGAAGCTGGTGCGAGCGTACGACTATGTCCTAATCGAAGCACCGCGTGACCCAGTGAAGAGCGGCGAGGCCGGTGGCGACGGGCGAACGGTGAAGGCCCACTGGCGACGCGGGCATTACCGCCTGCAGCGCTATGGCGCCCAGAATGCCCTGAAAAAACTGATTCTCTTGCGACCAACGCTGGTGGCAGCCGGGGACTTAGGTCCGGACGAGGTCGCTCCCTCGACGTACGTCGTTCGTTGACGGGCGCGAATGCAAAATTTTCCTAGACGAGTCAGGACCAACTTCTAGGAAATAATTGTGGCGCGGCTTTTCTTGGTGTTACTCACGAGCCTTCTGGCTGCGTGTTCGGGCTTGAACCTGAAGTTTCCAACGGGCCCGGTCGAGCGGCTCAGCGACAGCGGCAACGCCTTTTGGACTCGCAACGCGAAGTCCAGCATTCAGGGCCGAGTGACCTACCTCACTCCGGGGTCGCCGTTCTCTGTGGAGTTGGTTCGCGCTTGTCAGCGAGGTCTCCTCGTGCAACTCGAGCTGCCCGTGTCGGCGTACCAGACTGCGCAAGCGGTCAAGCCAAGCTGTGTTCAGGTCGTTATTTCTGACCATCCAGAACTTCAACGGGGAACCGACGTCTTGCTGGTCGACGGCGGGACACTCATCGTGAACGGCGGCTATCAGGGCGTCGGTGGAAGGAAGGTGATGCAGGAGTATCTCTTTGAGCGCGAGGTGCGCGAGCACGCGGTCTCTGCGTTCTGAATGTTGATTCGACAGGCCCCGCTTCTAGCGGGGCTTTTCTCATGTCGGCCGGGCGCGCCGTTGGCGCTCAACCTGGCGCCGGAGCGGCTCTGTGCTTTCCTCCAGTTTGTGGCCCATCCATTTTCGGACCGTGTCAAGGGAGGTGCCTTGCCTGAGTTGCCGCGCGCCGAAGCTGTTGCGCAGCAGCCCTGCGCCTTTGTGCTCCTTTTCTACCCCTGCCCGTTCGAAGACGGCTTTCACCTGGCGGTACACGGTCGAACGGTCCAGCGGGGTTCCGGAAAAGTTCGCGGGAAACGCAAGAGTGCTGGCGAAGGCGCGCCGCCGCCGCTCCAGGAGCCACTGACGGACATAGGCAACTGCCATTCCGAAGATGGGGACCTCGCGGTCGAAGAAGCCGTTTTTGAAGACCCGAACGTGCGGATAGTCGCCGTCGACATTCAGGTGGGAGACTTCGAGGAATATGGCTTCCTGCAGTTTGAGACCGCCCCCAAACAGTAGCCCGACGAGCGCCGCGTCACGCACCCTCTTCCAGTGCGTCGGTGGAGGAAGCGCGTCGAAGAGCGCACGTTCCTGGTGGGGCGCGAGAATGAGCGGGTTACGGGCCTCCTCGTAGTACGCAAACCGGCGCCTCAGCGCAGCGGCCGGATTGTCCTTGAGCATGCCCGTCCCGGCGAAATGGTCAAGGATGTCGTCAAGGAGCTTGAAATATCGTTTCGCGGTGTTTCGCGCCCACGTCTGCTTATTGAAGAAAGATTCGATTTCAGCTGAGTCGACGTGCTCAAGCCGCTTACCGCGAGCCATATAGTGCTGAACGAAGTTCCCCCACATGGCGGCATAAACAATCCGCGACGAATCCGCAAAGTCGCGTTCCTTTTCTTTACACCAACGTTCAAAAAGAAGCTTTTCATCCATGCTAGCCACCCCGAGCGTTATCGCATGTTCAAAGTTTACCACCGGCGTATAAAAAACGCTCGTTAAGTATCTGATTTAGCAGGTGTAAACGGCGTGCATAAAATGCAATTAACGGCGGAAGGCCGGTTGTACGAGTTGAAAAATCCAGCCATCAATTTAAGAAAAGCCGTTAATTGCAATTTCAACGTTGACGCTCTTGATTAGCCCTCGATAAAAGAGCTTTGCGATTCCTGTCTGTTCGAAAAGCCCCTTATCGCCGCATCCGTCGTTAATTGCTTTCGGAAGAAAGCTGTCATCGGACGGGAGTAAAGGTAGGTCGGAAAAGGGGCCTCGGGATTCAATGAAGAGCAGGTGCAGTAAACTTGGGGGATACGGACGTAAGGAGAAGCTTGATGTTGAGCCAGGACAAGGATTTCGAGCAGGTGGTCGCGGCGGCGGAGAAGGCTGGCAATCGCACGTACACGCTAACGGTCACGAACCACCAACTCGGACCGTCTCGGTTCGAAACGCGCTTTGCGTTCAGAGACGAGGAAGGTTGCCTGCTGGCAGCGGCCGCGATAGCGCGTTCGTCAGCGCTGATGGAGCTCGGCTTTGAGGAGGAGGTGTGCAGTATCGTACAAAACGCCGCCGGCCGCCTGCCCTCGTCCATGGTCCGCGTTGACCGACGCACGCGGCCGCATGAGGAGACGGAGCCGTATCCGCTCGACGCGGACGACCCGCCAACATGGCAGACCAGACTTCCGGGCGCTTGACGGCCCGAGCGAGCATTGCGCAGATGAAGGGCACCCGCAGCGTGGGGGAGCCGGTTCGTTCCTGACGTTTTCCCCAACGGTCCTGGGCCCGAGGCGGCGCCGTGGTTGAAATGCGGTCCGTTCGCTATACGCCCAGAAGGCGCGTTTCGCCGCTTTTCACAACCAGGACATCAAAATGTACGAAATCAAGGGATACAAGACGTTCAAGGGCCATGAAGGCGAACCGTGCGGTCAGGGGAACCTGTACCGCGACGGCACGAAAGTCGCTGAGTGGAGCGATAGCTCGACAGGCGGCAGCATGCACATTCGCTTCGTGTCGCGCGAAGCCGAAAAGCTGTTCGCTGAGCACGCAAAGGTGCTCCTGGCCACTCAGAAAGACTTTGAGGGCGAGCCCTACAAGGTCGACACCATGCCTATTTACGAGCTGGTCGAGACGGCGATGTTTGCTATGAGCTGCGAGGTCGCCGAAAAGGAGGCGATGCGCAAAGACTGTAAGAAGGGCATCGTGGTCCGTCAGACAGTTGACGGCAAGCCGGAGGCTGTTCTGTACCACCTGGCTTATACGGCAGCAAACGTCGCCGCGCTTAAGGCGAAGCATCCCAGCATCACGGAAGTCGTGAACGAAACGCTGGGCTTGCCTTTCGTCAGCGCCGAGAAGGAGGCAGCCGACAAAGCTGCCGCCGAGGAAAAGCGATATCGCAAGATGTGCAAGACGAAAACCGTCTTCACGATTCCGGGAGAGGACGGCAAACCGATGGTCATGGTTTGCCCGGCGAGCTTTAACCCACGGGTTGCGTTAGCCCTACGGGCCAAACACCCAACGCTCCTTGAATTTTTCAACGAGCGATTCGCGGCGTAATGCAGTAAGCACCAACTAATTCACCGCCGGCGACTTGCCGGCGGTTTTCTTTTGACGCGGTCCCGCGCTCCTACGACAGTGGCCGCGCTATACGACAAATCATCCTTCTCTGAGCGAACCCGAGTATGTGGATTATCGTAACCATCATCGTAATCGGCGTAGGCCTGGTCTGGCTTTCTGGCCTGGAAAGCAGCATACCCGACGAGCTCGGCTTCCTGAAACTCGGGCACCACTCTACGCCGCTCGTCAGCGAGTCTGCCTCCGACACGGCGTCGCAGGGAACGCCGGCCGCCGACGTCCCCCCGACCGATAACGGGTGGAAAATCGTTGAAGGCGCGGATGGACTCGAGGCGGCACGGGAATTCGGCAGCCGCATCCACAGCAGCACCGGCGACTTTGATGCACCGGTGTTCTACGCAACGTGCTACCGTGGCCAAGTCTTCGTTCGTGTTGACACCCGGCTGCGCGCCGCCGGCGACAAGGCCGTACAGGTGTCCGTTGACGGTGCCCCCGCCTCATGGCGACGTGGCACCAATCAAGACATATTCGCGCCGAGTCCCGAGCAGCTGATTAAGCATCTGGCGTCGCGTGCTGTGACGTCCGTTCGTTTCGGATTCGACGAGGCCCCGTCTCAAAGCTTCACGCTGCACCTGACGGGCTTTCCACAGGTCGTCCAGCAACTGCGTAAGTCGTGTCCCCAGTTGAGTGGCGCATAACCAACGCGCTGTTTTTCGAGAGAGGAGCAGTTGATTTGACGAAGGGCAACGGGCGTCTAGAGCTGTCGCCGCCGGTAAACAAAAGGCCCGCAGAAATGCGGGCCTTTGTCCGGTCTAAGGTATCTTCAGTCTCTCAGGGCGCTGACGACGCGCAGCAGGCTCAAGAAAAGGTTGAGCACATCGAGGTAGAGCTGGACTGTGGCGATGATGTAATTGCGTTCTCCGCCTCGCACTATCTCGCTCGTGTCGTAGAGGACGTAGCCGCTGAAGAGGAGAACGCTGACGGCTGACCATGTCAGTGACGCGGCTGGCACGTCGACGAACATCAGGACCAGTCCGCTCAGAAGGAGCAGCCACAGCCCCACGAAGAGCATCCCGCCCAGAAACGAGAAGTCTTTTTTCGTCACCAGCACATAGCCCGAGAGTGCGACAAAGACACCCGCAGTCAGGCCAGCGGCAAGTCCGACGACCTCGGCGCCGTGGGGCGTGCGCAAATAGAAATTGAGCGTCGGTCCGAGGGAGAGTCCTTCGAGTCCGGTGAAGACAAAGATGAAGAAGAGTCCCCAGCCGCTTTTGCGAAAGTACATCGTTGCGAAAAGCGCGCCCAGACCAAGAAGGGACATCATCAGCGAGCCGAGACCGCCGACGTGGGCGCGCGCGCTGAGTGCCGCCATAAGGGCCGTTACCCCGAGCGTAGCCGCCAGAAGGATGTAGGTGTCACGCAATACCGTCGACATTTCGACGGGTCCAGACCAGGAAAATGAACGAGTTCGCATCTGCATCTCCTTTGAAAGTGGTTCAACTGGTGTAGCGAAAATTCGGGTTCATTGCGCTGCCCTAGTGAGAAAGCAGGCGACTGGACTTCGGAACGCCCTGCAGCAGGTAATCCATCTGGTCCGCCAAAATGGTGCGATTGCTCAGGATGAAGTGCTCCCACCGGCTCGGCCGATATGGGACGAAGAGCAGCGGCATGTTCGCCTCTTCGGGCGTGCGGTCCTCCTTGCGGTTATTGCAAGGCTTGCAGGCAGCGACGAGATTTGTCCACGAAGTCTTTCCTCCCTTCGAGCGCGGGATGATGTGTTCAAGGGAAAGCATCGGAGATGGAAACTTCTCGCCGCAGTATGCGCACGTGTACCGGTCGCGCTTGTAGAGTCCTTCGCGCGTGACGCCAAAAGCCTTGTCGAAAGTTCGAACCATGTTTGCCTTGCCGCGAATGGCAATGATGCTGTTCGCGCAGAGATGCGATTGCTGACCTGTTGCGCGTGACGTTCCTCCGCGAAGGACGAAGTCGTGCTGGCCTGCCTGCCAGGCGACGAGGTCGCGGCAATAATAGTTAACTGCGGTCTCAAGGTCGAGCCAGTCTTTCGGGCTGCCCGCCTCGTCGAGCGCCAGTATCTGCATGTAATGCTCCGGTCGAACGAGGGAAAATATGGCGATTCGCCTGCTTCCCGAATGTAGCGAGGAGAGTTATCCCGGAAGTCGGGCTGACTGAGGGGTGGCGCGCGCCCCTTTTCGTGAGGCGTGACTAGGCGAAAAAAAGCCCAGTAGGCGTTGGAGCCTGCTGGGCGAAGACAGCTGTAGGCGGAACGTGTTTAGCGTGCGCTCCGTGATTTGTATAGGCACGGCGGAGTGGATTTTAGCCCTGGCGCGGTAGGTATTTTCCCGAGCCCGTGGTCGGCATCGTTCGACGGTCGACGGGGCGGCCCTCCGTTCGGCTACCCCGCCCTGTTGCTGTTGGAAAAATCGGTGCGGGAGTTGAACCCGCCCGCGACTCGCGCGTCCGCTATCGCGTTCTGCAGCCGTGTCGTGTCCCTAGGGTATCCGTCGTGCTGCTTCGGCCTTTCACGCCCACCGTATTGCCAATAGAGGGATTTAGTCCGCCGCGCGCGGACCGCTATGCCGACTTCAGGCGACCCGTTTCGCGTGCGTTGTGTCGGGCTTCGAACTTCTCAAGCAGCGCTTCTTTTGCCGCCACCGCCCTGCCCTTATCAACGCCCCACTTATTCGCATCGAGGCGAGCCTTCACCATAGCGCGTAACGCGTAGCGAATCTCCTTGATTTCAGCTTCCGATATGAGGCTGATTTCCCCAATGTCGCGGAGGTCGCTGATGAGCTGTTGGACGCATTCAGGCAGGCGCAGGTCGCGCTTAAGCACCGCAATCGCGTCCGGGCTATTGTCGTCGACAGCTAGAAGCGGAGGGCGGGCCTCGACACGTACATAGCCTTCGACCAGCCAGTCAATCGAGACGTTGAGAGCGGTAGCGACACGCTCCAGTTCCGCAAAGGTGGGCCGGCCTTTGCCCTGCTCCCACCATTGAACTTCGAGCCATCCACCACCTTCGCGCTCAATTCCTGCCTTTTGGGCGAGCTGCGCGCGGGTGAGATTCGCCGCTTTGCGAACCAGTCGAACGCGCCGCCCGACCGGGAGCTCCGACATCTTCGTCATCTCGCCTTCGGTGCCAGTCGCCAGCCAATGTCCGGAGACACCGAGCGCGACGGCCATGTTCATCACGGTCTCGGGGCGCGGCGCCAGCTTGCCGGTCGTGTAGCTGTTGATGGCGTTGGCCGTCGTCCAGCCGAGGCGTTCGGCGAGCACCTCGTTGGTGACACCCGTCGTCTTCATGAGCGTGCGCAGTCGGGTCGGAAACTGCTTGTCGACCGTCCAGCCCTCTGGCGCCGTGCCTGTATTCTCGTATGTCGCACCCCGGTTGTGCGGCCGACGAGTCGCGGGTCGCGCAGCTTTGGGTTTTGCTGGTCGACCGCGCTTGCGCTTGGCGCCCCCTGCACCGGTAGTCGGCGCCACCGGCTCGACGGCCGTATCCGGCTCCGGTGCGGGCGCGGCAGGTTGGGCTACGCCTTCGGTGCCAGTTGCCAGCCATTCTGCGGAAATACCCAACACATCGGCGAGTGCAACGACTGCCTCTGGCGACGGACAAATTTCGCCGCGACTCAAGGCGGTCACTTGCGCGCGCGACGTCCAGGCGCGGTTCGATGACTTTTCAAATACGTCGACGCCAAGGTCGGCGCTCGCTGCGCGCAGCCGCGCCGGGAAGCCTTCATTGACCGTCCAGCCCGCTGCCGACAGGCGCGGCGATTCAGGGTAGCCGGTCGTCAGGAAGTCAGCGGTAACGCCGAGGCCGAAGGCGATTTTCGCCAGCGTAGGCGGCGTAGGGTTGTGCGCGCCATTCTCGATACGGCCTACGTTGTTGCCCGGGGCCCGGGGGCTGATAGCGCGAGTGGCTAACTCGGCACGAGAGAGTCCGGCGGCTTCGCGCAGCAGGCGCAAGCGCGCAGGCAACGTCTTGTTGATGGTTGCGGTCATGGATGCCCTTTTCAAAGGAAAGTCCTGCGAAAACCCGAGTTTATGCGTGCTCGGACGTTTTGTAAAGGATGGCGTCGGTTGCGTTTTTAGATGTTTGCGCTGGTTGTTGGCTACACCAACTAGGTAAAAAACCATTCAGAGAGGTCATCATGCAACTGCAATTCGTGTTTCCGCAAGTCGCCGCCTCGGGTTATCAGAACTTTGCTCTCGTGGCGTCAAAGCTCCGCAGCTCGGTCGCTGTAAAGGACGTTGTTGTTCTTGCAGCCACGTACCTCCGGTACGCCGACAAGCACGACACGGCGACCATTCGCGAAGTTGTCGCCAAAGTGGTGGCGAAGCGCAACCCGCCGCTGCTTCCCGAGGACATTGAGGTCGCAGTGCTTCAGCTGCGGTCGATGATTGATTCGGGGAAGCTAAACAGCCCTGCCGCATAATTCAAAGCCCACCTCGCGTGGGCTTTTCTTTACTTTGGGCGTGTGCTTCTCCGCCTCGCGATATACACTCCCAGTGACCAAAATGGCTCGCTAGAAGATTTACTCGACACAAACACTCAGGATTCGAAGACAACATGTTCAAGGCAAAGACGCAATCTCCAGCCGGGCGCCGCACGCGCGGTCGATTCCTGCTTCGCGTTCTGTGGAAAAGCGCGATTTCCGCCCTGGAGGCGACCATCGGGGTGCTGGGGAGCGGCGTACTGATACTTCTGTGGTTTTTCCACCAGGATGCTGCGCACATGGGCGAGAACTGGACGGCCCTCGTGAACCTGGCGATATGGATTACACCCGAGCGCGTCAATCAACTCGTCAACAGCGGTCTTCGGAACATCGCAGGCTTCTTCGCTTGCGCGTTCGCGGTGTCACTATTCGTACGAGGCGTCATCCTGCCACTCGTGCGGCCGGAGAAGGATGATGCGGCGAAGACCGCCAGCATTGCGGCTTACCGATTGAACCGCCGGGTGTGAGCGATGGACGAGCAGCGCATCCCGCTCTGTGTACCGTGGTTCGATGAGAAGGAGGTCTTTAGCCTGAATGGGCGGTACGACAAGGACTTCGGGTTTTACATTACGGCCGACGACTACTACGATGACTTTTACAACTGGCTGCCAGTCATGTTCCGGCAGGACGAGCGGGACTACCCGTTCCTTAAGCCGGAAATGCTGCCGGTCACGAGTTGGGAAGACAACGTCCGGACGCGCGTGAAGAAGGAACACTGGGATAAGCTGCGCAAATACTGCTACGCGGCCGCCGGCCACCGGTGTGAAATTTGCGGGAAAAGAGGCGACCCGTACATCGAGTGCCATGAGCTGTGGACGTTTGACTCCGCGACGAAAACCCAGAAGCTCAAGAAGCTGATTGCGCTGTGCAAGCTGTGCCACAAGGCGCACCACCTCGGGTATGCGCGCCGCCTGGGCATTTACAATGACGTCCTGCGCCACATGATGTGGGTCAACGACTGGACGGAAAAACAACTCGATATCGAACTGGACGCAGCCTGGAAGCTGTGGCAAGAGCGCTCGACCCAGAAATGGAAGCTGGATATCGATTGGTTGTTCTCGCCGGGCGGCTATCGTTACGTTTGATGCGGCGAGGTTGCTATACAAGTTATTAGACCCCTTGCGAGCAACTTTTATGAGAACCCCCAACGCCGGCGTTTCGTACAACGCGTCACGTACCGAAAAGGTCGTGATTTCGAATGGCAGCCGCCAGTTTCACGTGCTTGTTCAAGGCACGTGGATTTGCACGAAAGTTCAGCCTGTTTGAGTCTTACCGACTCTTGAGTCTTCCCAGACTCTTCCTGATTCCGCTGTCTCCTGATTCCATTGCGCTCACTTCGGTGAGCGCTTTTCGCTTTCAGGCACGCTGGTACAGGACCCGCTTGAGGCGGTCCGGACGCTGAATGCGGCCGCGCCGCCGGTACATGCCGCAACGGCGACCAGTTGCGGTGGCTGCCGAGCGCCGTTGACCGCGTCAGTCGCGCGGGCGACACCGACCTGAGTGGCGCCGCGCTTTGAGCACAGCGCAGGCCGTTGCCGGCGGGGCAGAGACGCCAAAAGGCGAACGGGGTTATTCCGGCCACGCGGGCGCCTTCCCGTCCGCGCCGGTGTTCGGGCGCGAGAACGGAAGCGGTTCGTCAGGATTTACGCCGAGCGCTCTGAGCGCACCCTTCGCCGCTTCAATCTCCGGCATGAAGTTCAGAGTTATTTCGTCGCCCTCCATCCTCGCCTTGATACCGTCGTGCAAGACGAGGGCATGCAGCATTTGAACGATGGTCCGCGCGAGGTTCGCGTCGCGGGTGTTCTGCGCAAGAAACGTTAGATTGTCCATGACTGTCTCCCTGAGATTCGGGCGCTGTTGAGTCGCCGCTAGTGCTAGTCGACGCAACGGATGTTCCCAGCAATGCTTTTCAAGGCGGCGCACAACGATTTTTCGCCGGTCGGAGGGTGCATTGTCTTGATTCTCTGCAACCCGCCGTCTATCGTGGGAAGTGCCATGTCGGCATCAGCACTTATGGAGGTTACTATGCCATCGCCCAAAAAGGCCACGCCTGCGCACGGGACTGAAGCCGAAATGTCGAGCAAGAAAAAGGTAGCGGCGCCGGCAAGGTCAGCCGGGAAATCGCAGGGCGAGAAAAGCCCTCAAATGGATAAGCAGCGCACAAAAAGCAAATCGAAAGCGTGAAGGAAATGGAGCGCTCCATGCGGGGCGTTTCTTTTGGGACCTCCTCCGCCGGGGTCTGCCCGCCAGCGGCGCGCGGCCGGCCGCCCGCGCGAGAAAAAAGCGAGTCCCGGGGTAACCGAGGCTCGCTTTGAATCACGGGTTATCAGCCTTTGCGGACTTCGATGACCGGACGGTCGTTCGTCCTGTAATTCACGCGCAAGACCTTTTCACTGTAACCCGGGTAGAGGTCGACAGAGAACATCGGCTCGCCCGCACGGTGGCGGCCGTTTGCACTGTCAGTCGTATATGCCGCCTGCAGCAATGCGAGCGTGAGCGTGGTCTGAAAATTCCCTGTACGCTCGACAGCCGCGCGGAAGAACTCCTCGGGACTTTCGGTCTCATGGCTCGAGTTGCTGAACAGGATGACGCTTGGAATACTGCCAATCTCGTAGTTGATGCACGTGCCCACGGAATTTGTCCTCAAAAAAAGATTAAAGCCCGCTTTTGCGTGGCTACGATTGTATAGCGACCGCAAATCGCGGATAACTTTCGTTGAAAAGCCGGTTATCGGTGTGC
This sequence comes from Paraburkholderia sp. UCT31, assembly GCF_014397655.1. Taxonomy (NCBI): domain Bacteria; kingdom Pseudomonadati; phylum Pseudomonadota; class Betaproteobacteria; order Burkholderiales; family Burkholderiaceae; genus Paraburkholderia; species Paraburkholderia sp. UCT31. The sequence continues at coordinate 170,260 of NZ_VZQP01000010.1, forward strand.
TCCCTCGTCCCACTGGACAGGTCATCCCGGGCGGACCCGAGAGGCGTGTCAGACGGTTGTGACATTCTCACCGCCCTAAAGGACGGTGCTTCCTTGATTCGGTCCCTTCGACCGGTGGAATCGGGAATTTCGCCGCACCGGGCAACGGTTTTTTAGGTCGATGCACCGGGGTCTTGGCTGCCGGCGTAGCTTTCGCACCGCCGGTCTTTCCTCGTTTCCTCAAGTTGGCGTGAGGTGTACGCTTCACAGAAACCTCTGAAGCGCTCGCGCGCTCGAGATGCGGCGACGTGCCCACCTCTTCGGTCTCTCCACGTATGACGACGGCAAGCCCTGCCGCCGGACGGCTCATTAACTGAGCTCGCCCAAACCCAATCAACATCGCGATGTTTGCTGAAACGACATCGCGATTATCCCTCAGCCCGCATTTCGGGCATTCATGAATTCGGTCCTTCAGGCTTTTCGGAACTGCTTCGCCGCACAAACACGATTGGCTGTTTCCGCCGATGCCCGGCCGCTTGTTCGGGACCGGGACGTACCGGTTGCCGAGCTTCGACTTCAGCTGCTGCTTTTGCGCGTAGATGCTCCGGTCCGCCACCGAACGAGCGAGCTTCCGGTTTTTCAGCATGAACTTTATGGGATGCTCTTCAACCGCGACGCACCGGTAGGTCTTCTCGATACGGTCAGCTATCTTCCGGTGGTGATACTGCCGGATATTCTTGGCCTTGGTGTGGAGCTTCGCGACGGTACTGATTTGCTTCTTCAGCCGGTTCGAATAGGCGATTTCGCGCAGCGCCGGCAGCGGCTCAGCGTTTTGCGCGGCCCGTCGCGCCTGCTCCTCAAGGTATTGAGCCTTCCGGACCTCGAATTTGCGGCTCATGTTGCGTTGCTCGTGCCGCAGCTTTGCGAGTGATTCTTTTAGCGCTTTCGGCGGGTCAAAGACCTCCCCATGTGCCGTGGTCAACAGCGCCGTCAGGCCGGTATCCGCGCCCGTGTCGTCCAGCTCCTGAACCTCAGTCGCAGAACGGTACACATCGACCGCCTGGAGGTGGCAGGAAATCAGCACCCACCAGCGACCGTCCGCGAATTTCACCGTTACTGTCTTGGGCGTGCCGCGCATCCGTCGGTAGTCGCGAACCCGAAACTGCCCGAGCTTCGACAGATGAAGAACACCGTGACGCAGGCGCGCACTCGCGCCGTACTGCGGATAGGTAAAGCTGGTGTACTCTTTTTTCTCGATGCTGTGCGGGGGCCGAACGCCGCGTCGACCGGACTTGAACGTTTCCAGCCAACGTTTGGTCGCTTCGTCGACGCGAACGGCGACGTTTTGAAGGACCTGGCTTTGAACTGCCGCGAACCGGGGTTCGTCGCGAGCTAACCGCGCGACCGAAATGTACTGGTCCGCAACGGTCAGATACCTCGGTTTTTCACCCGCAGCACGGAGGGCTCGCTGCGCGACACGGTCTGCTTCCCGGTCCGCGACCAGCCGCTCGCGAGCCTCCCAACAGAGGTGGACGGTATTGAAAAGTTTGGCAGACTCCTGCCTATTAGTGTCAAGCGGGAACCGGTACACGCGCACCACGCCAGAATGTTTCGGGCGCTTCTGTCGCTTGGCGCGTGAAGGTTTTTGGGTCTGCATATGTAAAGCTTACAGCCCGTTCGATGGACTGTCTAGGGGGACGACTATGCCTATATCCTCCCCCTGAAGGAGGAGGACTTACGGCACCGGATGTTAAATCGCGCGATGAAGGTGTCGAGTCTGGTGCGCGCCTGTTCGTCGAGGCCGGCGTACGGGCTGGGCCGAAAGGCGGCGCGTTGGCCGCCGAGACGTATGGGTTCACAGTCCCGCTCCGACGTCCCTCCGGCGCCCGAAAGCGCGGTACGAATTGAAACGCCCCGTTACGGGGCGTGTTGCGGGCCTGAGAGGCCGCCAGCGGGCCGAGCGTCGCCGGCTGGGCGCCCTTAGCTCATGTGCAAGCCGCCGTTGAGCGAAAAGTCCGCGCCGGTCGCAAAGCCGGATTCCTCGCCAGCGAGCCATGCGACCATAGAGGCAATCTCCGAGGGTTCGCCGAGGCGACGGACCGGGATGCTGTCTATGATGGTCTGCAGCACCTCAGGCTTGACGGCGCGAACCATGTCCGTGCCGATGTAGCCGGGCGACACAGTATTGACGGTGACACCTTTGGTCGCCACTTCCTGCGCGAGTGCCATTGTAAAGCCGTGGATGCCGGCCTTCGCCGTGGAGTAGTTGGTCTGGCCAAACTGCCCCTTCTGCCCGTTGACCGATGAGATGTTGATGACCCGGCCCCAACCGCGCGTCACCATCCCCTCAATAACCTGCTTCGTCACGTTGAAAAGACTCGTCAGGTTGGTGTCGATAACGGCATTCCAGTTATCGAGCGTCATCTTGCGGAACACTCCATCCCTCGTGATGCCGGCGTTGTTCACGAGGACGTCGATGTCGCCGACCTCCTTCTGCACCTTTTCGAAAGCAGCGCGCGTTGATTCCCAATCGCCTACATTGCCTTCCGACGCGATGAACGAGTAGCCCAGTTCCGCTTGTTCGGCGAGCCATCGTTCGCGGCGCGAGGAATTGGGTCCGCAGCCGGCGACTACCGTAAAGCCATCCTTGTGTAAGCGTTGGCTGATAGCCGTTCCGATTCCGCCCATGCCCCCGGTCACGTACGCTATTTTCATTTTCTCTGTCATCATCTTCTCCATTTAATCGTTTCGAAAAGCTGCTACTGGCTACGCCTCAGTCCGCGTATGTCTCGGTTAGATATTGGAGGTGGTCCACTCGCAGTCGCTGCCGTGAAAGACAGAAGGCTACAATAATGGACGCGGGAAAAGAAGTTGAGTGAATCAACTAAACAAAGTATTTTTCTTCCCCTATGTGCGCTTCCGCACAGACTTCTATCTCGAATAAATATCCCTTCAACTGACTAAGAGCGTCATCGCCGCGTCATCAAATCCGCCTAAATTGCCAGTCCGGCGCTTCAGACGCCGCCAAATAAAACAGACTGAGAGAGCCGATGACCCTGGTTGAAAACTTGAAAGCCCTTCGAAGCCCTCGTGAGCTGAGCAAGGAGGATGCGCGGGTACGCCGCGCTCTTGAAGCCCAGACTATGCGCCGGGCATGTGGGCTCCGGCGGTCCGCCAGCTCGAGGTGCGCTCGGGAACGCCGTAAGAGTAAGCCCGCGAGGCAGTTGGCTACACAGGTGAGATTTATTTTATTTCACGAATGAGGCCATAATGACCACGACCTACGAAATCGAAAATACCTGCGACGTCTCTCTCGAAGGACCCAGTAATCCGGAAGTCTCTCGCCGTTCCAAGGAACGCAAGTCTGAGCACAACCTTCTGGGGCCGAACTTCGAGGAGGCGAGCCGTCAGTTTTTCGCTGCCGTGCATGCGCGCGTCAAAGCGCAAATGAATTAAAAGGCAACACGTTTCATCTCCTGATTCAACCCGCTACGGTTTCGGCCTGGCGGGTTTCTGTTTTTGGACCGTCATTGACGGTCGTCTCTCGGGAAAATACCTACCCGAGCCGCAAACCTCGACCTGTCACGGTGGCGCGGCGACATCAGCCGCACCGCGCCCGTTAGGTTAGAGCGAACCCTGTTGACAGACCGGCGGCGCCAAGCCTAATGTTTGTGGCCGTGGAAAGTGGTGCGTTGCAGAAAATATGGCCAGGGGATGTCCTGGTAGATGGTTGTTTTTCGGCCTTTTGCGCGTTGCGGCACTGCAATGCGCGGACGTGACTACACGAAGTTAATGTTCAGACCCGAATAATGGGACTGGACGCTTTTGCCCTTCCCCTAAATGGAGTTAATTGCATGAGTACCCTCGTCCCGGAACAATTTGCTGCAGCCCAGAAAGCAGGCACATCAGCGCTCTATAAGCTGTTTGAAAGCAGCTTCAAAGGTTTTGAAAAGCTGGTCGAACTGAATATCAAAGCAACCAAGGCCAGTTTGGCCGAGAACCAGGCGGTCGCGACGGAAGCCGTTACGGTTCGCTCTCCCGAGGCCTTCTTCACCCTGCAATCGCGTAACGCACAGGCTTCGACCGAGAAGGCACAGGCTTACTGGCACCACGTGAACGAAATCGTGGCCGAGACGCGCGGCGAAATCGTCGAGGCCAGCGAGAAGCAGGTTGGCGAGTACGTTCGACAATCGCAGGAGTTGCTGGACAATCTGTTCAAGAATGCGCCGGCAGGCAGCGAAGCATTTGTATCGCTTTGGAAGACGGGCTTCGGCGCGGCGCGCGATGCCGGAAATGCACATTACGAGAACGCGAAGGCTGCAGCTAAGCAAGCTGTCGAAGTCATCGACAAAGCGGGCAAGACGGTCACCGCGAAGGCATAAGGGCCTCGTTTTCCTCAGCAGCGCGATTGCCGCCGCATGATGGTATTGCGGCGGCTTTTTCGTGCAAGGTCGCCGGGCGGTGACGTTCGGGGGTCCCCTTTTAGGCGGCCATTGCGCCGCCGCTCAATGGCCGGTGCCCCTCATGCCGTCCGTACGGACTCTTTGAGCGCAGGCGGATAGAAGTTCATCTTGCCAACGCGGAAAGTCTTCTCGACGTCGGGCGAAAGGGCGAGATACACCCCTTTGACCTGTTGGGCAATTCGCGCGGAGTGCGTAACCACCGCCTGGGTGGCGGCGCGGGACAGGAACAAGGTCGCGCGATTGACCACGCGCGTGACCTCCGCATCCGGCGTCACCGAATCGAGGAACGCCGGCATTGACTCGAGTGGGTCGAGGGCGCGGCCGGCGCTTTTGAGCACCGAAATCATTTCGCCGCGTGCGGAACGGCCTTGCCGCAGCACGGGGGCAGCGTCCCAGCGGTCTTCGCTGGCGTTGCGCGCCTTGCGGATGACTTCCCCGAGCTCGGTATCGTCGATGCAAGGCCGGAAGTCAAAAGCAGCGAAGGACGCGCCCTCCTTCGCCATCGCCTTCACCAGCTCGCTGTAGGCGATTGGCACGCCATAGGCAATACGGTTCAGCTCGGCGGTACGTCGGTCGCCGTTCGGCACGCCGTAGATGGGCTTCTTGCCAAAGTCGATTGCATTGGCGGCCATCGTGATGCCCAGTTTCAGCCAGGTCGCACGATGCACTACGAGCACATACAACGCGGGCATGTTGACGAGCATCAGATAGTCGGCGGTGTTCTTGAAGACCCACCCATTGTCAAATTTCCGATTGCTCTGGATGGCTTGCAGGAACTCGAGGAAGCAGTTCTGGGGGTATGACTCCGCCTTCATCTCCACGCGCAGGTCGCGCGCGGTGTCCGCTACCGCCGTCTTGAACAGAAAGTCGACGCCGTCTTTCTGCTGCTCCATGCCGGCTTCCCTGAATCGCGCGCCGAAGTGCGTGTTGAACTGTGGGAGCAAAACGCTGTTGGCGGTCCGTTCAATGGCCTGCGACTCGCCAAAAGCGTAGCCTTCTTTCTGACTGGGGGTCTGGGTGTTTGCGTTCATGCCAGCGTCTAGATACCGGAGACACGCGTTTTAGATTTTCCCCAAGAAAAATAAGGAAAAAACGAAATTTAGCCCGCTGGCGCGAACGGCAGCGGTAATGTAAAGTTATGACCGTCTCATTGCTTTACAAAACGTTCGTCGGCCGGGTCAGCATTCGCCCAGATGTGGAAGCCCTTGCATCGCGCGGCTGGCCGCCTTAGACCCTCTAGCAGAAGGAACTTCCTGGAAATGGGTAGTCAGATTTATCTGGTGGACGGCCCGGGCCTTCCCACAAAGCTTTGTGTCGTCGACTTTCGCCTGGAGCATGAAGTGCTGCTCGAAATCGAAAATCGTTTTCAGCGCACTGGCTACGATACGCTTCGGTCGGTTCATAACGGAGTTATCGAATTGGCAGACCCGATAAGTGGACCGCGCGATTCTTTCATGCTGCCGGGCACCGACGACGCCGCCGGCGAGACTGATGGAGAGGCCAATGGCGGCGCGCAAGCAAGGCCGGGTGTCCTGGCGGTGCGGGAAACCCCGGTCGAAAGCGGGCGACGCGCGTGGCTGCTGCGATTCACAGGCGAAGAAGGCGTCGCGGCGCAGGTCGTGGTGCTGCCGGAGCCGGTTGACGTGGCCGGCCAAACCATCTTTGACAGCCTGAAACGGTTTTACCCAGCGGGGCAACTCGAGGTGAAGAAAATCCTCGCCGGTTCGTTCCTTGTCAGTCCAGCGGTTGTCGCTTCGGGTTTCCAGGCCGAAGTGACGCCGCAGGTGAAGGTGGCGTCGTGAGCGCTTTTGCTTCAGCGCGCAAGACAAAGGCCGGCGACCCGGACTCCTCCGGTGTGCGCGCGAAGCGCACGCCGCGTCGCAACGGTCCGAAGCGGAACGAAGACGGAACCCTCGTGCCGCCGAAACAGAGCGCGAAGTCCTATCTCGTCTGGTTACTCGCGCGTCACGAGTACAGCGCGGCAGACCTGCGGGCGAAGCTCATCCGGCGCGGATACCCGGCGGAGGATGCGGACGCGGCGCTCTCGTTCGCTCAGGAGCATCGTTTTCAATCGGATGAGCGCTACGCGCGCATGAAGTCGCAATCGGCCGCCGGCCGACATGGCAATTACAGGCTCAAGCAAACGCTGAAGGCCAAAGGCATCGAGGCGGGAGTGATTGAAGCCCAGCTCGAGGACATCGAACCGGAAGCCGACCGCGCGGTGCGGGTTGCCGCGCGCTTCAAAGGCAAGGAACTCACGCGGGAGTTGCGCCAGAAGGCTCACCGGTTTTTGATGTATCGGGGTTTCGGTTCCGATTCCATCAAGATAGCGATGGCCTCGCTCGGTGCGCGTTCTATCGATGAGGACGCGACGTTCGACGAATGACTGAGGCGAGCTTGGGGGTACAGAGCTTGTCGTCGCGGGCAGAAGAGTCCACTCTTCAGGCGGGCTTCCTGCCAATTAATTCTTCGAGGGAACCGCCTTCTTCTTGCAGTCGCAACATTCACGCAATCGATACTGAGCCACGTTGCCCGGTCTGCGCGAAGTTTTGAGGGCGCGCTTGCCCGGAGGCAAGCATTGCGTCCGGAGTTCCCCTTACCTGACAGGAATCGGGGTGGAGGCCGGCACCGGCACCACCGACAGGTCGTTCTTCGGGCTGCCGCCAAGCACGTGGTCGGAATGTGTCCAGTAAGTGAGCGTGTTGCGCTTCCGGTCGACGACGCGAATCACGTGGAGAGTCTTGAATCCAACAGAGAGTCGTTCATTGAAGACGTCGGCTTGTTGTGGCAGCGGCGCAGGTATTTCAATCTTGCCCGTTGCGACGCATGAGATGCTAGCGTCGCTCTTGTCTTCCGCCATCCCCACTGTGCCCTTCCAGCCGCCCGTCTCTGGCCGCGAGATGTAGCACGAGACACCCCTTACCGCTTCGTCGTCGTACACGGTAAGTGAAAGCTTGTCGGAGCCACCCATCCTGAAGTTGGTGTTGACTGTGGCCAGCTCTTCGCCGGAAGACGAGCGCACCAGGTGAAGCGCAGTGAATGCAGCGACAATCAACAACACGACTACCACGGCTACCGGTGCGAGGATTCGAACGACTTTCATTGCAAGCATGGCCTCAGGTTAAAGACCGGTATAGCGCTCAGTTTTAGCCAGGGTTTCGCGGAAGAAACCCGGATTCAATGCTTGCGCCGCCGTATCGTTGCTTAAACCGGCTCGCTATAGGGGACATGCCCCGCAAGTAGAGCGGGCCTTCAGGTCTCTCTCTTATCAATTCCGCAATGGCCGAGCTCATCATTGTCATAATGTCCATCGTGCTGACGGTCGGGGTGGTGCTTATCGGTCTCTACGTCGGGCCGAACATGGAAACGGGCGTCACGTCCAAGGCGTTTGCTCAGGTGCAGACAAGTGTCAGCTCGCTCGAAAGTCTTTACAGCGCATACGGCAATGCCCACAGCGGTGCTACGCCAACGGTGAATTACGGCGCAGCCGACGGGGGCATTCTCACGACATTCGGGCAGGTGACTCCCGTCACACCGCCTGCTCCCGTAGGCTTTCAGTGGTCCTACGGCTACAACGCCACGCGCGCTCAAAACTGGTTTTGTCTCAGCGCGACCCCTCAGAACCCGGGCGGCGCGTCCGAGGGGTTATTTAAGGCGTTCGCCCGGCTCAAGTACGTCTATTCGCCCGCCCAGTACTTCGTCACACAGGGCGGCAAAGCCAATTGCGGCTCGACCACGAGCATCGACACAAGCAAATACTCGTCGAACGTCGCTTTGACCTACTTCGTCACGCCCGCAGCGAACTTCAGCCCGGCGTCTATCCCTGGACTGGCTCTATGGCTCGATGGTCAGGATGCATCGACTGTCATGCTGTCTGGCGGCACGGTCTATCAATGGAACGATAAGTCCGGCAACAAGAACAATGCGATTGCGTACTCGTCAAATCGTCCGACTTACCAGGCGAACACCGCCACGGGGTTTCCCGCCGTGGCTTTCACAGGCGCGGGCAAACAATATCTGGAAGTCAACGCAGCGAGTTCCATTGCGCTTACCACGCTCGATTCATTCGCTGTCGTCAACGCAAACTCTTATGGGCCGGACACCGGCGTTTTCTACCAGAACAGCACTTCGACGGCGGCATACTCCTTGGGGTTCACAGGAGGCCCGAGCGCGCCCGTCTACACGTTTGGGGTCACCACCAGCTCCGCCGTGTCCGTGACGCCCAGCGGCGCGTTGCTGCCTTCGGCGACCGGGTTGTACGAAGGTTCATATGTGAGCGGTGCCGGCGTGAGCGCCTCACTCAATCGGGTCACGGGTTCGCAGACGCTGAGCGGTCCGTTGCCGATTTCTGCGTTTGGCCTCGATGTAGGGCGTGGTGCGCCGTCATCAGCCACTTCGTACTTCGACGGTGTTATCGGGGAAATCGTCATCTACAATCACGTCCTGACCGCCGCCGAGCGCCTGCGACTGCAGCATTACTTTGCTGGAAAGTGGAATATCAATGCAGTCTCGGCTTCGGCGCCCTGAGTGCCCTGGCGGCGCCGGCTAGCGCGAAGCGGTAAAACCGGGCTAACACGGGCGCGCAAGAAATCCGGTCCCTTAAATCTAACTGCGCCCGAAATCCCGCCTTTAATGCTCGGAACATCGAGCGACGGCGACGGACGCCGGGTCTGCCCGACGTCACCGGTGTAACGGCTGCTAGTAGCGGTTCCAGGATTTCCGCGTGCGCCGTCGTTAAGCGACTGAATCTGAGAGCGCGTGGGTCTTGTCTGTTCTCGGCGACAGTGCTGCGCGCACATCATTCGGCATGAACGCCGCCACAGCTTGAATGAATGCAAGCATGCCGTTGACGTCAGCATGCTCCAGCCGGGACAGTTTCTTGTCCGATAGGCCTTTGTCCAGAAACGTGTGCAGGCCTCGCATGGCGCGGCTGTAAACGCCCCAGTCGGTCGGACGTACCTTGTAGCGCGGCCGCCGGTGTTTCGGAAGGACTTCAAGCAGGTCGAGATGCCTGAGCAAAAAGAAAGCATCGGGCTCGTTCGGGTCCTTCTCGCTGTGGAACGCGAGAATGCTTGGGTCGGAGTTGGTGCAGTCTAAGGCGTCAGCCGCGATGAAAAGCCGGCGTGCTTTGTCCGGGTGGGTCGGAGGCAGCGGGTTGGCCTCCGCCCAGATTGCCGCTGCGACGCTGACAGCCGCTGCTTTCTTGATGCGTTCGATGTTCAATTGTTCCATGACGAGCTTTGACTTGATGCTTGCGAGGGCCGTGGCCGCGACTGGGTTGACCCACAATCAGCCGATTGTAAAGGAAAATCCCCTCGTAAGAGGGGATTTGTAAATTATCGGAAGCTGACCTTCAGGCCCTGCGCGAGAAGAACGTGATGGACGCTATCGCGTACAGGACGTAAACTGCACCCAGAAAGACGCCGAGAACAGACAACGTACCGGTCAGCCATACAATGTATGAGATGCCATTCCCGGGCACGACTGGTAGCGCGTTCTTGAGCCATTGAATTACTCCCGCGAAACGTCCATCGTTAAGGTCCCCGGCGGTATTGATTCCGACGAGTCCGACGAGGACGAGCACAGCACTTTGACCCGCGTGGTATGCGGAGAAGCGGTAGCTGCTGAACAGGTCTTTTGCGCTCAGCAGCAGGTACGGCCCGGCCACAAGGAAAAGCGTCAGGCCGAGCGATGGGCGCATCTCGAGAAAAGTCCAGAACGACGGCAGCATGGGCGCGAAAAGCGTCCAGGTGACAAGTCCGAAAGCGAGCAGCAGTGCGCCGCCGACGGTGTATTTCAAGGGTGTGGTCATATTGGCTCCGGTGTCTGAATGTAAAAGGTTATTGCCTCCTCCGTATAGGGAAAGCGGGCGAGTCCTGCCGATGCGGCACGTCGAGTGAACCGCGCGCCGCCGGCTACCGCGCGCAGTTCATTCCTGGCCGCTGCTTCTCTATACATCAGAGGCACTTTTCTTTTAAGAGGACGTTATGTTTAATTCGATGGAAGCCAGCAGCGAAAATTCAGGTTATGAAACGATGGCGCATGGCGGTGGCCTGTCCGCGCGTCTCCCCAAGGGTTATGCGGGCAGCAGCGTTCCCTCGAACTGGGCCGTGGGGACGGCGTTCGCCCTGTTCATGCTTGCTGCGGCGATGCGCAGCGCGCTGGCCGACGATTTTTCGAGCCAGTTTGGGATGCAGATGCTTTGTGTTTGCTACTGGGTCTTCGTGTCCCCTCGGCGCTTCCTGTTGTGCATGCAGGGTTCGATTGTTTGTAACTTGCTTTTCCCGGTGGTTGCGTTTTTCATAGGGCGGGATGTGGCTGTCTCGACGTCGGGCACTTTGCTGGCAGTTCTGAACGTCGCCCTTATCGTAAGCGGCGTTATAAAGGTCGCCGCACTTCCATCCGACCGCGCGTGAAAATTGCGTAATTGATTCGAAGCCCCTCGCTCGTCGAGGGGCTTTTAGTTTTGGTGAGGTCCGTCTGCGGTTGTTCAAGGCGCGGACTAGTTCCATCGAACCGTTCCTTTCCGGTTCCCCTTCCTATTTCCCAGGCCAGTCATTGCCATCCGCGCGCGCTCGCGCGCGTACTCCTTCTCTTGTTCGAAGTGTCGTGTGCGAGCTATACTCGTTACGCGCCGCCCAGCGCGCCGTCCTCGCTCCTCCGGGAGTCTGGCGAATCGGGCATTTCAAGGTCAACACTCACCATGCTTCTTGCCAACGCGCAGAAAGCAGGCGTGCAATGAGGACAGCATAGCTCGCGGTTTTCTGCGCGCTACCAAGGAGTATCCAACATGCAAGTTATCCAACCGACGCCAAGCCGGGCAGCTTATATCGTCCGTGATTTTCTGATGGCAGAAGGTATTGAAGTCAAAATCAGTCTCGCGCAGGAAGCCGTCGCACGTGCGCTCGGCTACGTCGACTGGCAGGCTCTCGCCAACGACGTGGACCCGCGTAACCCGAAGGTTGCTGTAGAGGCGGCAAAGCGCATCATTGACGCGCCGCCGGTCTGGCATTACCTGAACCCGGAGCAAGTCAAGGCAGGAGATTGGGTATTTTCTCGATTCGTGGCTTTGCTGCATCGCGCCCAAGGTGTTCGTCTGCACGAGGCGGGTTCCCTGTGTACCCTCAAGGGGCCGATTCACGCGGGACTGTGGTTGTTAGCCTTCCCGAGCCCCTACTCTCAGGAGACGATTCAGGAACTTCGGGGGAAGACGGCGTTCAGTTGCCAGCCCCAAGGGGAAACCGCGCCGTCGGCTATCGGGGTATCCTTCGCGGATATTTTGGATGGGCGGCCCATAGCTGAGAACGCAATCCGCTTATCCAACGGACTTGAGCTCTGGCTCAAGCCCGAAACGGATGAATATGAGCGGGACGCGATAGACATCTATCCTGCGACGGTTGTCATGTCGGACGGACAGGTGTACGTTGGTTCGGCGTCGTACGCGCGTTCTTATGCTTCCAAAGGCAGTGAAGGACCGCTGATGCTTACGGAGGAACTTGACAAGGTAGTTCGGGACTTCGGCATGCGTGTGTCCTCAGTGTATCTGGAGGAAGGCGGACAACGCAGGACGATGCTTCAGGCCGGGAGGTTCTGGGTCGTTCCTGACTGGGACACGAAGCGCCGTTTTGGCGCAACACAGATTCGACCGTAGCACTCGAACGGGAATGCTGGTGTAATTCAGAGCCGCGCGCTTGCGCGGCTCTTTCTTTGGACGAGTCCCCAGGAAAGGGGCTGCCGCTGCGGCGGTGGCCGACCGCTTTCCTGCCGGACTTTCGCGGGTCGGTAAAGAAAAGGATTAGTTTTTCGCCGTTTAAGCCTGCGGGTTCCAGTCTCTATACAAGGTAGCCGGTGCGAGAGTGCTTGAAGCACATCTGCTCGCCCCTACAGGGTCGCGCGCGTAACGAACAGTCATATCGCGTCGGCAAGCAAATAAAAATAGCAGCGCGGAAAGTAGCTGCGATGCCCAAATGGGCTTTTATCATCAGGATTAGAATGAACAGAGTTCTACGCATTTTCGTGCTCATAGCGCTTTTCGGTGGCGTGACGTTCCCTGTGGCCGCCGCCCAGATGTACACATTCCGGGTGCGGGTGCAGGGACTACTAACGGCTGCCGGCGGTGCAAGCCAAACATCGGGCTCCCCGTCTGCTCCGCCATCCTCCACCTCCCCCGCGTCCGGGCAGGTAGCGGCCGTAAGCGGCGCTCCAAGCGCGAATACGCCGAGTCCCTTCAGTGCCACAGCTGGGAGCAGCCAAAAGTACAAGATAGTTTTCACCAATACGACGGGTATGGCGCTGCGCCTGAACTACTGGCCTAGCAATCTTAATAACTACCCGTTCGTGACCGTGGCGGAATCAGACTGTGCGGCTAACGCCAGTTCAATGCCGCCGAACGCAACCTGCACGCTTGACGTCACGTTCAGCCCCATGTCTGGGGAGACGCCGGGAAAGACGTTTACGGATTCAACGAACGAGTTTGTGCAGTGGCAGTATCTGGCCTGCGTGACGGGTGCGTGTAACGACCCGATGCCCGGAGGCCATGTCTACGGGCCGATTCCTGTAACCGGAACCGTGGCGGCCCCGACAGGCATCGCCCAGGCGTCGTTTTCGCCGGCGAATCCGGACAATGTCGGCTCGATAGCGGTCGGCGCAAACCAGCTCGTGACGGTGACGCTTTCGAACCTGGGCGGTGACGCGATGTCCAATCTGGGTATTTATGTCGGCAGTAATGCGAGCGGGCAAATCTCCGGTACTTCGGGTGGCACTTGCGGGGGCAGTCTCGCCGGCGGCGCATCCTGCACCACCCTGCTCAGAATCAACCCCGCATCCTGGGTGGCAGCTGGAAGCACACAGACCGGTACCCTCACCGTGCAGTGGATGGATGTGCCTAACGGCTACAGCTCAGGCAGCGCGAACTACGTTATCAATTTCGTCCGGCAGTAACACGACGGCGGGCGGATGAGGTTCGCCTCCTCCGCCGGCTAGCGTCGCGTTAGCCGAGCCGTCCGCGTATTTGGCTGGTGCAAACGGGCACGGCCCTGCTGCGGTTTCTTCGATGTATCTCGTGTGTTTCGAGCGACGACAGTCGTTGTCCGAGGGGGCTGTCTTTCCGCGTGTCTACACTGAATTTACCGGTGTTCCAAATAAGAGGCCATGAAATTCATGAAAGAGAAGCGAATCACGTACTGCTTGCGCGACAAAACGACCGGTGCGTTCGTACGATACGTCCGTGGCGACGATTACGACACGGTGCACAGGGTCGAGCTTACCGTTGACCCGGCCGACGACTATCTTCGCGTCTGGGAGGTTGAAACGGAGGAAGCGGTCGCTTTAGCCTTGCAGCCTCGCTCCCGTTACGTTGAGCCGACGTACGAGCGTCCGTCGATGACCGGAATTCCGAAAGCGAACCTCGTCATGATGAAGCGCACGGTGGAAGAGGAGTTCGAGGAGGTGCCTTTCGAGATTGCGCCGCAGCTGACGCAGTTCCTCGAAGCGCGGAAGGCTCGCGGCACCCTCAGGAGGTACGCTGGGGTAGACACATTGCCCGAGGAAGCCGACTGGCTTCGCTTGTTCGAGCTTCCGGTGGGGGAGACCGTCGAGAGCCTCAAGCGATTCGAAGGCAAAACGATTTCGTTCGAAGGTACGTGGAGCATGGTCGGGACGACGACGCTTCATGCCGTCTTTGCCGTACCGGAGGACTACGAGCCGGACTTGCGCGGCAATGCCGGGTTTGCAGCGGCAACTACGAAAAGCACGGTGTAGCAACCCGTAACACATAACGTTTGATTCGGCCCGCGACTTTGTCGCGGGCTTTTCCTTGAGCGGCCCCTGTAGCCGCTTGTGCTTCCCCGGCTACATCACGCAGAGCAGGTGGCAGCGAATGCGCGACATCCTGCGCCGTCGGTCGTGTCTGGCTTGACTGCCGGCTAACGGACGCCGCCGCGCGAAAAAGAGCCCCGGGGATACGGGGCTCGGGTGAAATCAGAAAAGTTAGTGCTCGCCGGCGCGATAGACGTCGCACGCTACGAGCACCAACCGTCACTCGTTTCGATTAGGCAGTACCGAACTTGCGCTGAACGTAAAACTCGTACACGTGCCCGTTTTCGCCGATGAACGCCTGCTTGGTTGCAGACCACTTCATCCCCCGAAGAGTCGCGAGAGTGATGACCTTTTCGAAAAGAAGTCCGTCCTCGTCATCGCATAGCTGAAGAGCGACGTGGTAGCAGTCTCCTTCCTCGTCGGAATCCATCGTTTCCTCGAGGAGCTTCGCGAGTACGTCACCGTCGCGGTAGCGTACGGGGTACGGAGCACCGTTGATTAACACATTGGACACGTTGTCGAAGGGCACATCCTGGATAACCGGGTCCTTTTCCTTCGCTTCCGGCGCCGAAGCCCTCTTGCCGTTGATGAGGGTTACGGCCCGGCCCTGCGTAAGCGCGCCAAGAATAGCCCCCATTACGAGCTGCGGGTCGGCTTCCCACTCCTCCGAAACCCAATATGCGATTTCGCGGCCGAGTGGGTCACATATACGCACATACGTCAGCAGCTCCTGGTCGCAATCGTAGCGAAGTTCGAAGCCGTTGTGAGCAACCACAGCAGCCTCTTGTCCGTAACGGTTATCGGCGTTGTCGGCGATATGCCGACGCTCGACCTCTCCAAGTCTTGCATTCAGAGCCTCTTCGGAGACACTGGTCTCAAGCCCTGCCCAGCTTTGGAAGCCGGTCATGATTGCGAGTGCGTCAAGTGCCTGACCATGCTTGAAAGACATGCCGAGCTTTTCAGCGAACTTCTCAAAAGCACGAGCGGCTTTCTTGGCGGACTTTGCATTGTAAATGTGCAGCATTTTGATTTCCTTTCGAATATGCGCTTGAAGCGCCACATCACGTTCAATATCGTGTCGATTGCCTGCATTACCGAAGGACGCTTCGCGGGATAGACGAAGGTACTCAGGGGTGTTTCCTCAAAACACTGTTTAATTCACCATTCCCGGGATGGGACGCAGACGGAAGGCGACAGTGCGCGCCTACGATGTGTATAGGTATGCGCTCGGACTGGACGGTATCGTGCCGAGATGCAGAGGGGTGCGGCCGAGCGGACGTGTGAGGCAGGACGCGGAACCTTTGTGCGCGAAGCAGGGACTGTTCTTCCCTTCTGCCGGCGCTCAGAACGACAGCGGGAGGCTAAAGCAGGTCCAAAAACAGGAACAGCCACGACGGAGCGTGGCTGTTTGAAATGATGCGGTGCTTAGCTGCCAGCGGACTGGGCGCGCTTTATTTTTTCCGGCCTTTGGGTTTTTTCGACCGGACCTTGCTTTGGCCGGTACGAAGAACCCCAATTTTCGACATGTCGAGCGGCACTAGGCTGCGCACATAATCGAGGGTGAGGTGTTGAACTTGCGCCTTCTTTTCCTTCTTCGACATGGTTTTCACCACCGGTTCGAGTTGTCCTGAACCGTCTAGCTAAAATGTCAAACACTGCTCGACGGCGTGACGTTCTTCTTTTCTCCGAGTGGGTGTGCCGTGACGTGCGCGTACAGGGCGACGTGGACGAAGGGAATGCGCTTACCAGAAGCCGCTTCCGTGCTCTCGATAGCGGTCGAATTGGCGCTGCGCCGCTTCGGGAGACAGCACTCCCACTTCAGTCGCTTCGGTAAGGCGATACAATAGATTCTCGAACTTCGGCGCTGTGCTGTTGGGCAAAGCGAGCCGCACGAGGACGAAATTGCGGGTGGTCTCGTTGAGCGCGTCGAGCTTGGCATACTCGGGCTGATAGTCCCGATACCACGAGCTCCACGCCCGGTCCATCAGCGCAATGGCGGAGTTCCGCGCCGCCGCGTCGTCCCTGTGAACGCTAATCCAACGGCTGAGTTGCAATGCGGCCGCTCGGGTTGTTTGCCAGTCCGTGAGCTTCGGCGCAACCGCAACGAAGCAGTCGCGCCCCGCTTTCGTCTCCGGGTTCATGTCGAGACAAGGCGCGTAAAGCTTGCGCTCTTTAGCAACAAGGTCCGCATTCTTGTTGAAGGCGGCACTCAACTGTTTCTGCTCCTGCGCGACCTGCTGTTTCCAACGATGTATTGAAATGCCCGCCGCCGCCCATGCGACGAGAAAAGCAAGAAAGACGGTGTTCGAGAAATATCGACGGCTTTTGCATTTTGGGAGCTGACACGGAGGACACCTCATGAGCACGACGCCTTGACGAAATGGATAGCTCCAATAGCGTTGTTGTTTATCCGTACGCGGCGGACCCCAAGAGAAAGCCTCGGGCCGTGTCAAGGCTCGAGGCTTACAAATCAAAATTTGAATTTGACTGTGTGTCGCTTATTCGGCGTTCAGTCGAGCAGCATCATCCCGGCCGTCCGCATATCCGTGTTCCGGCTCGCCTTCCCGCACCGAACGTTCTTCATCGGTGAAGGCTTGCCAGCACGTAATGGCATGACGCTGACCTAGGTGTTCGAGCGACTCTGCAACTGAGTCAGTTGCTTTCGCCCGTACGCCGCGAAGATAGTGAAGTATCCATGCGGACGTTGGCAGCGGACCATTCAGATGGGTTCCATCGGTTTGGCCATCCTCGTACCCGAGTTCCGGGTCGGCAAGACGCGCC
This sequence comes from Paraburkholderia sp. UCT31, assembly GCF_014397655.1. Lineage (NCBI taxonomy): Bacteria > Pseudomonadati > Pseudomonadota > Betaproteobacteria > Burkholderiales > Burkholderiaceae > Paraburkholderia > Paraburkholderia sp. UCT31. Next base: position 187,299 of record NZ_VZQP01000010.1, read on the forward strand.
GCCCGTTGCTCGTCAGAGAAACTCTGCCAGTACTCGACACTGTAGCGCTCGCCATCCTCACTGAAATACACGCCGCAGTCTTCGTCGGCTACCTCCTCGAGTCCGGTGAGGTAGCGCTCCTTCCACTCGGGTGGTGGCCGGAACGGGTTTGCAGCGGGCATTTTCGCCCTTGCGCCTTCTGAGAGGTCCGCGTCTCCGACTTCTCGCGCGAACGCGATAATCGCAGCGAGAACTTGCGCGCGAACGCTATCAGAAGGGGACCTGTCCAGCTGAAGACCATCGAGCACTTTCTGTGTTGCTTCGTTCATTCCTTGATTCCTCTTTTCGGCTTCCAGTGAGTCACTCGCATCCCCGGTGCGTAGTCCGAGTCGTCCCAGGCGCCGTTCGGACTTGCTAGGTAAAAACCAACTTCCCGAATCGCCCCGTACTCTCGTCGAGCTTCAACGTAGACCTTTCTGTCGGTAGTGCGGCCATCCGTCCACGTCGGAAGACGGTCTTGTACCGAGATGAAACCTTCCGGTGCCGCGTCTTGAACCATTGCTTCGTTGGTGCGTTCTTTCATAGACCCCTCGTGTCTAGCTGTCCTCGCCAGTATAGGTCCTTCTCCCTACTACAGTCCTGTGTCGGTCTGCAAGACCCTCCGTGCCGCAATCGGCAGGCCGCACGCGGGTTGTGTCTAAACGCTCTGCCTATGTATTCGAAGCTCGACTGTGATACCAGCGGGTCATCTTCCACTTAAAAGTGGAGCGGCGTAAAAAGGGCATATAGCGAGAAGTTTCGAGGAAATGTAACGAAAGATACAGCGCTGCTCCTTCTCGGAGCTCTACGTGCCCTCGGAACAAAAAGAAGCAGCAGTTCAGAAACCAATGACCAAAGCTCGCAAAAAAGCTGAGCCCAAGAAGAAGTCACTCGAGCAGCACCTGTGGGATGCCGCAGTAGCCCTGCGAGGCAGCATCAGCCCCGGCGACTACAAGCACGTTGTCCTGGGCCTAGTATTCCTGAAGTACGTATCCGACGCGTTCGAGCGCAAGCGTGTCGCACTGGTCGCCGACCTCGCTAACCCGGAACATGACGACTACCTAGACGACCCTGCCCAGCGTGCGGCCGCATTGGAAGAGGTCGACTACTACCTGAGCGACAACGTCTTTTGGGTTCCAGAAGAAGCCCGCTGGGGCTACATCCAAGACCGTGCGAAGCAGCCCAACCTGGGGCGCGTCATCGACGACGCTCTTCTTGCCATTGAAAACGAGAACGCACCGTTGAAGGGCGTCCTCAACAAGGTCTACTCGACGACTGTTACCGATGCGCTTGGGTCCATTGTGGACCTCATCAGCGAGCTAGGATTCACCGACGCGGACGCGGAGCGTGACATCTTCGGGCAGGTGTACGAATACTTCTTGGGAAACTTCGCGCTGTCCGAAGGTCAAGGTGCCGGCGAGTTCTTCACTACCTCATCCATCGTCAAAGTTTTGGTAGAAGTGCTGGCGCCCCACAAAGGCCGAGTGTACGACCCATGCTGCGGCGCGGGCGGCATGTTCGTGCAGTCTCGCAAATTCAACGAAGCGCACGGTGGGCGTGCTGGCGACATCTCCATCTACGGTCAGGAGCGTAACTCCACGACGTGGAAGCTGGCCGCCATGAACTTGGCCATTCGCGGTATGGACTTCAACCTGGGCAAACAGGCCGACAACACGCTGCTGGCCGACCAGCATCCCGACCAGAAGTTCGACTACTGCCTGAGTAATCCACCGTACAACATCTCAAAGTGGGGTGCTGACCAAGTCCAGGTCGACAAGCGTTGGACTTATGGCGTCCCATCCGACAGCAACGCGAACTTCGCATGGATGCAACACATCCTCTGGCACCTGAAGCCATCCGGTCAAGCCGGCGTGGTGATGGCGAACGGGACGATGTCTTCGAGTCAGAATAACGAGGGGGCCATCCGGCAAGCGATGGTTGAAGACGATGTGGTTGAAGTGATGGTGGCGCTTCCGAACAATCTATTTTTCAACACCGCCATCTCTGCGTGTCTGTGGTTCTTGTGCAAGGACAAGCGCAAGCACGGGCGTGACCGTCGTGGCGAAGTGCTGTTTATCGATGCTCGTAAGCTGGGCCGCATGGAGTCCCGCACCCTGCGGGTTTTCGATGAGGAGGACATTCAGAGAATTTCCCGGGCGGTCCATCTCTGGCGCCAAGACGGGGAAGTCGAGAGACCCTCGGGCCAAGAGCCTGCGGCATACGCGGATATTGCCGGTTTCTGCCGGTCGGTCAAGCGGGAGGAAATCGCTGCGAACGACTACGTGCTCACGCCGGGCAGGTATGTCGGCACTGAGGAGTCCACCGAGGTTGAAGGCGAATTCGAAGAAAAGATGAAAGCGCTGACGCTTGTGCTGGCATCGCAGCTGGAGCGAGGCGCGGCGCTGGTCGACGTCATTCGAAGCAAGTTAGGGGGGCTAGGCTATGCCGTCTAACCGCATACCGTATATCCTCTATGACATTGCCGAATTTATCAACGGCCGTGCTTGCGCCTCGGGGGAGCTTGGCGAGAAAGGGTTCCCCGTTATCAAAATCGGGGAGCTCAACAACGGAATCGGCCCCTCAACAAAACATCTGGCGTCGGTACCGCTCGACAAGCATCGGATAGATACCGGAGATTTACTATTTGCCTGGTCTGCGTCAGTTGGTATTTACCACTGGACGGGCGGACCGGCAGTACTGAATCAGCATATCTTTAAGGTGCAGGCTCGCGAAATGGTACATCAGGGGTACCTCCGCTACTTGCTAACGTGGCTGTTGCCAACTTTCGAAGGCATCGTTGCGGACCAAGCGACAACGATGGGGCATGTCAAGGTGGCCGACCTGAAGAAGCTCTTCGTCGAACTGCCTGACAAGACGGAGCAATCACAAATCGCCTCCGTTCTCGGTACCCTCGACGACCGCATCGAGAACCTCCGTGCGACCAACAAGACTCTAGAAGCAATCGTCCAGACGCTCTTCAAGTCCTGGTTCGTTGAGTTCGACCCGGTGAAGGCAAAGGTTGAGGGGCGAGCGCCGGCCGGAATGGACGCGGAGACGGCGGCGTTGTTTCCAAGTGAGTTCGAAGATTCGGAGTTGGGTCCAACTCCAAAGGGATGGGCCGTTGACCGCCTGCAAGAGCACCTCGAGGTAGAGCGCGGCTTGAGTTATAAGGGTGCCGGACTTTGCAACGCAGACGAAGGCGTGCCCATGCATAACCTCAACTCGATATTCGAAGGAGGCGGCTACAAGTATGCCGGCCTGAAGCATTACAAAGGGGATTACAAGGCCAAACACACCGTAGTCAAAGGCGACATCCTAGTAGCAAATACGGAGCAAGGGCACGAGCACCGGCTTATCGGAAGTCCCGCGATTGTTCCGCGCCGATATTCCGATGGAATTTTTTCGCAGCATGTTTACCGAGTTAGATTCAAAGCGGGAAGCCCGCTAGAAACGCAGTTTCTGTTTTGGACCCTTCGCAGCCCTGCGGTACGCGAGCAAATTATCGGTTGTTGCAACGGAAGTACCGTCAATATGCTAAGTCGCGCTGGCTTAGAAATTCCCCAGTTTCGGGTGCCCCCGCGCAGGCTCATCTCCAAATTCGAAGAGATTGCCGCCTCCACAGCGGCAGTCATCGAGCACAACATCCATGAACAAGAGACTCTATCTGCGTTCCGCGACAGTCTCCTCCCTAAACTGATTTCGGGCGCCATCCGTCTGCCGGACTTTCGCGACAACTGCCGGGCAGGTGGCGGACTGCTCAAACCTGTTCAAAAAAGTAAAAGTAAATAAAGATAATGAACGAAATCAACGAAGACGCTGTAGAAAAGCTGGCCCTTACTTGGTTTGAAGCCTTGGGCTATGAAGTGGAACCAGGCGCCGTCATTTCCCCCGGCGGACTTACCCCTGAGCGCGACACTTACAAGCAGGTTTTGCTGGTCGGCCGCCTCACCGATTCGTTGAAACGCCTGAACCCCCACTTGCCGGCATCGGCGATTGAGAGCGTGGTCTCCGTCCTCAAGAGATTCAGCAGTCGGGCGTTGGTCCGGGTAAACCAAGAAGCTTACAAGCTGCTTAAGGATGGAGTCCCTGTCGAGTACCGAGACAAGGGTGTTCTGCGGTCGGACCGAGCTCGCCTAGTTGACTTTGAAAACGCGGCCAATAACGACTGGCTGGTGGTGAATCAGCTGACTGTCCAGGGGCCTGGGCGCAAGCGGCGGCCAGACATGGTCGTCTATCTGAACGGCCTCCCCTTGGGCGTCATCGAGCTCAAGAATCCGGCGGACGAGGACACGGATGTCTGGCAGGCGTTTCAGCAACTGGAGACGTACAAGGAGGACATCCCCGACCTCTTTTACTTTAACGTATTGCTAGCCATCTCCGACAACGTCGAGACCCGCATTGGTTCTCTCACGGCGGACCGAGAGCGGTTCATGGGCTGGCGCACCATTGATGGCAAGGAACTGGACCCTTTGAAAGGGTCTTGCCGTTCGCTCGAAACGACAATTCGCGGTGTGTTCGAGAAAGAACTCTTTCTGGATTACATTCAAAACTTTGTCTTGTTCGAGCAAGACGGTGCGCAGCTCATCAAGAAAATAGCGGGCTATCATCAGTTCCACGCGGTCCGGGAGGCACATCGCCAAATTGTGCACGCCAGCAGCCCGGGGGGAGATGGCAAGGGCGGTGTTGTGTGGCATACGCAGGGAGCGGGCAAGAGCATCGAGATGGTGTGCCTTGCGGGCAAGGTGCTCACGGACCCCGACATGAAGAATCCTACCGTCGTCGTGGTTACAGACCGTAACGACCTAGACGGGCAGCTCTTCGGCACTTTTTCCGAGGCATCCGCCCTATTGCGGGAGACCCCCGTGCAGGTCAAGACCCGACCAGAGCTTCGCCGCATCCTTACTAGCAAGAAGTCCGGCGGCATCATCTTCACCACTATTCAGAAGTTCTTTCCCGGTGAAGATGAGGATACGCTCCCAGAGTTGTGCCCTCGCTCTAACGTAGTCGTCATTGTCGACGAGGCGCACCGTTCACAGTACGGGTTCGGCGGCGAAGTGGCCAGCGCGGGCATGAAATACGGCTATGCCAAGCATCTGCGCGACGCGCTCCCCCACGCGACCTACATCGCTTTCACTGGTACGCCCGTTTCCACGGAGGACAAGGATACTCGCGCGGTCTTCGGGGAGTACATCCATATCTACGACATGCAGCAGGCCGTCGAGGATGGTGCGACAGTCCCCCTCTTCTATGAGCCTCGTATGGTCAAGCTTGCGCTCAAGGACGATGAAGTGCCCTCGCTGGATGCAGATGTCGATGACCTTGTCGAGGACGAGGAGGAATCGGCGCAGGCAGACCTGAAGTCAAGATGGACCGCGCTGGAGAAAGTTGTGGGGACACCTTCACGCGTCGCCATCCTTATCGCAGACCTACTGGACCACTTCAAGGCTCGGCTGGAGGTCATTGAGGGGAAAGCGCTCATCGTAGGGATGAGCCGGGAAATCTGTGTGAAGCTGTACGACGAAATTGTGCGAATCCATCCGGAGTGGCACAGTGCCGACGCAGCCACGGGTGCAGTCAAAATTGTCATGACGGGCAAGGCCAGCGATAGCGCTGACCTCCGCCCTCACCTCCACCCGCCTGAAGTCAAAAAGATGCTGGAGCGTCGATTTAAGGACCCGAAGGACCTGTTGAAGTTGGTGATTGTTCGAGACATGTGGCTCACGGGCTTCGATGCGCCGTGCCTGCACACCTTGTATGTGGACAAACCCATGCGGGGCCACAATCTCATGCAGGCTATCGCCCGCGTCAACCGAGTTTTTAAGGACAAGCCCGGCGGTCTGGTTGTCGACTACATCGGTATCGGCGGCGACCTTAAAAATGCAGTGACGCAATATACGAGCAAGGGCCGAGGAACTCCGGCGGCCGATGTTTCCAAGGCACTCGAACTTGCCGTTGAAAAGCTGGATGTTGCCCGGGGCATTCTGAGCGGCTACGACTATTCCCCGTTCAGGACCAACGGCATGGGTGTCCTCCCCGGCGCGGCAGACCATGTTCTCGGCCAGCCGGACGGAAAAAAAAGGTTCGCTGACTGTGTTCTTGTCCTGACGAAAGCCTATGCTTTGTGCAGCACGTTTTCCGACGCAAAGCCATACCGAGAAGAAGTTGCGTTTATGCAGGCGGTCCGCAGCGTACTGGTCAAGCACAACGGCGCCGACAAGGGTTTGACGGACCAGGCAAAGGAGCAAGCGCTCAAGCAAATTATTTCCGACATCGTGGTTGCGGACTCGGGTGTTGTCGACGTTTTCGACGCCGTCGGACTGAAAAAGCCTAATCTTGCGGTTCTTTCGGACGATTTCCTCGATGGCGTCGCAAAGATGCCGCAAAAGAACCTCGCTGTCGAGTTGCTCGAGCGGCTACTGCGCGACGACATCAAAAGCCGATTTGCAACCAATGTGGTCCAAAACAAGAGGTTCTCGGACCTCCTGAACGATACGTTGCGACGATACCGCTCCCGCACCGTCGAAACGGCCCAGGTCATCGAAGAGCTGCTAGCGATGGCCAAAGATTTCAACAAGGTAGCTGACAAGGGCCGCGAGCTCGGACTGACTGCTGACGAAGTGGCGTTCTACGACGCGCTGGAGACAAATGAGGCGTCGGTACGCGCATTGGGTCCCGATGTTCTCAAGACTATCGCTCACGAGCTTACGGAGAAGTTACGGAATTCGCTTTCAGTCGACTGGCAGGTACGCGAAACCGTGCGAGCTCAAATCCGCAAGAACATTCGGACCATTTTGAAGCGCCACAAGTATCCCCTAGACCACGAGGCTAGAGCGGTGGAGACCGTTGTACTCCAGGCTGAAGTCTTGTCCGAAGCATGGACTAATGAGGTGACCGCCTAGCGCAGACTGTCGCGCCCCGCTGTCGCGGGGCGTTTGTGCAATCGCCCGCGCTGGCCTATTAGAACTTCCCTTCGCGAACTATTCCCGTGGGGCGGGGGTGCTTCAGCTGAACTGGGGCGGCGACGAAACCCGCGCCTTGCTCTTCCGGGAGCACCGTCTCGCCCTTCTTGATAGCCTTCGCCGCGATGCTGTCCACGCCGGCTAGTCGTTTGGAACCCGGGAGAGCCTTCTCGTTCGCGTCGAAGTAGTCGAAGAATGGCATGCCGAGCCGGCGGTACTCATCGATGGTGACGGGCGACGGTGGCGGCTGTTTGCCGGTCACGGCCTCGAAAGCATCGCTCGACAGCAGGTGCACGAAACACCGGCTGCTGCTCGCCTGGTCCCAGTGCTCGATTGGGCGGTCGTCCGCGTAGATTTCCTGTTTCATCAGGCCGCCGGCGCCTAGACCCATCTCTGCGTTCTGAGCGAGGGCGCCAAATGCTTGAGTGGAGCACATCGTGTTTGTCATCACACTGCCAACCGCACCTGAAAATGTCACGTTGCCCGGAAGCCCACGGAACGGGGACGGCCGTGGCGGAGTGTAGTGCTCCTTCTTCAACGGAATGACGATGATTTGTAGTCCACCGTGCTCAGCGACACCAGTGAGCTGCTCTTCGACGGTGTACCCCTCGCCCATCGGCATCGCGACGAACTGCCGAACCTTGCCTTCGCCCACCGCGAAGCCGTCGAGCCACGGTTGCTTCGAGAGCACCATGTAGTCTTGCTCGGGGTCTGCCGGCTTTTGCGACGAAGACAGCCAGTCGGCGATATTGGCGTTGAACACGCCGCCAGACGTGGGCGACGGGCTGCCGCAATAGAGGCGGTCGTGGTCGTTCAGCAGCGAGTGAGTGCTGCGCTTGAGTCCCGGCGTCCACGCATGCCCATTGACCGCGTTGATTTTGCCGGCCGCAATCTTGACCGCAAATGGGAACGATGCGTTGAAGCGAATCCACATCGCTTCGGCCTTGGCCATCGGCAGGAACACGCCGCCGTGTTCTTTCCACGCGCGCGGCAGTCGTTCCGCATAGTCGTCCACGTGGTAGAGCGGAAAAGCGCCGAGGCCGCACGGAAGGCCATGGGTACGGTTATCGTCGGGGATGCGCAAAGTGCGCTGGAACGTGATATGACACACGGCGTCCTTATGGACTTCGGGGAAACTGAACTTCAGGGAATCTCGTTCGATTTGCAGCATGTCTTACTCTCCTAATAGAAAAATGGGTCTACCAGTTGCCATCTCTAACTTCGCGGACTACGCGAAGGATGGCGGTGTCCGGGGCATCTTTGAGTTCGCGTAGCATCGAGGCAAAGAGCAAGGGTCGCTTCCGGATAATCGACTGCAGCTCCGATGACACTCTGCCTGCAAGCGCCAGTAGCATGTCTGCATCCAGCTCGAGCTCCAGTGCGAGTCGCGTGATGGCTTCCTCGCCGGGAGGGTCGGCCAGGCCTCGCTCAATCTTGCTCAAGTAGGACGGTTCCAGCCCTGCTCGCCCTGCTACCTGCCGCAAGGAGTACTGCTGTCCCCTCGCCTCACTCAACGCCATCCGGGACTGCTTGATGAAGTCACCGAAATGCTGTTGCATGTGTACTACTCACTACACAGTGGAAGGTTGAAAAAAGGCGCTCACACGCCGGCTACTAGTCCTATAGCCAGCAAAAACTCACTTTTTAAACGACACGAGCAAAAACTGCGTAAAACGCGCGGTGTCGAATCCTTCGCCGGGCACGTCCGACGGCTGCAAGCGAACTAAATTCGGTGTCTAGACCTTGGCCACACATTGGGAGTGTGACGATGGGCACCGACGCAAGCCAAGCGACAGAAGCTGAGCGACAGAAGTCCACCTTGTGTTTGACCAAAATCGGTTCAGCTCTCAACTCACTTTGAAGGAGGAGACCCCATGCGCTTGATGCATGTGAGCATGACCGGTGCAGATGACGGTACGGACCCGAAGGAGCTCCGCGCGCTCGCGCGTGAGTTTCTGGACGTTGGCGTCGAATGGGCGGTCCTGTCGAGCGCGGCGCGCGCAGGCACGCCTCGCTATCCGACCGATGAGTGGGTGCATCGCTTTGTTGCTGCCTGTCCCGACGTCAAGAAAGCAATTCACTTGTGCGGCCGGGACGTGGACGCATTTATCCTGGGTGATGCGCGCATACTGAAAAAGCTCGAGGGGTTCGACCGGGTTCAGTTGAATTTTAACCAGACACGTAGCCCGAAGGACCTCGATAGCCTTGCGGCGGTCGCCAACCGACTCCCGCATACCTTCATCATCCAGCACAATCAGGCGAACTCGGACGCATGCGCGACGCTCGCGCCAATCGTCCACCGGATGACGGTTCTCTTTGACGCGTCGGGCGGCCGGGGTGCAAGTCCCGAAGTCTGGCCCGAGGCGCTGCCACACGTCACATGCGGTTACGCGGGAGGCCTCGGACTTGAGAACATCACGGGCGAGCTTTTCCGAATTCATCGGGCCGCTGGTACCCGTCCGTTCTGGGTGGATATGGAAGGCAAGCTGCGTGGCGCGGACGACAGGTTCGACCTCGATACATGCGGAAGAATCCTGTTGCGGGTGCGTGACGCGCTCGGCGCGGTGACGGAATGGTGCAGTCCCTTGGGCGATGACGCCCGTGCGCTCAAGACCGATTCGCTAGCTCCGGCGGGTACGTCGCAGGCCGCTCATTGGTCCGGTGAATCAGCAGACGGTGCCAAGCTCAATCTGTCGCTGAGCCGGGCATTGGCGCGCTACCGCGCCCGCGTCTAGCGTCTCTTCGCTCCGCCGGCCGGCAAGTTCGCAGTCATCCCTCGCGGGCGCGTGTGACCTGAAAAAAACCCGGAGGATATCCGGGCTTTTCAATCAAGTAATGCTGTTTGCCTGCCGAGTGGTTAGGTCCCCACGTCCTTCAAGGAGACCCGCGACGCTAATATCCTCGTCGATGTCGTCCCAGTGCAGGCCGGCCCCGGACTTCGAGATGCGGACCTTTGCTCGTTGCGCGGGTGTCGCGGCAGCCAGCACCGGGAACCAGGATAGCGGTACACGAAGCTCTCGGCCATCCCGCAGGACCACAGTGAAGCTGTCGTCGTCAAACTTAACTGCCGTTGCGAAAGAAGCCATTCCAGCTCTCCTCGATGAGTACACGATGTTCCGCCACCAAATCAAGGATAGCGCGAATTACTTAGCGTCTTCCCGAAAAGTCTCACCTTTGCCCCCCCTTTTAGGATGAATTCTATCGGCTCTGCACCCGGTTGACTACGGTCCCGGCTCCAGGTTTGCCAAGGAGTCCAGCCGTGGAAAATCGTGGTGACTGCGTGTCGGCTTTCCCGTAAACTATCACCATTGATTTGAGATTCGCCAAGACCAACAAGCTCAGGCAGAGGTGACAATGATGACGGTTGACCCGACGCTACACCTGCTGATGGAACAGGCCCGAGGCAACATTTCGGCGCAAGCCTGGCAAGTGCGGCGCGCGAGAACTTTACGAGAAGTCGTCCAGCACATGGACCCGACCATACCTGCCTTCCTGCGCAGTGTTGCCCGTTCGTTTCCGGAGGCTCGGCAGCTTCAGGCGGAGGCAGAAAGGCGCGCGGACGAACTGCTGCTTGAGCAGCTTCAGGAACTTGAAGGCCTGCGCGGTTCGGCTTTGACCGACCGCCTGCACGAGTTGCGCACTCGCGAATGGATTTTCTTTCGGGGGAAGTTTCCGCGTCAGGCCTCGCATGCGGAAAGAGAGGCGGCGCGGCTTCTTCGCATTGAGAAGGAACGCGGCATGTCGTCCGCCGCGTGAACCGGGCCTACGGCCTGGAACCGCAAAAGGCGAATACCGGCTACCGGCTGTTGTTGAATCTTGCCCTTGGCGAAATCCCGCTGTACACCCGGGGCGCAAGCATCGACGACATGTCGGGGCTGACCTAGCGCGGCAGGTTATAGCTCCGTCGGAGCGCGTGATAGATGGCTTTGCCATTCTCGGACAGCGCCTCATAGGAAAGCGTTGGTGCCGGGCGAAACTGCATGCGGTGCAGTTGCACAGCGGTCGCTTCCATGCGCCGACGATTGGATGGTCGCTCGCGCAGCCAGCCGCCAACGTTGTAGTCCCATTCGAGGACTGCGTGTGCCTCACAGATGTCGAAACGGTTGAACGCCGGCATTATCGGGCACTCCCACGGCCGTCGTGAAACGGTGTACGGTACGACTCCTCCACGCCTCCCACACTGTAGTCGATGCACACGAGACACCATCCGGCCGGCTTGAACAGCCGCTGAGGGACGACTGACTTAGGAATCTGCTGCAAAGACGGCGCGCGCAGTAGCTCGCCGGCACCAATGGGTGTATCCGTCCTGCTGTGTTCAGTTCGCATGCTGACGTCCTTCGGTCGCGTTGAAGACGTACTCAAGCTTGCCTCTGCGGTACATGCCCTTCTCAACCTGAGTCAGGCTAAAGCCAAAGTGATTGATGAACGGCCGACTGAACTGATGCAGGTGTTCCTCTGCGACGGTGCACATAGGGCGGTCACAGTCGAGCGCCTTCAGCATGTGCTCGACGAGATGAATTCCTACTCCGCTGTTTTCTCGCCCCGGTGCCACTCGCACGCAGCGCAGCTTCGTCTCGCCCTCACTTTTCTTTCCGAGGGCGACGCCGATGACATGCTCCCTATCGCGGGCCAGAATCAGTTCGTCGGTTCCGACCATGATGCCCGGAAGGCACTTGTTGATGAACCAGTACTCGAAGTCAGGATAAAGGCCCCCGAGATTGCGCAGCATGTTGTAGGCGACCACGCCGTCGACGAGCCGGTTGCTGCGTTGATAACTAATCATGCGGGATATACCCTTCGTTCTTGTGAGCGTGCGGTCGCGGACCAGCACCGGATTTGTAAAATTATACGGACATGCGTAAAATGTTGTCAAACCTTTACAAAACGTTCTGGCGCGATTAGGCGACATACCGGGGCGGGCGCGGCGATTCTCGCGCTCCGGCCACGGCCGCTAAATGCCCGTTTCTAGCGACGCACAATGCCCGGCGCTGCCCTGTTTCAGCGTCTTACCGTGGGAGCCAAAAGTTGGATGCAACACTGAGAAAATGGCGGGACGACGGCAAGCATTTGCCAGAGTTCCTACGGGACTTTCACGAGGCGAAGGACTTCTTTCAGGCCCTCAAGGAGTTTGTGGAGATTGACGACGGAAATCCCGCAAAGGATATTTCGGCCATGACCGCGCAGATTTATGTCGTGGACGTCCTCCTTTGGTACCTGGCGCGCCACGGGTACACCCTGCAGCGAAGCCGCGCACGGCTCGAGTTTGATGACATCCGGGAAACAGTGGCGGCTTTTGTTGAGGAACGACGACTAGCGCAGGAATTGATGTTGAAGGCCGACGCCCGGTCCGATAAGCCGGATTAAGCCGGGAGGCAAAGGGAGTCCAAACGTGACTCTCGAAACCCGCCATCAGAGGCACCCTGCCGCTGAGGCGGTTCAAATTCGCCACTGAACGAACCGCGCCGAGGCCTCAGAGCCAAAAAAGGCCCGGCGCGACAAGTCGCGGCGGGCCAAGGAAGCCAAGCTTAAGAGGACAAATCTGCAGCTCGACGCTGTTTCGGGGGAAGCAGCATGTAAAGGAGTTTACATTGATAATTTTTCGGGCGCAAGACTTATTTGTAAAGAATGTCGTCCTCACGCAAGGGAAAAACTGAACAGCGTGCCAGGCGGGCCAGATAGCCGCCGCGCTGAGCCGGCGGTTACCTGGACTTATCCCATGGTCATCGTCGCTTCAGCCGCCTGTGTTCTGGCAGCCGATTTTTCCTGCGCTGCCAGTTGCTGTTCGCGTTGCACGCCGGACGTTTCGCCGTGTGCGGCGTCGGCGACTGCACGTACAGCGTCAAGCTTGCTGCCGTGACCACCTTGCTCGCTCGCAGCTTCGACCTGCCCTTGTGAGATGCCGTTCTTCTCGACATGCTCGAGCGTGCGCACACCTACGTGGTTCATCACCTGCAGGTCGCTCATGTGCTCGTGGCCGGGGCCGACCGCTTCGCGAATGGCTGCGAGCGATTCATGCGGCACGCCCTTTTCCGCGACAGAAGCAAGGACATCCATGCCGATGGCGCCCGGCGCGTCTTTTTCGTTCGCGGGCTGCAGGGTAGCGACCGTCGGGCCGTCCTTATGCAACTGCAGGGACGCGCCATCATGGCCGTTGCCCTGGTCGAGGGCTGTGACGACAGCGGCTGCGATGTCGCCCGCACGATGAACGTCGGGCGCCATACCCGAGCGCAGCATGTGGTCCTCAATGGCTGCCTGGATTGCGTCGTGGCCCGATGCTTGCGCGCCGCCGACCTTGTCGGCGCCCAGTGCGGCCCCTTCGACCTTTTCTCCCAGGAGGCCGCCACCGAGTGCCGCGAACATAGGGGCAAAAGCTGCCGTCGGGCCGCCTTCAGACTGGAGCATTTTCATCATGTCGCCGCCCTTCTCGGTGAGAAGGCCGAATGCGGCCGCGACGTCGCCCATGCCTTTGCCCGCCATGCCCCCGCTGCGGTCGTGGTTCGTGTCGAACGCCATATTGAATGCTTCCTGCGCAAGCAGCTCCTTCCAGCCGCCGGTGCCGAAAGCAAGGCCGTCCTTCGTCAGGCGCTCGAGCGCGTCGATACCTGCCATATCTTTCGGGTCGGCATGCTCACGGAGCTTGTCGAAAAGCAGCGTTGCCCCTTCCTGAGCGACTACGCCTTTCCAGCCTCCGTTGTAGTAGGCGACACCGTCGCGAGCGACACGCTCCAGGAGGCTGGGCTGTTCCTGCTCCGGTGATTTTGGCGCTTCAGCGGCCTTGTCGTCGTGCTTGAGTTCTCCCGCTGCAAGGGGTTTCTCGGTCGCCTTGGCGTCGGACGCTGTTGCGCCGTGTTGTGCATCGCTCACGGTCTTTGCCGGCATGTGCGAGTCGTTTTCTGCGGCCGCCCGCGCTGTCGCGGCGTCCGTGTTGCGCTTCTGTGCGTCAGCGGCGTCTTTCTGTTGTTGCGTCGTTTGCTGGTCGGCCATGTTTCCCCCGGTCTGGTCGGTTTGGATATCCGGTATAGCAAGCGCCCTAAGGAAAAGCCGCCAGACGTGCTGGCGGCTCCTTAGCGGTCGGCGCGTGGGGCGTTAGGCCATGGACATCGCCATAGTGGCTTCCTGCACACGCTCCTTGCCCTGGTCCTTCTCGCGGGACGCCTGCAATTGCTCCTTGTCAAAGGAGCGGTCCTGCGCACGGTCGTTGTTCGCTTCATTTTTCCCTGCAAGTTCGCGCACCGACGTGACGTCGACCTTGATGGGACCGCCGACTTCGACGCCGTCGAGTTCCTTCGAGGAGACAACCTTGCCCGTACCGCTCTCCTTGTCGGCGAGGAACACCGCTGACTCACCCTTTTCGAGGCCTTGCGTCATGGCCTTCAGGGCATCGAGTTTGTCTGCCTGGACACCTTGCAGGCCAGCATCAGCCAGCTTTTCGTTCATCGCGTGCTGAACGGCAGCGACTTCCGAGTGAGGAAAACCGTCCTTCTGAACCGCCGCCAGGCCTTCGGCCCCGACCTTGTCCATCAACTGCAGGTCGCTGCGGTGCTCATGGCCCGGTCCCGCGCCTTCGCGTACCGCTGCGATGGCGTCGTGGGGCATACCGTCCTTTGCGATGGATGCAAAAGCTTCCATGCCGACCGCGTTCGGCCCATTGAGAACTGCGCTTTTCGGTTCGAGCGTGGCGAGTGCCGGTCCTTCGCGGTGAAACTTGACCGCTGCGCCGTCATGGCCATGGCCGCCTTCGAGCGCGGAATGAATCGCCGCCGCGACGTCCTGTGAGCGGTGCAAGTCATGCGCCATGCCGTTTCGCAGCATGTGGTCCTGAACCGCGTGGTGCAGAGCTGCGTGGTGTGGGTGCGGTTCGTGTGCGCCTTGATGTTGCGCGAGTTTGTCAAGGTGCTGCGCTTGCGCGCCGCCATGATGCGCCTCGGCTTGCGCTCCGTGCGCTTTCCCGGCATCCGAATGGCTAGGCTCGTGCGCACCCTGATGTTGCGCGAGTTTGTCGAGGTGCTGCGCGGGAGGGCCGGCGTGGCCGTGTTCGCCCTGCGCGTGAGCCGTTTCCTTTGCGTGAACGGCCGCCGGCGCGGCGTGTTTATCGAGACTGTCGCCCTTCTCGCCTTTGATTGCGTCGTGAGCCCGTTCTACCAGACCAAGGCGGTGGTCGCGCTGTTCCTTGTCCATCACGAAGCCCACGGCTTCATGCGTGGCGAGGCCGGCCACGCCGCCTTCTGCGAACGCCATGCCGGCCTTTACGGCCTGTTTCGCGTCCTGCTCAGCCTGGCTTTTATCAGGTTGTCCGAAGTCGTGCTTTTTCGGCCCGGACAAGAATTCCTCCGGCGTCATCTGGGCCGCATGGGATTGCTCGTCTTCGTGATGTTTGGCTGCCATTTGGGTTCCGTTGGTTAAGGACATTTAGGCGTATAGAAAACTTTGGCGCCACGTGCGTTTTGTGAAGCCGACAGTCCGGTGCCCGGCTTAGGTGCATAGCGCTATACGCATAAGCCGCTCCGGTGGAGGGCTTCGCACGCTGCTTCGGTCAGTGGTGCTTTGCGCATCGACCTACATACCAATCAAAATGAACCGTTCGAAACTTGCCCTCGTACTAAGTCTTCTTTGCCCGCTCGCGGCTGGCGCGGCGCCGTCCTACTCATTCCGCGTCGTAGTGAAGGGACTTACCGGGCCGGTTGCACCTGTTGCACCGCCCTCGGCCACGTTTTCGCCTATCACGATGACCAGTTGTGGCGCGACCGGGCAGTCGGGGCCGACGCCGGGGCAATGCACAAGCACCTACGGCGCGAGCGCGCCTGCTGGCTTTTCTGTCCAGAATGGAATCCAGCAATGGACGGTTCCGGTCTCGGGTCAATACGTCATCACGGCCGCCGGTGCGCAGGGCGGTGCGACGTCCGGCTTTAGTGGCGGAAGGGGCAACGTTGTGCGAGGCACTTTCGCCCTTACTCAGGGGCAGGTCGTGCGAGTACTCGTAGGCCAACGAGGCCTCACTGGGTCGCAGGATTACTGGAATGGCGATTCGTGGGGCAGCGGCGGTGGCGGAGGCGGCACCTTTGTTCAAATCAATGGCACGCTTGCGCTCGCAGCGGGCGGCGGAGGTGGCGCCGAAAGTTACTACAATTCCATCTCCAGAAACTGGTCACAAAGCGCTACCGGGCAGGATGCCTCGACCACGACGTCCGGTGGCACCGAATTCGTCGGAGGTGCCGCAGGCACCAACGGCAATGGTGGTGGAGGGGGAAAC